>DDBL01000100.1 GCA_002333425.1 Leptospiraceae bacterium UBA2033
GGGCTTTTGATGTGGATAGTATTGAGTTAGAAGTATTGTTGTTTCAGACTGGTTATCTGACGATCCAAAAAAAGGAAAGATTCCAAGAAGAAATTATTTATACATTAGCATTTCCTAATATGGAAGTAAAGAAGAGTTTAACGTCAGTTATCCTTTCCTCTCTTTCGGGAATAGGATCGAGAGTAAACAAAATCAAAATATCTGTTTATGAAACTCTTTCCAAAAATGATCTGCAAGGACTGAAGAATATTTTCTATTCCTTCTTTGNNGAATTTAAAGTAATCGAACTCACAGAAACAGGCTCAGCCCTCTCCCAAATCAAAGAAAAAAAGTATTACGAAAAATATCTATCGAGTGCGGCTAACGAGATTTACCTAATCGGCGTAGAGTTTTCGCGCGATAACCGCAATATCGTCAATTACGAATATGAAGTAGTGACTCTCTAGAAAAAACTATCTTTCGGAAACACTTTTAAGCTCCTCGGTTTCGGCGACTAGCTTTGTTTTAAGGCAAGGAGCAACCAATATCCCAAGTGCAATTTCCTTAAACGGCAACACCGCAACACTCAATCCCGATGCTGATCTGACTGGAGGAACTATTTATACAGCCATTCTGACAACTGCGATTAAGGACAGTTCTAACAATGCGTTAGCTTCCAATTACTCATGGACGTTTACAACGGGAGTTGTTGCAGACACCACAGCACCGACAGTTGGAGCAAGCGGAACACTCACCACGGCAAATATCGGAGCCACTTCCTTGACGTTAAACTGGACAAAGGGAACGGATACAGTAAGTTCAGCCAGCAATCTACAATACTTGGTTTATTATTCCACATCCAATAACCTAAGCACAGTTGCCAACATAGAAGCCAATGGAACAGCCGTAGGAACTTATACAACCGATATCTCCACCAAAAATATAACTGCCTTGTCCGGTTCGACGACTTATTTTTTCAATGTCATAGTAAGAGACGAAGCAGGAAATAAAGCTGTCTACACAACAGTAACCGCAACCACAAATCCTTCTGTAGTTGCAACTCCTACGTTTAGTCCGACAGCAGGGCATTACAACACAGCACAAAATATTACGATTAGCACAACCACAGCTTTGGCAAATATCTATTACACCATAGATGGAAGTACACCAACGACCAGTTCAACTCTATACAGCACAGCAGTTCATATCTGGAGTCTAGCAGGCAAAACAGTAAAAGCATTTGCAACAAAGTCTGGTTTTGTTGATAGTTCCGTAGCAACTTTAAGCGGCGTTTTTAGTTATCCGCCTTTACAAACTGGACAAACTACTGTGTATGCTACCGGTGATAACGGAACCAATCAAACCGGAGTAGCGAGAAGCTACACTGACAACGGTAACGGAACAGTAACAGACAACGCAACCGGACTACTTTGGCAGAAATGCTTTAAAGGTAGGAACAACGACGGAACTTGTTCTGATGACGCGGGAGTTACTGACACAGCCACATGGGCAGATGCAGGAACGTATTGTAGCGGTTTGAGTTTGGCTGGGAAAACTTGGCGGCTACCGACTAGACAGGAGTTGGAAACCCTGCCGGATTATGGGAAGGCGACAAGTTATGTGTTTAGCAAACTTCTAAGCCGCACCTAAAGACGCTATACCGGAGAGGGGATTATTCGTATTTGTCCAAGGGTGTGAATTTATCAGTACCCTTGGGGCAAATACTATGTAGCCGATGAAAAAGACTTCACTCAATTGCTAAATAAATTTTTACGCCGTGCAAAACTTTCTGTGCTATTCTCATGCTTTCTTCTGCGTTTTCTTCTGTAAAAGTAGTCAATGCATCATAATCGCTTGATTGTCTATCTTCAAATAAGCTCTGTAATATTTCAGTGTAGTCTTTAGAAAATATTCCTGTTTTTACAAATTCCTTATTAAAATTCCCAATCGTCTGATTGTGTGAAGAAAAACTCAAATCTTTGGATAACAACAATGCTGAAATTGAATGAAATGCACAATAATAGGAACGGGAGATTGAATCCTCAAACTGACCATTATCTAAGTCAATCCCAGCGGTTTTGAATTTGCTTTCTGCTTTGGAGATCAGTGCAAGAACTTCATCGCCATTCATCATAAAATGATGCCTTCTCGACGAATATTTTTTCCAATGGGAAAATTTTTTCTTTTTTCCCATTCTGTTTCTTCATAAACAAGACAAGCTGCCAGTGAATCAAATGTATCCATAAAATTTAATTCAACTGCTCTAAGTTTTTTTATAAACTCTTTATCTTTTTTTTTAAGGATAACTAAAAAATCATAATCAGAATCTTTATTCGATTCTCCTCTTGCTTGCGATCCAAACAGTATTATTTGAATTAGGTTGTCGGACAATGTAGACTTTAAATTATTTGCAAAGAAAATAATTGCATCCTTATAGACGTGCTGATTTATTTCTAAAATCCCACCATTTTTCATAATAGAAATTCTATTAAAGAGGGATTCGCTGTCAAGGAGAATCAGGATGGCTAGTAAATGTTTGTAAAAGATTACTGTTCAATCAGCTATCCAGAAGAAAGCCGTACATTCACTAGAAATTGTATATAAAAGGACAAGGTGCAACGGATTGCTCTGGAACGGCAACGAATGGTGCTACTCTTGTTAGAAATGGTAGCCCAAAGACTGGCAAAGATATAGCAAAATTTGCAGGGATATGGAAGGATAGAAAAGATATTTCTGATTCACTAGATTATGCTAGAAAGCTTAGAAAAAAAGCGCATACAAGAAACCATATCCAAGAAGCATTAAAAAATCTGAATAGATTTTGTTGATTGTCTAATTGGACATACTGCTATCGCACTAAATATTCCTTTATATACTTTCAACGAAAAACATTTTAAAGCTATTTCAAACTTAAAAATTAAAACCGAATACCAAGAAGAAGGACTTGAACTTAAACGTGTTAGCTTTCGTGTTTCTAATCCTGACTGGATCGAAATTGGCGAACTTGCTCTCGCCTTTGGAAAATCTCGCTGTTGGGTGTTCACCTTTTTATTCCAACTAGACCTCTTAGGATTTTGGGACGCTCTGTCCGAATTTGGAATGACCGACGCAGTTCCTACGACCCCTAACCAACGCCTACGAGTTTCATGGTCATTAAGTAGGGCAATCGAACTCTATGGAGAAGGCTTTGCAGAAGTGGCAAAACACTTTCAACTGAAAGTAAAATACAGAGGGATTCTAACCACATATGGATTTCCCATTAAGAAAACGAAATACGCAAAAAACTGGTTAAGGAAAGTAGTAAGGTACTGCAACCAAAACTATACATCCTACATAATCTTTACACAATCAGATCAGATTGTAGAACATGTAAAAATCAGAATGCCAATCTTTCGGCAAACACAAATTCACCCTATACAACTGGAATTATTTTATAATTCACAAATATCTACAAACAAAAGGAGAAACAAAAATGTTTCAAAATAAATTCTTAATTCTTAATTCTGCATTCTTAATTCTATTTGCTCTGCAAATAGAAGCGGCTCCGTTTACGGATAACACTGACGGAACTGTGAAAGACAATGCAACAGGTCTTATTTGGCAGAAATGTAGCCGAGGACAAGGTGCAACAGATTGTTCGGGAACAGCAACAACTGCAACTTGGTCAGATGCAATCACCTATTGCAGTGGACTGAGCCTTGTAGCTGGGAAAACTTGGCGTTTGCCGCAGGTCAATGAGTTAAAGACAATTGTGGATACAACTAAGGCAAGTGGGGCAACCATTGATACCACAGCTTTCCCGGCTACTGTTGCCAGCGGTTATTGGAGTTCTACTACCTACGCGCCTAGTACTACCGCTGCGTGGCCTGTCTATTTCGCCAATGGCGTTGTGGTCAACGACCTTAAGACTAGCCCCTATTATGTGCGTTGTGTCTCTGGACCGTAGCCTTGGACATTTGGGGATTTGGCGTATTATGCGAAGACGAGGTTACGTAACCTCGTCTTCGCGAATTCGAGAATATGTGTTTTTGCCCATGGGCGTGGGTTAATCTTGGGAAATAAAAAGACGCCTTTTACATTCTTCTAGTAATAAAATCATAGACGGCAATTACAAAACCAATACAGCCCATTATCATACTTATGTATTCACTGACTTGTTTCCATTCAGCATAGGTTGAAAGGAGTACAATTCCCAATCCTAACCAGATACCTGAAAGAATTACTAATAACTTACGATAACTCATTTGTGCAATTTTTCAGTTTTTAGGATTCTTTCTTCAATATTATGAGAGAGAATTTCAGTCATGCTGTTGATTTGCTTTTCTGTGTTGTGGGAAATAATATCAGTCATACCCATAACAAGAAAATAAATTCCACAAGCAAAAATCACAAAAAGAGAAATCGCCATATATACACTCATAAAAATACCTCTCATAATCTCTATGTTATACCATTTCTCAAAAAGAATTGCGTCTTACAACTTCATATATGTCGAAATGGTATATACTGATTCGCTTTTAGATAAAATCTTGCGCAACGATTAAATAGAATCAGTATATAATTAAACTTACGTTTCTTCAATGCTTTTATTTAAATACAGTATGAAAAAAACATGCCGTTTGTCTCATTAAAAAAAATGTAGAATTGAGAATGAAGAATGAGTATAGCAAAATTTGCAGGGATATGGAAGGATAGAAAAGATATTTCTGATTCACTAGATTATGCTAGAAAGCTTAGAAAAAAAGCGCATACAAGAAACCATATCCAAGAAGCATTAAAAAATCTGAATAGATTTTGTTGATTGTTTAATTGTTGCTTTTGCATAGTCCCGTTATTGTGCTTGAAATATTGTAAAGCTGTAGCAGTGTTAACTTAGGGCTAAGAAAATCTAAATGCTGTGGGGTTTATAAAATGAAAAATACATATGTTTCTATTCTCGTATTCGTTATACTTTTAGGATTGACTTTTTGTAGTGATAAAGGTTCAGAAAACAAACAATCAGAGATAGCATTTTTAGCGGGAAGGTGGCTAAGAGCGATTAACCTGAGTAATTCCCTTCCGAACAGAATCTCTATAGAGGGGACTGTCAAAGGACCTGGATCTATTTCCAATGCAAAAGTCCAAGTATTTCCTACCCCGACTAATGGCAAATGTGTAAATGAGGATGGTTCGGTTAATGGAGTTGCTATTGCAACAGCAACCTCAGATGCGAGTGGAAGATACACTTTGAGTTATAGCAAAACAGGCTCAACTCTTTGTGTTGTAGTAATTCCATCCGATGGTTCTCAAATTGAAGTATTTTCCCCAACTACAAAAACTAGAACACCAACCGCATGGTCGGGAACAAATAGTTTAATGGCTATTATCAATGAACCACCAACTACTTCAACAGGTGGAACAAAAACAGCAAACGTAACTCCCTTTACTCGAATGGCTGCCAGAAGATTTTCAGCGTTAAGCGCAATCAATGGAGGTGCGCGCGTAAAAAGTAAAGTATTTTACAAAGTCAATCAAAGTGAAAGCCCAGGAACAAACCGAGAAAAGGTAGAACTAAGAGTGAACACACCAGCCTCTCTACTCGAAAAAGCAAATGACGAAGTTGCAAATTCCTTTTTCCCAAAACGGAATAAATCTACATTTTCGTTAGAAGGTGCTAATCCGGCTGATCCGAGTTATGCGCTCCGACTAGGAAGTATAGCAATATTAGCCGACAAAAGAGGAGGCGGAGTTGCAAATGGAAGTTCGACGGCTGAAGATTTTGAGAAGGTAATCAATTTTATGGAAGAGGATTTTTCCGATGGACGATTTAATGGGAAAAAAATTGACCCAAACACAAACCAGCCGGTTGCATTATCCCAAGACGATTTAGGTGGAGTTGTAGCAGATGCAAACGCTGCGGATGATTTTTTGTCAGGTGCATTTAAAAATGCTTTGTCCGAATATGATTCTTATGATGATGAATTTGCAAGTACTGCTGATGATTTATTTTTTTGCGATGCAGATACAAAAGCTGCCGGATGTGAATTTGCAGTACTTGCTGGTTCTCCTCCTGAGATGTGGGTGTTTGATCCCAAAGGGGATTTTTTAGATGCAAATGCAAGTGTTAGTCAGGGAAGTGTTGGAGTAGTGGCAGGAGGTTTTTATGGAGGCACAGGCAAAACGGGAGAGTTTACAATTGTGAATGCAGGAGGAACGGATTTGACCATCACACTTCCTATCACATTCTCCGATCCACGTTTTTCGGTATTGACCCAACCAAGTGCGACAGTCGCTCCTGGTGATTTTAGCGTTTTTCAAGTGCGTTTTCAGGCAGACTCAGTAAGTTCCTTTACTGCATCCACATCCATAACAAGTAACGATACCGTTCAAAGTCCCTTTCCTTTTTCTGTAACAGGTTCAGGCGAAGATTTAGGAACAGACATAAAACTTTATTGGGGCTTCAATCAAACTTTAACAAATCCAAGCAATTTCTTTTTTGGCGCAAACAACGACATTTTAGGAATAATCAATCCGACGATGGATATATTTGGAAATGCCAGAGCGATATTTTTCACTGAATACGGCGCGGGTATGACTTATTCGGGAGTTCCGATGACTGGCGATAAAGGGACGTTCAGTGCATGGGTTGCCCCAAGTGATATAACCAACTCTCATGCGTTTATTAGCCAAGGCTCTAGCCCCGAGTTTCAACTAAAATTCCAAAATAACTCGCAACTTGTTTTTACAACCACAACCTCCGCGGGAACAGTTTCCCTAACACAGACTATCAATCCTGCTGATTTTGTCGGAAAGTGGAATTTAGTTACAGGTGTCTATGACGGTGCCACAATGAGTCTCTACGTAAATGGGGTTTTGTTACAATCCATAACGCAGACTACAAGTTTTGTTAGCCAAGCACCTTTTTTGATTGGATTGGATTTAGGAACTGCTTACTTCCAAGGTGGATTGGATGATGTCAGAGTTTATAGACGTGCTCTGACATCTGCTCAAATCCAAGCATTGTACAATCAAAATTAAACTCGATTTGTGATTGTATTACTCAAACCTTGGATCATTTGAATGGACTCTTTGATACGACTGAGATTATCTTCAGAGTAGGGAAGAGTCATTCGAATGGTCTGTTTGAGTTCGTGAATTTCTTTATAAATTTCGATGAGTAAATTTACGTCGTCAGTTGCTTCGTTATTGTAAAGAAATTTTACAAGCGAATAAAGCCGATTTGGAATATCCATAAAACAAATTTCCGTGGGGCTAATATCTATTATGTTATTAAAAATCCACATTTGTAAATTGAGCGAAATGATTCTTTCTATTCTAGAAATATCTTCTTTAGTGTTTTTAGATTTTATACTTTTATAAAATTTGCAGCGATTGTCTAAGTAGTTAACAATGATTTTGCGCTGAAATCCTTTTTGTTTAATTGAGTCCCATTCTTTTTTGATTGTTTCTAGTTGGTGTTTTCCATAAACAACTTGTCCTAATTCACAAAGATGAACTGCCGTCGGTTCAAAAATTCGCATCCGATAACTGAGAGAATCAAAATCACCAGCAACAAGACTTACAGCAGCACTTGTGTCTAAAAAATCTAGAGCTTCTGAAATCTCTTGGATAAAACTAGCTCTGAGTTGATCGGTTGGATGTGCTAATAAATATAAATTGCAATCAGAAAGATCACTATCGTCACCACGTGCTTTAGAGCCATAGAAGATCAATTGAAATGGGTTTATGGATTTTACTCGGTCGAGTTTTTCTNNTCATTTCCTTTGAAAGGAAGAGACTTAATATTATTTAAGTCGTGATAAATAATTTCAATCGTTGGATTATTTGCATTCTTTTTAATGGTAGATACAAAGTCTAGATTAATTACTTCAGTGTCACCTAATTTTAACCACATGTACAAGCTCCTTTTTGTGTAGGTTAAATACATTACTACTATCGGCAAAAAACGTCAACCATAAGTTTTGCAATTTATTGACTAAAATAAATAGTTCTCTTTTTTATAAACTTTTGATTTAGATCAATTTAACATTTTACTAGTTCTGATAATCTTCTTCCTTATGAAAACTATCATAGATGAACTAAAAGATGAACATTCACAACTAGCTGAAATTCTTAGAGAAGTAAAAAAGTTTGGAATTGCAAATCCAAAAGGAAAGGAAGCTTTAATCAAGGCAAAAAATACCTTACTCAACCACTTACGAAAAGAAGACTTGAAACTCTATCCATTACTTCGATCTCACGCAAAAGAAAACCCAGCCCTAGATGATTTACTCAATACATTTGCNNACAAGTATGGAATTTGCGAGAGACTTTGGAACTCTATATGCAGCTCTCGGAAATCGTATTCGAAAAGAAGAAAGCATTCTCTATGAAGAATACAATAATATAGTAAACACAGTTTCTGCTTAATGTTTATGATTGGTAACTATCTTAGTGATGAAAGTCATCGTACAACTTTTCAAACATTTTCTTTTCTAAAAAAGCAGGGGCAAATAGTCGTAATACTTTCACAAAGAATCCGCTTGGATCCATTGTAACTAGGCGTGATTTTGGATTTTCTACTGCGGCTATCATTGCATTAGCCACTTGGTCGGGAGTAAGTAGTTTTCCAGAATATTGTTTGTCGTTTAGTTTTTCTCCAGATCCAGTTAGACCAGATGTACGTAGATTTGTTTTTGTGTAAGGGGGACAAAAAATGATCGACCGCACTCCAAATTCAGAAAGTTCAATTCGGATAGACTCAAAGACAGCATGTAGGGCAGACTTGGAAGAAGAGTAGGCGGCTCGTGCGGGTACTCCGTATAAACCGGACACAGTAGAGGTAACAATCATTGCCCCCTTTGCGCGTTTGATATGTTCGATTAGTTTAGAAGTGAGATTGATTGTTCCAAAGAAGTTAATATCAAATGTTTTTCTAAATACACTGATGTCGGTCTCATCAAATCGACCATGTGTCGTGATACCGGCGTTGTTAAAAAGTACATCAACTTTGTCTGTCTTTGTCGAAATTTGTTTTTGGACATTCAGTATGTCGGAGTCAAGGCTAATATCACATTTGATTGGAATTATTTCTGCGGTGTGAGAGACTTCTAGTTTTTGGGGTTCACGGTCGAGAGCAAATATTGTACAAGGAATATCTTTTAGAGCGACTAATATCGCTTCTCCGATGCCGCTTGATGTTCCTGTGATTACGATTGTTTTATTTTGCCAAAAGTTTTTGTTCATAGTTTTCTCTTCCTAAATAGATACTTCTAGATTTTCAGACTTACTATTTTATGCAAGTTCGATTCCTGTTTTCATTTGGGTAGTTCTTTGGTTAAATCTATGTTGAACTGATAGTCTTTAAAGTTTACATCAACTTTTACTTCTGTATATAAATTATCTTTTTGATAAACGGCAGTGAGATTCGTATGCGAAGGCATTTGGTAAATATAGTTCATCTCAAAATTTAATTCTAGAGAATATTTCATCATTTCTCGTTTTTTTATAATAGGTTCTTTTAGAATTTTTACAATCTTAGCATTTTGTGGGTTAATCCAAATTTGTCCTCGATAATAACCCGCCTGAATTTTAAGCGGACTCACAAGATATTTTGTTAATTTGTTATCAGATGATAATAATTGAAAAGAATGAGAAGTTAATCCAAGTTTTGACAACCAATCTATTTCAGATTTTGTAGTTCTTTCAACTAATGGTTTTGTTAGAATCTGTTTGATTCCATTGAGTTCCAATTCTTTTGTAATAAAAATATATTCCTCTGGACTTTTAAAATAGCCAGTTTGTATTCTTTGCTCTACAATAGTGGTTTTGTTTTCTTTAATAGTAGAAGTAACATCCTGTGTTACTTTATAGGTTTTAATTTCTAGTTTTTCTTTTTGAAATAAATCTGCGGCTCTTTTTATGAGCGGATAACTATCATCAGCCGATAAATAAGTGTTAAAGAATATAACCCAACAAAAAATACTCCAATGTTTCATAATTAATTGTTGTGTTGATGTTCGTATAGTTTCAAACTGAATTTTGATTTTTCGATGTTGTGAATTTGTTTAAAATGTTCATTGGGACATACGATTTCAGAGCCAGTATACAAATCTAATTCAGGATATTCGATTAGGGATGCGATAGACGCAACACCTGAAGAAAAATTTGTTTTGGAGCCGATATTGTCTCCATTAAATATTACAAATTCTGTGTTGCCGTTACTTACAATTACAAAATCACTAGAACCAGAAGTTAATCCAGAGGTAAGTCCTCTGACTCGACTTACTTGGGAAGGATTTAAACTAAACGAAGAAGGTTTCGCTATCGAAGAAAATGGAGTAGGAGTGGAAAGAACAGAAAGTGTAGACGAAAAAGGATACGTTGTTCGGACAGAATCAATATTAACCGCAGTAGTATTTCCGAAGTATACAGAATTTAAGTTTGTATAACCAACAGCTTGACCA
This sequence comes from Leptospiraceae bacterium UBA2033, assembly GCA_002333425.1. Lineage (GTDB taxonomy): Bacteria > Spirochaetota > Leptospiria > Leptospirales > Leptospiraceae > UBA2033. Next base: position 10,425 of record DDBL01000100.1, read on the forward strand.
AGAAAAGATGCCATTAGACGTTTGAATGCAGTTTTGCTGTCAGAGGTCATTAGATTTGTGTTGAAGTTTGGTGAGTTCATGAAAATAGTCATCAGATTATAGGCATTAGTCGCTCGTGTTCCATTTATACCTTGAACAGATTGGCGAAAAAAAGTATTTCGTGACGTTACATCTATTCCTGAACTTTCGTAAACGTATTTCATAAAACTATAAGCATAGGCATAATTTTTAAGAGTGCTAGTCCAATTAAACAAAGAAGGATTTCCAAGGCTGGAACTTCCAATCCCACCAGTGCAAGAACTAGAGCTATTTGCATCTCCCTTAAAACAACTTATACGAGCATTCTGCGGACCGTATCCCGCCAAATCACTGCTAACCTCACTTGTCCCTTCATCAATCCAAGTATCATCTGCTCCTTGCGAATATTGGAATCGAATTAAATGTTGGAATTCATGTGCTAGGGTTGAGAGGAAAGTATCTGGTTTGCCGCTAGTTAAGTCTTTGTCTCGCAATCGAACAAGTTCAACACCATCCATAAATAAAATTTCTCTTTGATTGGAACGAATCGAATAAGCGACATTATCCGCATAAAAATTGACAGGATCTACAAAACCAGCTACAAAACCGGAGGAGGCAGTTGCTCCATCTTTGATGTCTAAAATTAATACCGTAACTTTTCCATCTCGATTNNTTTGTTTCGGAGTTAGGACTTGATTGAGTACAAGAAAATAGGACAAAACAAAAAGAAATAAAAAATAGTCTGAAACTAGGTGTGTTCATAATGTGAAGTAATTCCTTTGAATAGGGTTGTCAAATAATTTACATGATCAAAAAAACACTATTGCGTTATCTCGTTATGTTTAGACAATTCAGTTATAAGGATTTACCAAATGAATCTTAAAAAAATATTTACCTTAGGTTTTCTACTTTGTAATAGCATTTTTTCACAAGAGAATCACACAGATGTCTGGTTTTCAGAAAGAAAAGAATTTAGAAATGGATTTGAGTTTTTACAATTAGCCAAACAAAATACAAAATTTACTTTTGCAAAACTTTCGTACAATGAAAATAAAAAATGGGAAGAAACTCGAGTCCACGGATTTATAGAAGAAATTGGCAACGGAAAATACAAATTAAAACCAGAAATGTGTACAGTGTATGCTACTAAAAAATTAGGGTTAAGATGGATTTTGATCCAAGGATTTGATTGCGATCACTTCGAAATGCAAATGACAGTAAATGAGCAGTTAACAACTATAAGCCCGTCTATCGGCATTTCAGAAAAATTATCCTTAATAACCGAACAAAATAAGTTTACACATGCGATAGTCGGCATAGTGATAAAGGAAAACGAACAAGAATTTCAAGTTTGGAGTCTTGCGATGAGGTATGTAAAAAAAGGAGCTTTGGCGTCTATAAAGCAAAAACCAATCACGATTCTAGAAACAGTTGACTCAACAGGTACATTTACCTCAAAGGAAAAAGTCCAAGTAGGCGACATAGTTACTATAAAGAATGTTGAATCTAAATTATTTGATTAACTATCTTTCTCGTCGAACAATTTTTACATAGGGCAACATCTTTCTTAATTCTGAAATTTCTAACTCTGAAATAGGTGTATTGTCGATACCTAAAGAATTTAGGTCTTTTAGATTATAAAGTGGCTTTAGGTTTTGAATTTGGGTATTCCCGATTTGTAAATCGAGTAATTTCTTGGATTCACGGATAGGTTCTAAATTAGTAACAGAAGTTTCCCTTATATCCAAATGTCTGAGTTCAGGTAGGTGTCTACAAAATTGAACATCTTTAATTGCAGTTCTAAAAAGAGATAATCGTGTGATTTTTTTTAGTTTATAAATGGGAGTTAAATCAGAATTAGCCGTATCATTTAAAATTAGAGTGTGTAACCCAGTAAGTTCGGAAATGGGCAGTAAAGAAGTAACTGACGTTCCATTCAAATTTAGATACTGTAGATTTTTTAGTTTACCAACCTGAGATAAGTCTTTGAATTTCGGAGAAGAAATTTCTAAAGATTCCAAAAATGGAAATTGGGACAATTGATCTATGTCTGGTAAAAAATCTTCTTTGAATCCTAAGTATTTGGTTCTCTCTGGGAAATATTCCACTTTAGAACTGAGTGAATCTTTGATTGGAATAAATCCTGGCTCTGCTTTATAAATTTGAGGCGCACAGTAAACGCACAATAAAGACATAAATAAAAATGTATATTTCTTAATCTTAAAACACATACTAAGTTTGGTTCAAAATATATTCTTATGAACTGAATAAAGAAAGTTGGTTATTTGCAAAATCCGAAGAGTTTATTTTATTCTTTTGCGACAAAGGTTGAATAGCCGCAGGAATCATTTTTGTTTTCATTTTAGATTCAGGATATGGAGTTAGAATTTTTTTACAATTCATATAATGGTTATTTGGGTTAAACCATTTGTGATATGATTCTTTTTCTAAGATCACTGGCATTCGATTGTTTTCGTGAATTGGCTTTACAATGTCATTTGCAGTTGTGGTTAAAATTGTGCAGGAGTAAATTTCTTCTTTTGTTTTGGGGTTAATCCATTTATCCCATAGACCAGCCATTGCGAATATTGATTCTTCATTTACGGTGAATTCGTATTTATCCTTTTTCTTTTCTTCCTTTTTGAATTCATAAAACGCACTTGCAGGAATTAAACATCGATTTGTATTTAATAAGTTTTGAAAAGAGGTTTTTTCTTCTAGATTTTCTGATCTTGCATTGAACATAGAATATTTTTTAATTGTTTCAAAGTCTTTTATAAAATTAGGAATTAGTCCCCAGCGCATAAGAGTGATTTTGTTCTTTTTATCATCTATTAATCTAATGACTGGGATTCTTTCTGTTGGTAAAAATACTTCTTTTTCATACTCATCTTCTAGTTCATTCCAAAAGTTAAACTGGTCTTGGATTTCGGCTAATTTTTTTTTGAGAGAAAAACGACTACACATTTAGAGAATCCCTTTCATTGGTAACACATAAGATTCATCTAGATTGATTGAACCTGGTAAGTATAAGAATGACTTTAGATATTCAGCAAACTCTTCCGGTGAAATCATATCTTTTTGATCAAAGCCCTCTCTGTTGTCCCAGATTTCTGTACTTATCGCACCGGGGTAAACGGTGAATATGCGTATTTTGTCTTTTTTCCATTCTTCTCGAAGAGATTTGGCAAGTCCGGCAACTGCATGTTTGGATGCACAGTAGGCTGTTGATTCAGGAAAACCAATCTTACCCGCAGTAGAAGAAAGAAAACACACAAATGGACTATCTGTAGAATTTCTAACCAGTGAGTAAAATTTTTGCAAAACTAAAAAAGACGAAATTATGTTTAGAGAAAAATGTTTTTCTATAGAGTCTTTGGATAAAGAAGAAATGTTTCCAAACAGCCCATCACCTTGACAGAGGTAAATCGCATGTATGTCCTTAAAAGAATGTTGGTAAAATTCAAAAAATGAAACAATTTCTTTTTCGTTTGTTAAGTCACACTTATAATTTACTCCAGAATCTATCATTTGTGTTTTCTGGAATGGAATCCCTCGTCTTGAAATTCCAAATGCTCTAAATTCAGGAAGAGTATTGAGAAGTTCAAATAATGCTCGCCCTATTCCAGAGCCTGCACCTATTACTAGAATATTTTTTTTCAAATTCTAATCCTCATTAAAATCCCCAGATAGTATAACCTTGTGCTTTTTGTATAAGCGTAACTTTTACTAGAAAAAGAATTAGGATTAAGAAACTTAGAAAAAAATACATTCCTGTTTTTGTATCTTCTTCTTCATTTTTTAGCAAAATAAAAAGAGGAATACTAATGGTAAACATTCTAGAAACATTTTCATAAACCGACCAGAAATGATAATAACTCGCAGTTGAAACCATAAAAAATACAAGAGCAATTCCTAATCGAAATTCAATTCCTCTTTTCATATTTCCTGTAAATAAAATTCCTAATCCAGTGACGAGGAGAACTAAAAGAGGAAAACGAGAAAGAAGTCGCGCTAACTCTTTGTAATCCGTCGTAGTATTTAAAGTCTGTGCAATTGATTTAGAATAAGTGATAATTCCTTCCAAAGGGAGGATAAAGTCCGTTAGCCTAGTAGCACGCCAATTTGGAAAAGTAACTTTGAGATATACATGCCACATGATTGGAATGATAAGAATGGAGAGAACGAGTAAAGCTTTTGGAATTCTTTTTTCTAAAATGGTTTTAACGCCCAAGGGGAAAAACAAAAACAAGGCAGGCTCTTTACATAAAATGGCAAGACTTGCTACTAACACAAAATATAGATTTTCCTCTTCTAAGTAAAAATAATACGCAATGATGACAAGGGAAACCATAACAGAATCGCTGACAAGAACAGCGTAACTACCAAGTGAAAAAGGAGACAGCAAATAGAAAATAGAAAGTATTTTTTTGTCCTCGTCTAACATGCGACGAAGTAGTATATACGAGATGAGAAACAAGGAAATATTAACAAAATACATTCCAAAGATGGACGCATTTTTTCCAAAAAATCCTATCACTCCGACTAATAACGGGTAGCCGATACGAGGGGCACGGTAACTTTCATCAAATCCTTTAGGCCAATCCATGTTCCATTCGCTGATTGTTCGTGAATAGAAGTAGAAAATTTGACCATCATAGCCTGCTCCCAAATCATCCTTATTTCCTAATATCACAACTGCTCCATCTGGCATTTTTTCTTTGTTCTGGACTGCAAATTCCATTCCGAAATTAATCATGGAAGTTGGATTGTAATTGTACTTTTTCCAAATTGATAAAGTTGTGATTGTATATACTAGAATAAATAGAGAATATCTAATATAGGTTTTTTCTAATATTTGTATAATTGTATTCATCATGGAATATTTTCCTTAATTATTTCTGCGTAAACGGGAGACATTTGAAGAGAGCCTCTATAAGTGAGATGATGAGAGTCAATAAAATCTTGCACTTCTGGAATTGTATTATTTTTGTTATAAAATTTCACTCCATACTTGGATGCTAACTCTTGGTAAAACTCCAAATAGTCTTTGTACCATTCGCTATCTTTATATAAGCTAAGTTCTAGCGGATTTTCGGGATTATTCACTATTACAAATGGAATTTTTGCATCGTGAAATTTTTTGGCAGATTTTTCCAGATAGTCAAATTCAGACCATCTGTGTTTGCCTTTGGTGTTTAGGAACTTTTTTACATTATGTAGATGATACAGTCTTTGCACTTCGGGGCGAACAAGGATTTGCCTCTCCTTGTCAACATATTGGTCTGCATTTTTGTACATTTTCTCAAAATAATCCACAGCATAATCCTCATCTGACATTTGACGCAGAACTTGGTCATCCATGCTGTCTATGCGGGTAAAGGAAATATCTCTCTCAATTACTGATTTACAAAAGTTTTGAGAAAGTCTAATTCCATAAAAATATTCTTTTCCGTAGATTTTTTGGTCAATGACCTTGGAACTAACGGTTTTTGAAATAAAGAACGACAAATGAATAGTATCCCCTCTTAAATTTTCGGGAATTGAAAACTGGACTCTTTCCCAGCCTGATTTTGAAAAATCCTTTCTAAATAATTCGGTCTGACCGCTTGCGATTCTTATTTCGGTATTTTTTTCTGGGATAAAAAATGTTTCTGAAAATTGTGATTTTTGCAAAAGATTACAATCTACCTCAAAGTTTTGAAAAGTCCAACCTTTTCGCCACTGAATTGGATTTAGATTAGAACCTGTGTAATTGTGAAAACTTCTTCCACTTCTAGTATGTCGTTCCAAATAAGCATTAATTGGATCAGCCACAAAACTACGATAGCGGTTTACATAGAGAATAGATTTTGTTAGTAGAGGAAGAATTTCTGACTTTTTTAATTTTGGAAAATGATCGCGTAAAAAGTCTAGAGGATAATAGTATTTTACCGGATGACGTTTTGTATAGGCTTGGATTCTTCCTTCTTCATGGTAATTGCCGAAACTTTCTTTTTGCCTTGGAAAATGATCCATTTGAAAATCACCAGGATTTATTAAGAGTAAAATCATGCCTGGTTTTTTTGAGATCATTTCGTCTGCATAATAATACAAATCTGTTGGTGACATCGCAACATGCCCAAAAAATTCAGACTGTGAATTAAATCCTGATTTTGAAAGTTCTTTGTCTACATCTTGCGGCAAATAAGAATAAAGCGCAACCGAGCTTCCTGTAACTAAAATGGATTTTTTGTCTTTTGTAAATTGGATGGATTCTTTTTTTTGTAGAAAATTGTACCAGGGAGATGTGTCCCACTCCAATTCATTTGGAAATTTTAAAAACAAAAAGGAGAAAATGAACCAATCGAGTAATAAAATCGAACCAATAAAAACAGTCGTATAAAGAAGAATTTTAATTTTTAAATTTTGAATATTCACGTGCTTTAAAGTGTTTTAAGTTTTTGAAAGAAAGTCATTTAGGGAAAAAGAAATTTCCGAAATCACAGTAGAAGTAAAAACTTCTTCTTTTTGCAAAATTTTGGTATAAGAATACTTTCCATCCATTGGATTCGTATAAATTTCTAAAATATTATTTTGTAGGTTAATGATAATATACTCTTCGATTTTGGCTTTAGCGTATATGTAAGATTTTGCTCTGTCTAGTGCAATCGAAGTATTTGCAACTTCAATTACTAATTTTGCCTCTCTCGGATGAGAGGTAGAATAATCTCCATTAGCCACAATTGCAATATCAGGTTCTGGTTCTGAAAAACCAGTATTGATGGGATTTTCTAGTCTAACTTGGAATTTATTTTTTATGGTTTCATAAAGAAAGTGAGCTAACATTGTAACTAAGTTAGCGTGAATTGGATCTTTGGGCATTTTTTCTATCACAACTCCTTCTAGTAGTTCAGTTTTTTCGGAAATTAGACCTTGCTTGTATAGAAAATGATATGCCTCCACACTGATAGGAAATGCTCTTTCAAAAATTGCCTGACGATCTTTTAATGCTAAGCTCATGGTTTTAATTTGGTTTTTACAAGCGGAAAGTCAAGAAAGAATTTTTAAAGATTACCACCGATCGCTAACGCTAACACCGAGGGTACCGATAATAGAAGTAAGTATTATGCTAGGACGACTATTTCTAAAATCCTCCGCGTCTTTGTGCCTCGGTGGCAAATTTTTAATAATCCTACTTGTTGTCTTAGGAGTTTCTATTTTCTCACAGGACTTAGGAGAAGAGGAATCAAAACCCCTACTTCGTGTGTTTCCAATTTTTAGACCAGAAGAATGTGAGTGGTCGATTCGATTTGATATTTGTTTACGATGTATAAAAAAACGGGAACGTTATGCACAGAAGATTTACTTTATGAAAGATGGTGGACCTTTCCGAGAACACGGATGTTATACAGATGAAAAAGGATTTTATGTTTTGCGGTAGAGACAGGTTTGAAACCTGTCTCTAAGTAAATTATTGTTTACAAGTTTGGAGAGCTGCGATGTTCGTTGCGGATTTTAAACAATCTAGTTTGTATTTTCCAGAAGTACATTCTTTGATAACACCTGGTTTGAGAGAACCTTCCATAGCTTTTACTCTTTCTGCTTCTTCAGGAGTAAGCTCTTTAGCTAAGTTAATAAACATTTGGTTTACAACAGGTTCACATTCTGCGGCGCTTACAACTTCCCCTTTGCAATTGGAGAATAGGATAGATGCTACAAGTAACATAGCGATAACTAATATTTTTTTCATTCGTTTTGATTCCTCTATTGGATTTTTACTTAAAATATCATCTCTAGGCTATGTGAAAACTGTTTTTTTCTTTTTTTAACCTTCTTTTGGATTGTCCTCTGGGTTCTTTGAGACACGCACTCTGACTTCATTTCCTAAAAAATTCCAATTTACTTTNNCCACTATCAATCACATAAATGTCCAAAAACTTACTGGTTTCAAAAACTTGCACTGTAATTTCGTCGTCGGAACGTCTACCGCCATGCTCTACTGCATTGTCGAGTGTTTCGTCTATGATAATACTAAACCAAAATTCGTTTAGGAATTTTTTCCAATTTTCCACTTCGTAAATTTTCCAGAGTTCTTCTTTTAATACAATCGCTCCTTTGGGGTTCGAGGGAGCAATGGTTTGAAATACAAGTCTGGGTAATTCGCCATAAATAAAAATAGATAGAATTCCTGGATAAAACGCAATAAATCGAAATTGAATCAAAGATAAAAATACAATGGAAAGAAATAAAATGTCAATTAAAAGCACATTGATATTTGCCTTTAAAACTTTGTAGTCCAAAGTCAGATAATAATTCAGACTTAGAATAAAAATTGTGAGGATAATTGAGTAAGATAAAGATCTGTAGAGGAATTTTTTGAGTAGATTACTGGCATGAGTTATTTTGTAAATTACGATCACCAAAAAAGAAAGTAAGGCAAATATCGAAAAGGCTCTCGTCAAAAAATGATTTATATTTTCATAAAACCTACTCTCCAATGGAAAATACGCATTTACATAAGGAATAGAAAAAGTCTGAACAGTGATCAAATACCCAACTCCACCTACAAAAGCAGTATAGATGGTAATTAGAACCTCGCGCCTTCTGTAAAATGGGAAATTTAACCCAAAAATCACTAACAAATACACAGTTAAATTGGAAAATACAATCTGTTGTAATGGAAAAGATTCATCTCCTACCAAATGAATTTTATGCAAAATCTCCATAAAATTCCAAACACTCAGGGTAAATCCAAAGAGCGCAAAAGAAATTTTGGTGGAAGTAATAGGTACGCGAAAAACGGAAACTAGGAATAGGATAAGTACGATAAGAATCGTAAGGATAGAAAATATTATTTCAACAATTAAGTTCATTTCAAAAAATAATCTTTACTCTAAAGATTGCACCAGTTAATTAACTTTCAGCTAGTAAATTATGACACATATTCTATTACTATCAGGTTTTCTAGCAATAACTAATTTTAATAAAATGAGAAAACCCATAAATCTATGAAACATATCCTTTCTTTAATATTTTTCTCCTTTGTTTTACTTCCCCTTTTTAGTGAACAAATTTCTGATTTTGACAAAGTAAGAAAAGGTGTAGTTCAAATTCGCACCTACTCGCAAGGGCTTGATGCATTTTCCCCTTGGCTCACAACAGGTGTTCGGGCAAGTGGTGGAACTGGATTCATCATCGACAAAGATAAGATTATGACTAACGCTCATGTAATTTCCAATGCAAAATACATTCAAGTCCAAAGGCACAACCAAACGGTTTGGTATGAAGTTGACGTTTTATTTGTAGCGCATGATTGTGATTTGGCACTACTCAAAGCAAAGGATGTTTCTTTTTACGAAGATTCTACTTCTTTTGAATTTGGAGCAATTCCTGATCTAAATTCTTCCATTACGGTTGTAGGTTATCCGATAGGCGGAGATAAAATTTCTGTTAGCCGTGGGATTGTTTCTAGAAAAGAACAATCTACTTACGCTCATTCTGAGGTGGATAGTCATTTGGTAATCCAAGTAGATGCAGCGATTAATCCTGGTAATTCGGGTGGACCTGCGATTCAAGACAACAAAGTAGTGGGAGTTGCGTTTCAGGTTGCCAGTCGAGGGGAAAACATCGGTTATCTCATACCGACTACCGTTATTAAATATTTTTTAAAAGACATTGAGGACGGAAAATATGACGGTTACGTTGAATTAGGCATTCGCACGTTTAATTCATTTAGCAATACACTAAGAGAATATAGAAAAATTCCAAAAGATCTAAATGGAGTCTTTGTCACCAAAGTTTTAAAAGGTGGAAGTGCTGACGGATTTTTAAAAAAGAATGATCTGTTAATTGAGATAGATGGTTTCCCAATTGGTAAAAATGGAACTATCGTTTTGGATAAAGATGCCCGCATTGATTTTGTAGAAATTGTAGATAACAAACATTCAGGTGAACAAATTTCATTTAGAGTTTTTAGAGATGGGCAGCTAATCACTGTTAACTTCCCTGCAAAACGTATGGATGAGTTTACTTATATGCGACACAAATATGATGAGCCTTTCGACTACTTTGTGTTAGGCGGTCTTGTGTTTCAGCCGATTTCTCGGGACTTACTCCAAGAGTGGAATAAAAACAATGAAACACAGGGTGGAAGTCAATTTTTATACCGGTTTTTTTATTTCATAGACGATGAACTTTGTCGGGAAGTGGAAACAGATGTAGTTTTGTACCGCAAGTTAGCTCATCCATTTAATAGTAACTCGGATTATTTTTTGAATATGATTATCGAGTCGGTCAATGACACGAAGATTCAAAACATTAAACAACTCAAAGAAATTGTCGCTAAGAAAGATTATACTTTCTTAAAACTAAAGTTTAGGGATGTAGATGTTCCCTTGATTTTAAAGAAAGATGACATAGAAAAAGCAGACAAGGAAGTAGAGTCTATTTATAAGGTAGGAAATAAATGAAACCTAACTTTTTAGCCGCCTTAGTATTATTTTTAAGCAGTTACATATCCTTATTCTCACTTGATACAATTGAGGATAAATTTAAAAATACAGTTGTTCAAGTAAAAATTACCACTCAAGCACCTAACTTTTTATTTCCATGGCAACCCAAAAAACCTCAAACTTATGGAGCGGTTGGTGCGGTGATTGCAAACAAGCGGATACTTGTATTTAGCTCCCTTATTGATTATTACACCTCTATTGAAGTAAAAAAGTTTTCTTCGTACACAGCAATTCCTGCGAAGGTTATCAAAATTGATTACGAATCAAATCTAACAGTTTTAGAAGTAACTGATAAAGATTTTTTTAATGATCTAGTTCCAGTTCAATTTGAAGCGAAGATCGATCCATTTAAACCTGTTTCCATTTTGCAATTGGACAACTCTGGCTCAATTCAAAATTCTAAGGGACGACTCACTGGTCTTGATATGGAAAGTTATCCAATGGGTTACACAGAATTACCCTTCGTCCATCTAAATTCAAATGAAAAATTGGAAGGCAACGGAGAGTTGATTTTAGACAAAGAAAAAGCGGTCGGAATGTTGTACCGTTTTACGGCGTCCAAAAATTCTGGCAAAGTAATTCCGAGTTTTGTAATTAATAGTTTTATCAAACAAAAATTTGAAAAGACCAAAGGAACTATATTTCCTTATAAGGGTTTTAAATTTCGTCCCATTCATGATTTAGCGACAAAAGAATATTTCGGATTAGACAAAAAAACAGACGGAGTCCTAATTGCGGAGGTAATCCCCTACTCTTCTGCGGATAACCATTTACAGCTAAATGATATTATCCTCGAGTATGGAGGGATGAAAATTGATTCACAGGGATATTTTAAACACCCTATTTACGGCAAACAATACTTATCCTTTCTAGCTCACTCGGGAGAAGAATTTGGATTTAAAATGGGCAGTAAAATTCCAGTAAAAATTTTACGAAATAAAAAAGAAGAAATGCTTTCCATGTCACTGAAAGCATTTCCCTACAAAGCTGTCAAAATTCCTTACATGAACAACGAAGGAAAAGAACCAGAATATTTAGTGCGGGGTGGATTTATTTTTGCTGAACTCTCTGAGTTTTTGATGAGAGAATTTGGATCAAGTTGGCGTTCTAGAATTGATAAAAAATTACTTTATTTGAATGATTATTATCGGATGAATAAAAAAGGGGAAACTGGGCGTTATGTGCTTCTGGTTCAAGTTCTACCGGATGACTCCAATAATGGGTATCATTCCCTTAGTTTTGATATTGTCAAATCAGTAAACGGAGTTCCTGTTACTTCGATTAGACAATTAGATTCTGCATTTGGAAATGGTGAGTCAGGAATCCAAGAATCAGTCAGTAGTAAGTTTGTAAGTTTGCAAACAGAAAATGGGACAGAAATCGTTCTGGATAAATCGACTTTAAAAGAGATTGATGACAGGATTCAAAAGAAATTTGGAATCGAAAAGTTAAAGAATTTTTGATATTGGATGTTTTATGAGTGTTTCTAGAACTTTAATAGAACAAGCTTGTGAAGAGTGGATTCAGGATTTAACCGATCTTTCTCGTCGCAATAATTTACTTTATTATCGAGATTTAAAATTAGGTACTCTTAGTTTTACAAATTATAATAATGAATTTTTGGAAGATCTATTTAAGGGAGATAAAATCTCTATTAATGATTTACTTTCTTTAAAAGATAATGACTCTGATGTCTATCGCAAAATAAAAGTTATCCACAAAAGATCGAAACAAAATTTGGAAGAAAGAGGTATTGATACCTTACATCTTGCTTACGGATTTGTATCATGGAAAGCGGATGATTCTGGTAATTCGCCAAAAGCACCATTAGTTTTAATTCCTATTTCTATAGAATCAAAAAGTAAAATTTATCTCACACAAAGTGGTGATCCAATTATCAATCCAGTATTACTTGCATACTTAGACAAAAATCATAATATCAAATTAAACCAAGAAGATTTATTTACTGTAGATATGCCTACAAAAATAGATATTATGGAAAATTCAACTTTGGATTTTAATACAATCGCTAAAAATTTTAAATTATCCATAGAGAAAAAAATTCCAGAATTAAAAATAACAGAGCAGCTAATAATCAGTAACTTCTCTTTTCAAAAAATGTCTATGGTAGAGGATATTAAATTTCAAAGAGACAACCCTACTAATAATAATGATCTTATTCTTGCAATGGCAGGAAATGAAATTGCAGTCAGAAAATTAAAAGAAAAAATCGTTGATATTGATGTTAAAAAGTTTGATGATATTTCTCCCGATGAAGATTTTATTATTTTTGATTGTGATTCAAGTCAGCAAAGTGTAATCCAAGCAGTCCTAAGAGGAGAAAATTGTACCATCCAAGGTCCACCAGGTACAGGAAAAAGTCAAACGATCGCAAATCTAATTTCAAGTCTTGCGGCTAACGGTAAAAAAATTCTATTTGTAGCAGAAAAAAGAGCAGCACTTGAAGTTGTAAAAAAACGTTTAGAGGATCAGAGGTTAGGTCATTTACTACTTGATTTGCACGGGTCTGGAATTTCTCGCAAATTGGTGATGGAGAAGTTCAAGGAAAGCCTTGATTTGATTCGCAATTCGCGAAGTGTAGAAGTTGGAGATACTCATAAACAATTTATGAGAAAACGAAAAGAATTAAATTACCATGTAGATCAATTTCACAAAAAAAGAATCCCTGCAAACAAAAGTGTCTATGAGTTACATGGAGAACTTTTAAATTTTTCAGAAGAAGAAAAGAGTCAAACTAGATTTACTGGTAAAGATTTACTCAATCTATCGCCTGACGTATTTGATAATCTTCGTAATAAATTAGAAGAGTTGCAGAAACCAAGTTTTGCAAATTTATTCCTTTATACAAATTCTTCGCCTTGGCAAACAACTACTATTTCGTCTACACAAGAGGCTAATCATCTTTCGCTGTCAGTTAACAAAATTTATAAACAGTTACTTTTCTTAGAGCAAGAATTTTTGAAATTAGCTGGGTATGGTCTGACTGAGTATAAGAATTTTAAAGAAATTGAAGTAATGATTCAGTTGGTAGAAAAAGTGAATCAGTTGTATGAATTATATACTGGGAATCCTGAATTATTTAAACTGGATTTGCAAAATTTTTTGACTATTAAGAATGTTTTTAAAGAGGAACAGGACTTAAATGATGGGGTTGATTATTTAGAAAAATTATTTAACTCAAAAAATATTACACCTACTCTAATAAGTCAAAAGATCGAATTATTAGCGAGTATAAGTCGCAGTTTAGACAAATACTCTGAAAAAATTTATGATGAAGACCTAACTAAATACATCGAAATATTAGAATCTGCTAATACACGAAGATGGTTTTCGAATTTATTTGATAGTGAATTAAAAAATGTTGTAGATATATTAGGCAAACTTAGAGTATCCCCAGAAATTTCAAGAGAAGAACTTTTAAAAGAAATCAAAAAAATATCTGAACAAGTTACAGAGTGGAACACACTATTTCCAAACACTCGATTTCCTGATAAAAAACTAATTACTCGTTTGAGAGGAAATGATTTTTTTGCTAAGATTGTTACACCAGTTTTTTGGAAAACATTTGAGTCAATTAGTAGTTCAAGAAATCCAGAACCAACATCTCATTTTGAAATTTTTTCTGAGATAGAAAAGATTTATGAGATATTGAAAGAATGGAAAACACAACATAGATCTAACATTTACCCAGAGCCAGTTAAAGATTGGAAAAATATAAAAACTGCTTTTTCTGATTTACTAGTTGAATTACAAGATACAAAAGTAAAAATAAATCAAAATCAAATTGAAAGACTTCCTCTCGGAGAAATCCTTACTATATTTAAAGAACTAGAAAATGATTTAAGTGCGTCTTCTGTTGGAAGGGTAAAAGAAATAGAGAAAGAATTTAATACTTACAATGCGAATGGATTTTTGTTGGAAATAAAAAAGTCTAAATCTAATCCTGATTTGTGGACTCGCCAATTTGAATATTCTTGGTATACCTCCTGTTTGGATGATGCCTATCGTCAGGATACTAGGCTCAAGAGTTTTCATGGTAAAACACATTCTGATGTTGTAAAAGAATTCCAAGAGTTAGATAAAAAACGTCTTGATCTAACTAAAGAGAGATTAATTTACCGTCATGCGCGGTGGATTGCACAAGAAGTTAGCAAGTATGGTGATGAAGAAAATTTAATCAGAGCAGAGACTAACAAAAAAGCTGCAAGACTTTCTCTGAGAAGATTATTGCAAGAAACCCCGAACTTATTAACCAGCCTTCGTCCATGTTGGATGGCAAGCCCGTTATCCATTAGCCAATTAGTTGATCCTAAAAAACAATATTTTGATGTTGTGATTTTTGATGAAGCAAGTCAAATTATTCCTGCTGATGCAATCCCTGCTTTGATGCGAAGTAAACAAGTCGTTGTTGCAGGGGATACTAGACAGTTGCCACCAACAGATTTTTTTAAAGCAGGGCAAGAAGAGGAAGAAACTGAGGATGTTTCCTACACAAAAGGTTTCGAAAGTTTGCTCAATAGAACTGCTAGTTTTTTAAATGAAAGGCAATTACTATGGCATTACAGAAGTCGTTTTGAAGAACTAATCGCATTTTCCAATGAAAATATTTATTCGAGTAAACTAATTACGTTCCCTAGCTCCAAACAAATTCAACCTATTTCGCATATACTTGTTCCATTTAAACAAGGTCAGTCCCAAGAAGAGAGTGAACAAAAAGAAGTGAATAAAGTAATCGACCTTATAATCGATCACGCCAACTCTTATCCAAATGAATCGTTAGGCGTAATAACGATGGGTATCGCTCATGCTCAAAAAATTGAGTCCGCTTTAGAAGAAGTTCTAAAAGATAAACCCGAGTTGATTTCCTTTTTTAATGAAGATGTCTCTGATCATTTTTTTATAAAGAATATCGAACAAGTGCAAGGGGATGAAAGAGATTCTATCATTTTATCTATAGGTTATACAAAAGAGGCAAATGGAAATTTACCTCATAACTTTGGTCCACTCACACATCAAGGCGGTGAACGGAGATTAAACGTTGCTATCACAAGAGCAAGGTTACGTATGACAATTGTATCTTCCTTTGGAGAGATGGATATTGATCTAGAAAGATCAAATGCGGAGGGTGTGAGGCTTTTGAAATCTTATTTGGGTTATGCAAACAATGGTGTTAGGACACAGGGAAACATATACTCAAACAAATTAAATCCTCTCGAACAAGATATATTTGATACTTTAACCAAAGAAGGACTTTCGCTTATTCGAAATTTTGGATTTTCTCAATACAAAATTGATATGGTAGTAAAACATCCGACCAAAGCCAAATATGTATTAGCCATCGAATGTGATGGGAAATCTTACGCCTCTACTCCCACTGCAAAGGAAAGAGATAGGCTTAGAGAACAACAATTATCTTCCCTAGGTTGGAAATTTTATCGTGTATGGTTACTCGATTGGGTCAATAACAAAGAACAAGAAATTGAAAGAATAAAAATGATTTACGAAGAGGCTATTTTGAAATAGCCACTATTTTCCATGTTTATGATAGTTGGCAACATACTTCAATAATTCCTCAATCAAAAATTCACATATAACTGCGTCCTTTGGGGATAATTCTGATTCTGCGCTTTCAAACATTCTTTCATTCACTCGAAGCAATTTGTAATTAATCAGTTTTTCTTTGGGAGTAACATTTTTATTTTTAGAAAGGAGAATATACATTTTTAGAGTATCTTCCTTTGCTTCAATGATTTTTGTTTTGTGGTAAATCGAGAGAAACTTACCTAGACTTTCGCAAAGTTCTTGTTTTGTTTTTGTTTGGATTTCTGACATTTTCGCACCTACACAAGTATTTTGCCACAGAGACACAGAGTCACGGAGTTTTTTATTATTAAGACAAATATTTAAAGAATACCACCGATTTCACCGATGAACACCGATAAAAAGCACGATAAAAAAATGGTATGGATTCAAACCAAATTTCCTATACTTAAAAACTATCGTATCTGTTATCGGTGCTCTCGGTGTCCATCGGTGGTATTCTTCAATTTTTCTTTTTAAACCAAGGCACAAATGCGGATGTGGTTCGTTGGTATTCTCGGTATTCCTCGCCGCGAGTTTTGATTGCGTTTGCTTCAGTCATTGGGATTCCGGTAAATTTTAAAAGGAAAATTAGCATCAGAATCGCTGGGATTATCGCAAAATACCCGTTAGGCGAAGGAAGAGCGACTAGAAAATAGGAAACCCAAATCATCCACTCGAAAAAATAATTCGGATGACGGGAGTAATTCCAAAGCCCAACTTTGCACGTTTTACCTTTGTTGGCTGTATCCGCTTTAAATTGACTGAGTTGAAAATCAGCGGCTGTCTCCCCTATTACAGCAAATAGGAATACTGCAAGTCCAATGTATTCGAGTGGGTGAATATTGATGTCGGGGTTGGAGCAAATGATTAAAAAAGGAATGGAGAGAATAATATCGAGTAACCCTTGAAACTGAAAGATATTTGTAAAAAACTTTCGGTCTACTGCATCTCCGTAGTCCTTACGAAACGCAGTATAACGCGCATCTTCCCCATGACTCAGAACTCGAACTGCCAAGTAGGAACTAAGTCTAAATCCCCAGAAAAATACCATGAACATGATAATAGCCTTTCTAGCAATAAACCCTTCGCCTAAAACATAATACACAAACGCAATCGCAACCAGAGAAAATGCCCAGCCTACGTCAACTATCGCATAATTGTGAATCTTCTTTCCGAGATACCAAAGTTTTGTCATGATAATAAAAACAACAACCCAAGCGATAAAAACCATAAACCAAATATTTTCCATAATTAATCCTTGAGTCCTTTAATCGGAACTCGTCTGAGAATTGGTAGAAATAAAAAATAAATCAAAGGAATTACAATAAATGCAATGATAACCCAGCCCAAAATTGCGTGCATAGTAGCATCCCAAAAGGTAATAATCGTTTGAACGATATCCGTTTTAATCATATCCACTAGAGCTGGAATCGAAATAGGAAATGGTGGAACGCCTAACACCCATTCGCCGAATCGCACAAGTGGAATTAAAAATAAAAACTGAAGCGGATAAACTAAGTAGCTGATGATTTGAATCAATGGGAGATTTAACTTTAAACTAAGACTTGCAATAGTGCATAAAATCATAGTAGATCCAATGACTGGAAATACTCCAAGCATCACCCCAAGCGCAATACAAAGTGCAATCTTCTCAGGCGTGATTCCTTGTTTGAGAAGATTTAGAATTGGGGTAATTACTTTTGTTTTAAAAAACTCTTTTATCATTTTCTAACCAGAAGGTCTGTAATGTTTGCATTTCTGTCTAGCTGAAAAAGTTTTATCAATACATAAATCGCCATTGCAATATTACCTAAGAGCATAATAGCGATAAACCACAGAATGGTAAGTAAGATAGAACTTTCTTTGTAAGCCACCCACAAAAAAAACGTTATAAACCCGTAATAGGCATCAAAGAGTGTTGCAATCACCCACGGATCGCGGATAATGTTCGGTAAATGCGTAAAAAGATTTAGTTGAAGTGATGCCCAAGTTGTTACCCAAAGCATTGATGCCAGAATAAATCCGAAAATTATTTTTAAAAGTAAAATCATAAAAATCTCCTAGATATTTGTGTTATTTGGTCTTGTATAAATTGCTTGTACTACAGAGATATTTCTCATTTTAAATGCAGCATTACAATAGGAAAGATAATATCTCCAAGTGCGAATGAATTTTTCTCCAAATCCCATGTCTCGAACTTCCCCGATATTTTTATCAAATCGGTCTAACCAAAGTTTGAGAGTTTTAGCATAATTTAACCCTAAATCTTCTAAATCGAACAGGAACAAATTACTCGAACGGTTGATTGCTTCATTTAGCCTGCCGATTGAGGGAAGTAAGGAACCTGGAAAAATATATTTCTGGATAAAATCAATTCCAGATCGAAATTCATTGTAACGTGAGTCGGGACAGGTAATTACTTGTAAGCCGAT
>DDBL01000194.1 GCA_002333425.1 Leptospiraceae bacterium UBA2033
TGGGGCAGAGAAATTCCAGTGGGAGATACACTTATTGGCGGTGGCCAGAAAATGAAACTGACGCTGAAATTTTTTCCCTGACAGAAGCATTGTTTGCAAGTAATAGCGGTGTCTATGTAAAAAAAAAAGGAGCCTAACATGATAAAATTAAAATTTCAAATATCTGGGATAATGATTGTCGCCTATACAATGTTTATATTTACTAATACTGAATTAGTAAGCTTTCCTGTAAGTAGAGAATAGCTAAAATGAAATCTTACATAATCTTCATTCTGATATTGCTTCTCTTCTCGACTTGTAAGACAGAAAAAGAAGAAGACCCAGCCGAACTGTATTCCACACTTCGGACTTTAGAATTCATTCTTAAGCCAATCGCCCCACGTCCCCCGACGGTTTATACTTTGAATCCTCTATATCCAAAAACGGAAGAGCAAGCAATTTCTTTTACGAAGCTTACATATACCAGTGATTGCACAAATTCTCAGTATGATTATATTTCAATGGACAGGTATATAGCCATTATCCAGGGAGACATGCTAGCAAACGAGAAATGGGTTTTCAGTTCTGGTAATTCAAATTTAGAAGACTATTTACTCAGTCTTACTCCATTATTTCCGCTGTATCCGTTTTTATTCAAGGGAGAACCTGAAATAACAATCAACACTTGTCAACCGTCTTTTGCCAATCCAGAGATTGTGAAATCAGAGGCAAGTTACACTGGGACAAGCAAGGAAGGAACACTTAGCTTTCAAGTTTCAGGAAAATATCATCTACGACTGGTAACGTTCCAACCACCACCATCTGATCTGAGAGTCAGAAAAGAGTAAATTTTTGAATCACCACAGCTTCCCATGCCTCTCCTACCACTTTCAACTGTAACCTAAACTTGGAATGCGAAAGTCCGTCTGACTGATGAACGGGGCATGTTTACCCTGCGGCAAATTACATTTAGCATTGGGTTGTGAAATGAAGAAATCTTTTGGCAATCATCGTTATTATTCTCAAAAAATTACTCGTTTTTATTCTGTCCTATCTAACAACTGCATTATACATCTTTAACCAATTAAACTTACTATTTATGAATACAAAACTAAACAAACATACTTTAGAGTTGCCAGAAAATATAATAGAGAGCGCGATTTCACCCGCGCAGGGTGCGGGTGAAAATTATCTATTCTCAAATTTTCGGGCAAATCTTTGTTACTTTCTTTCAGTCACTTTGGCTTTAATGCTTGCGTGGAAAGCAAACCCGTTACATGCAACAGAGACTGCTGAAATCAGAAAACGTGCGATGGAACATGCGGCTGAAATTGTTTCCCAAATGTCGGATGAAGAAAAAGCCGGTCAAGTTATCCATATCGCGATTCCCAAAAACTATCTAGATGAAGTTGCTATTGCTGAATTACAAAAAGTGCGACCGGGTGGTGTGATTTTATTTGGTGTCAATGTGGGAAAGAAAAAAGAAATCCGCGCTCTGACTAAAGGTTTACAAAATGAAATGAAAAGCCTAAACTCACCTCCCCTTTTTATTTCTATCGACCAAGAGGGAGGGCGAGTTGTGAGAGTGGAAAAAGGAGTAACTGCTTTTCCAGGGGCACTGGCAGTTGGTCAAACGAATAATCCAAATTATGCGTTTAATGTAGGTCTTATCACTTCGTATGAATTGAACAGTCTTGGGATTAACTTACTGTTAGCCCCTGTGATGGATGTGAATAACAATCCCGAAAATCCAGTCATTAACACTCGTTCGTTTGGTATGAATTTGGAGGCGGGTGAATTGGCGTTATCCTATGAAAGAGGTGCAAGACTTGGCGGAGCGATTCCAGTTATCAAACATTTTCCAGGTCATGGAGATACAAATGTAGATAGCCATTTGGGACTTCCTGTGATAGAAAAAACGGAAGAAGAACTTTTGAAATTTGAATTAGTCCCATTTCAAAAATCTATTCAAGATGGAGCAAAGGCTGTGATGAGTGCTCATATCATTTATCCAAACTTGGACCCAAAGTATCCATCTACACTTTCCAAAAAAATTCTAACTGATGTTTTGCGAAAAAAATTAGGTTTTGAAGGAATGGTAATGACAGACGCGATGGAAATGCACGCAATTTCTAAAAATTTTCAAAACGAAAAAACAGGAACTCTTGCAATACTCGCAGGTGCGGATGTGATTTTACTTACTAGCTGGGGAGCTACCACCACTTATTATTATAATATGATTTTAGAAAGTATTAAGAATAAAGAATTTGATGTGGATGGTAAAAATGCGTTAGACGAAAGCATTAAAAGACAAATTGCACTCAAAATTGAAAATGGACTTTTTCATGAACCATATTCTTATAAACAAATTGAAGATCCAAAACTTTCCGAATTTATTGAGGACAAACGAAAGGCTTCTATTGATAGGTACAATGAACTTAAAATTGCAAACATAGATGAGTTAAATTCGCGTATATCCGCAGATGCAATTAAAAGTTACAAATCTCCCTTTACTGCTTATTCTTTGTCTGAGTCCAAGAATTTTGCTTATATCTGTAAAAATGAATTAGTTAGATCTGAACTTTCTCAATTAAATATCCCTTATTATTCAGATAAAAAACTTCCTAAATTACTAAAAAATGGAAAAGTAAAAACATTTGTATTTGATTCAAAAGACCAAAAAGACATAGATGTCATTTCTAAACTTGCGGCTAAGAACCATAATACGCAATTTATAGTTTTACACTTTGGGTCACCGTTTTTTAAAATTCCAGATTTTTCTAATGTAAAGATTGTATTTTCGTTTTCTCCTACTAAAGAATCTATTCGCGCCCTAGTAAATAAAACTATCAATGACGAAAGAAAAAGAGATATTCCAAACGCGAATTTAATTTTTCCAAATCAAACTTTACAGAACTAAATAATGCTTTATTACCGAAGTGGATACGCGGGATTATACGTTCATTTCCCGTATTGTATCCACAAATGTTCTTATTGTGATTTTTATTCAGTTGGAATTGGAAAAAATCCTACTCCAAATCAACAAACTCTATTTGAAAATTATCGAAAAGAGTTTGACCTTCGTTTAAGTTTAGATCCCAAAATTATGGATTATAAATTTGATACGATTTTTATTGGTGGTGGAACTCCTTCGTTAGCTAATCTAGATTTGCTTGCACAGCTTTTGGAATATATAAAATCTAAATTGTATTTTGAGGATAATACCGAGTTTACGATGGAGATGAATCCTGAAGACATATCTCCAGAGTTACTTTCTCAAATGCACAAAATAGGTGTTAACCGAGTCAACGCTGGGATTCAGAGTTTTAATAAAGACTTACTTATTACACTAGATCGTTACAATGATGAAGAAAAATATTCAAAAGTATTGGATCATCTTTCTTCCTCGAAAATCAAACGATTTGGAATTGATTTGATTTATGGAATTCCAGGACAAACTCTAGAAATGTTCTTGTCTGACTTAAATAAATCTATTGATGCGAGAGTAACTCATATTAGCCTTTATAGCCTAACTGTAGAAAAGGGAACAGAATACGCAAAACAGTTGAAAAAAAAACAAGCCAAACCGCCTAACGAAGATTTACAGTTAGAAATTTTACAAACTCTGCCTAACTTACTTGCGAGTTACGGATACAAACAATATGAAGTTTCCAATTATTGTAAAGAAGGCGAAGAGGCCCGTCACAACTTAAAATACTGGACGATGGAAAAATACTTAGCCTTAGGACCCGGCGCTCATGGATTTACGGATAACGGGCGTTATTTCAACAATCGTTCGATTGAGAAATACAACTCGGGAGAATTTGGTAATACTTACGAAGTTCCAAAACTTCTAGAGGAGTTAGCTCTTTGTCTATTTCGAATATTTGTTCCTTTTGACTTAAAGTCTTTTTTTACTCTTATCCCCAAGTTTCAAACTGGTTTGGAAGAATTAATTTCTACTTGGGTTAGGCAAGGACTTTGTTCTTACGATAAGGGGATTTTTTGTTGGAAGTCTCATGCAGTTTTGCAATTAGATGAACTCATTTTAGCTATCAGTGAAATAAAGTAATGGTTATGTAAAAATATGCCACAGAGGCACAATGGCACAGAGAACTCTGATTTGGTGTCATTATTCTAACTCAATGTCATTTACCGACAATCAAATTAACTTCTGAATACTTTGCAAGGCTAGGAATTTTCATTGGAATATTTATATTTTCCCTGTGTGCCTTACTTGGATTTTTGGTTTCGGATTTCGATTTCAAAAAAATGTAAAACTTGCATTCGACAAATGTATCCTATCCTCAGATATTGTTTTTGATAATGAAATGTTTGCGATGATAAAAGAATTCTACAATCTAATTATGAAACAATTTATTTTTCTATTAGTTCTATTTTTATTTTCCAATTGTTTTCCCTTTATTTCTAATCTGGAAATGCCAACTGTTAAACAAGGTGTGTTGGATATTTCTGGGTGGGATTTTGAAGAGGATGCTTCCATTCCGCTAAATGGAGACTGGGAGTTTTATTGGAACGAATTGATTTCTCCCAATGAAAATCCAGAAAGTTTAACAAAAAAAAGAACAGGTTATCTTCGTCCAGGAATTATTTGGGAAGGTCAAGAGGTTAATGGACGTTTGCTACAAGGAACAGGATATGCGACGTATAAAGCGACTATCGTATTTCCTGAGTCTAGCATTGGCACATTGTTTGGATTAAAATTTAGTACAACAGGAGGTCCTGCATACAAAATATTCATGAACGAAACTTTAATCGGTGAATTTGGAAAAGTTGGAACTTCTAAAGATAACATGATCCCAACTCGTATTGCTGATTTGGTTTGGTTTACTGTCACAAAACAAAGGATGGATTTAATCCTTCAAATTTCCAATTTTCATCATGCAAGCGGTACATTTTGGTATCCACCGTATTTGAATACTTACAAACAAATTTCATTTCAATCCAAGAGAAAACAAGCAGTAGACGCATTTTTATTTGGTTCCATATTTATTATGGGATTGTACCACTTATCCTTTTACATATATCGTAGAAAAGACAAATCCTCGTTAGCCTTTGGACTATTTTGTTTGAGTATTTCCCTTCATGTGATTAACATAAATGAGGTTTTTATTTATTCATTTTTTCCAGACATAACTTACCAAGTAGCTCATGGGCTGTTGGTAATTTTTTATTTGCTCGTACCTCTTTATTTGTTTTTTCTTTATTCTCTTTATCCAAATGATTTTTCAAAGAGGATAATCCAGATTATCTGGGTGATAAGTGGTTTGGAGTATTTATTCGCAGTATTTGCTCCAACGGAAATAGGAACGATCATTGAAGGAAAAAGTTTGTTGCTACTTTTATTGTTTTTATCTTACACAGTTTTTGGAATTACAAGGGCAGTTTACAAACGAAGAAATGAATCGCTTCTCATTTTCTTTTCAAACTTAGTTATTGTAATTAGTGCGTTCAATGATGTTCTTTCCATGTACAATTTTGTCCGAACACCGATTACTATGAGTTATGCAATTTTTACGTTTATTTTAATTCAATCCATAATTTTATCTAAACATTTTTCTAAAGCTTATACGGATGTAGAAGATCTTTCTGAAAAGTTAACACGTACAAACGAGTCTTTAGAGCTTACAGTGGAGTTAAGAACTTCCCAGTTTAGAGAAGAAAAACAAAAAGCAGAAGAAGCAAATCTTTGGAAGGATAAATTTATTACACTTGTCTCACACGATCTTCGTTCGCCTTTATCCTCTATTTTAGGTTTGATGACTTTAATAGAAGAGGAGGACAAACTTTCTCGAGACGAACAGTTAGGTTTTATTCAGCAGTCTAAAGTGATTCTCCTTAACTCTATTTCAAACGTTGGTCACTTACTCAATTTAAGTCGTTTCAATTCAGGTATTTTAACAATTGAATACAGTGATTTTGAAATTCAAAGTACCTTGCGTGATTTGACTGATGACTTTCAAATGGAATTAGAAAGGAAAAATATTCTATTTGAAAATCTAATTCCAAAAGAAATAATTTTGACTGCTGATGAAAAAATCATTCAGGAAATATTGCGAAATTTAATTTTAAATGCGATTAAGTTCAATAAGGAGAACGGAAGTATTGTTCTTGAATACAAAGAAGTTTTTGGTTTTCAAATCATTATTGTTTCTGATACCGGAGTTGGTATGCCGGATTTTGTAAAAAAGAAGTTATTTGTCTCAGAGGTTTCTACGACAGGAACGTTAGAGGAAATGGGATTTGGAGTAGGTTTAAAACTTTGTAATGAGCTAATGCATCTACATCGAGGAACAATTGAGTTTGAATCTATGGAAGGAGTTGGAACAAAGTTCTTCGTAAAGATTCCATCCAATAAAAATAGTGTTTTAATCGTTTGGAAAAGAGAAATTACCACAACTCTAAAAGATCTATTAGAAGATAAATCCAGACTTTATATTAGAGCAAATTCTATATTATCCGCAATGGATCTATTGAAAAAAATTTCCTTTAAAACCTTCATCATTGATTCTAGTTTTTCGGAATCAGAAAAAGCGGAACTTATAGAGGAAATCAAAAGCGAAGACTTAGGCGAAGAAAAGAAAATTGTAATTATTTAGCTTTGGAAAATTGGGTAGTCATAGAAATTTAAGCTTTTTTCACCACGAAGAACACGAAGGTTAAAATTTCCTAGGAAATTTCGAGTTTTTCTTCGCGTCCTTCGCGCTCATCGTGGTAGAAAATGTCTTTTTACACAACCCCAACACCTGCCTGTGGTTGTTGCATAAAAAATTATCTATTTTTTAGTTTCTACTTGCAAACTTTGAAAGAGTTTTCTTCTCTTATTGAAAATAGAAATCAAAGTAAGGAATAAAACATGAGTAAACCTTCTCTGCCTCTCGGAAAACAAGTAGCCTATGCGATTGGACAATTGGGCTGGTCTTTGTTAATCAATATTATCGGAACGTGGCTTGTATACTTCTATCTGCCACCTAAGGATGCGGGAATTCCCATTTTAATCGTAGATACTGCAATCCTTGTGGTATTCAATGTGATCGGGATTGTTTCATCGGTTGGAAGACTTTGGGATGCGATTACCGATCCAATCATTGCCAATAAAAGTGATCAGTTAAACACAAAGTGGGGAAGGCG
Source organism: Leptospiraceae bacterium UBA2033 (assembly GCA_002333425.1). GTDB lineage: Bacteria > Spirochaetota > Leptospiria > Leptospirales > Leptospiraceae > UBA2033. Next base: position 7,132 of record DDBL01000194.1, read on the forward strand.
AATCCCATTTTTGGCGACGGGAGCATTTCCGGCTGCTGTGTTTTGTGCGTTAGTGTTTATGCCGCCTGATTCTGGAACTTCTACTTTGAACTTGGTTTGGCTTGTTGGGGCACTTTTTCTATTTTATTTATTTCTCACTATGTATGTAACTCCGTATTTTGCGCTTATTCCTGAACTTGGACATACACCGGAAGAAAGATTAAATATTTCCACTTATATTTCTGTTACGTATTTTCTTGGGATTGCGATTGCAAGTTTTGCGCCCGGGGTTTGGGGAAGACTTTTGGAAGAGCCAAGTCTTGGACTAAACAAAGTGCAAGCTATGCAGTGGACGCTTGGAATGTTTTGTGCGTTTGCGACTTTTTGTATGTATTTTCCAGTATTTGCCATTGACGAAAAAAAATACTGCGAGTCAGAGCCGTCAAATGTTCCTTTCAAAGAAGCTTTAATTCTGACTTTTAAAAATAAAAGTTTTCTTTACTTTGCACTTTCTGATTTTGCTTATTTTTTAAGTGTAACGATTTTACAAACTGGACTCATTTACTATGTAACTGTCCTACTTGCCCAAGAAGAAAGAATGCAGGGAGAGCTTATGATGGTGCTTGGGATTTTTTCTTTCGTTTTGTATCCTGTAGTAAACGTCGCAGCTAGGAAAATTGGAAAAAAACCTGTCGTCTTATTTGGATTTGCTGTATTTCTTTCTTTATTCATTTTCATTTACTTTTTGGGAGAAGGAGTTCCACTTCCTAAGTTGCTACAAGCATACATGATTGTGATTGTGGCTGCGATTCCAATGGCGATTCTTGGAATTTTACCAAATGCGATTCTAGCGGATATTGCCGAGTTAGACGCTATTAAGACAGGTTCTCGTAGAGAAGGTCTTTTTTATGCTGGTAGAACTCTTATGCAAAAATTTGGTCAGACGATTGCAATTTTACTTTTTACTAGTCTATTACTATTGGGAAGGGATGCTTCTAATCCAATGGGGATTCGACTTACCGGTCCTGTCGCTGCCTTTTTTTGCTTTTTAGCGATAGTTCTTTTTATGAAATATAAAGAAAAAGAAACACTAGAAGAGATTGAAAGGTCAAAGGTAAAATAAAACCTGACAATTATGGTTATTGGAGGACTTAATTATGAGGTATAAAATAGAAATTAGTAAGTTAAAGAACGGTTACATCGAGGCAAAACTTATTGATGCTGCAACTAATCACCCTATTGAGTTCAGAATTTGTGATACAGAGCAGTATGTTCAATCACAGATTGCGGATTGGCACAAGAGATTTAGAATGAATGAGCCTAAGGAAGATGATATTAAGAAGTAGTA
>DDBL01000165.1 GCA_002333425.1 Leptospiraceae bacterium UBA2033
CCATCGATGCATTAAAAAAAGACTTTTTACAAATTCGTACAGGCAGAGCAAATTCTGCTATGGTAGAAGATATTAAGGTAGAGTATTACGGGGCGTTAACCCCACTCAACCAAATGGGCTCTATTACCACTCCTGAGCCGCGGCTTATCATGATTACCCCGTATGACAAAACAGTAATCAAAAACATCGAAAAAGCAATCATGACATCTGGAATGGGATTTTCTCCTAATAATGATGGAGTAGTGGTTCGTATTCCACTTCCTGAGCTTACAGGAGAGAGACGAAAAGAATTAGTAAAAGTTCTAAAACAAAAAAGTGAAGAAAAAAAAGTAGCCATTCGTAATATTCGCCGTGACATCAATGATGACATCAAGCGGGATAATGCTGATTCTTCGCAAGACCAGATGAAAAGTCTAACTGATCAAACGCAAAAGCTGACTGATTCTTACATAACTAAGATTCAGGAAATGACAGACGCGAAAGAAAAAGAAATCCTAACTGTCTAAACCTTGTGAAACAAAAAACCAAACTCCCCGAACATATTGCCATCATCATGGATGGCAATGGAAGATGGGCAACCACAAAAGGACTCGCTCGTAAAGAAGGTCATAGAGAGGGCTCGCTTGCTATTGATCGACTCATGGACTTGGCAATCGAAATTGGGTTGAAGAATATTTCCCTTTACGCATTCTCCACAGAAAATTGGAAAAGACCAATTACAGAAGTGAGAGCAATTTTTAATTTACTAGAAGAATTTATTGATTCTAGGTTAGATTCTATTTTGAGTAAAAATATCAAAATCCTTCATTCGGGATCTCGTAAGCTGATTCCCGCAGGTTCTTTGAAGCGCATTGACAGGGCGGTTTCGGCGACTTCTAAAAATACTGGTATTGTGATAAACTTTTGTTTGAACTATGGCTCACAAGATGAAATTCTAAATGCATTTCACAAAATCATCCAAAACCGAATCAAAAAAAATAAAAACCTAGAAAAAGAAATCAAAATAGCTGAATTTGAGGAAGCACTCTACACTTACCCACTTCCACCGGTTGATATGTTAATTCGTACCGCAGGAGAAAAAAGAGTTTCCAATTTTTTGCTATGGCAGATAGCATATGCAGAAATCTATTTTGCAGATACACTCTGGCCTGACTTTGATAAAAAGTCGCTTTTTGAAGCTTTGGATTGGTATGCTAGTAGAACTAGAAAATTTGGGGGTCTAGAAAAATGAAAGAAACAATCATGAGAATTTTGTCAGCAGCGATTCTGCTACCTATATTCATTTTCTCTTTTCAATACAGTGCATTTTTGTATTATATACCTTTGTTGTTAATGGGGCTTATCATCATTTACCTGGGGTTAAATGAATTTTACAAATTGTCTGATAGGGGAGAGGAAGGTAGACCCTTTCGGACTACAGGGCTAATTATAGGTTGGATTTTATATGTAATATATTATTTTAATTTTTTATTTCGACAAAACCAAGTAGAACTTCCTTATTTTTTAGCAAACTCAGTTCGTTTTTTTAAAGCTGATTATGAGATAGTAGTTATGGTTTTATTTTTAGTAGGATTTTTATCTTACGTATGGCAAATTTTATATCGACCGCTAGATGGTGCTATCTTTTCCGTTAGCACTACGGTACTTGGAGTAATTTATCTTGTTATTCCTCTAGGGCATTTTTTCAAATTACTTTCCCTTCCTTTTGGAATTTATTATGTTTACCTTGTATGTGGGCTAACCATGATTACAGACGCAGGAGCTTACTTCGGAGGTAGGTTATTCGGAAGGCATCCGGCGGGACTTAAAATTTCTCCTAAGAAGACCATTGAAGGATATGTTACTGGGAGTATAACAGCAATTATCTACTGTTTTATTGTAAATTATATTTGGACAATAACAACGGGTAAACAGCCTCCTTTTGGACTGATCGAAACTATTCTATTTGGATTTATTTTTTCGGTAATTAGTGTTGCTGGAGATCTTGCTGAATCAGCAATGAAACGAGATGCTCGCACAAAAGATTCTGCTGGCACAATTCCGGGTCATGGCGGGGTATTGGATTTAGTCGACGCTCTTTTATTTACAATACCTTGTGCGTATATTTATTTGGTATTAAAAGAAATGGCTGGTTTCGCGATTTAGGTTTTTCTATGCAGAGACTTTGTCTTTTAGGTGCTTCTGGTTCCGTAGGCGAATCTACTTTAAAAGTTCTACGTCTATTTCCAGAAGTATTTGAATTATATTCTTTTAGTGTAAATTCCAACTTAGTCAAAGCAAAGTCTATCATAGAAGAGTTTTCTCCTAGTTATGCGGTGATTACTTCAGACGAAGTGGATAAAACCTTATTAGGTTCTCGTTATAAGAATACGAGAGTTTTGTACGGTGCGTCCAATATGAGTGAAATCGTAAAAATGACTCCAGTGCATATAGTAGTCACTGCTGTTGTTGGTTCACTCGGTGTTCTTCCAACGATAGCCGCAATAGAAGCAAAGAAAAAAATCGCGATTGCAAATAAGGAAACGTTAGTCACCTTTGGTCCGTATATTAATTCTCTTTTAGAAAAATACAAAGTAACACTTGTTCCAGTTGACTCTGAGCATAACGCATTATTTCAATTAGTCGAATCTCAAAAGAGAGAAAATATTGCTTCCCTAACGTTAACCGCGTCGGGTGGATCGTTTAGAGATTTACCAATTGACAAATTAAAAAATGTCACCGTAGAAGAAGCATTAAATCATCCAACCTGGAAGATGGGACCTAAGATCACGATTGACTCGGCGGGACTTGTAAACAAAGGTCTTGAAGTAATCGAAGCACATTTTCTATTTGGTTTTCCCTACGAAAAAATAGAAGTTGTCATTCATCCAGAAAGTATTGTACATGGAATGATCGAATTAATTGACGGGGCAACTCTTATGTATGCCTCTCACCCAGATATGATTTATCCAATTGCACATTCTCTATTTTTCCCCAAACTGACTCCCAAGCAGCTAATCGAGAGTAAACCACCAAAATGGAAAAAACTAAATTTCTGGGAACCAAATTTGAAACGTTATCCGGCACTCACTCTTGCTTACGAAACAGGAAAAAAAGGTGGAACAGCTCCAGCACTTTTTAATGCAGCAAACGAGGAAGCGGTTAGTTTATTTTTAAATCACAAAATTCAATTTACTCAAATTCCTGAGAAAATTGATTCAGTTTTACAGTCTATAGCAGTGGAGTACCCTGAAGAACTCGAAGCATTTATGCAAGCAGACATACAGGCTCGAGAATTTATCAGAGGGAATTCCTAGGAGGATTTTTGGTATTAATTATTTTAGGCGCAGTTTTGATGCTTGGAATTTCTATCTTTATTCATGAATTAGGTCATTTACTTTGTGGAATGCTCGTGGGGGTAAAAGCGCGTATCTTCTCCATCGGCTATGGTCGCGGAATTTGGAAAAAAAGAGTGGGGGAGACCACATACCAAATCACTGGAATTCCAATTGGCGGTTACGTCATGTTTAAGGGAGACCAATACGGAAAACGACTCAAAGGTAAAGAAGGCGAACTTCTTTCTACTCCTCCACTAAAGAGAATGATTCCAGTTTTAGGTGGACCTTTGTTTAATTTGTTTTTAGGATTTGGAATTTTCTTTGTTCTAGCACTCATGGGAGATAGTTCTTGGGGAAATCGAATTTTCATAGATAAGGCTAATCGAGATTATTCAGCAGCATACCAGGCTGGACTTAGGACGGGAGATAGAATTATTGCTATCAACGGAAAATCCATTACTTCTTTTGAAGATATTTTTGCAAATGTTGGTTTATCCGGTGGCGAAGAAATTGAAGTTACCTACGCGAGAAATGAAGAAACCAAAAGCATTAAGATAACACCTGACGTTTATTCGGCAGGTGGGCGACCAACTCTGATGGTAGAGCCTTACGGCGAGCGGCATATTGTTGTTACCTTTAAGTATGCAGAACAGTTTAGCTTTTGGTTAAAAAATCTTTTAGACAAAGACAATAAATCAGAGGAATACTACAAAAAGAATTTTCCTGCAGAAGTTGTAACACAGTTAGAAAATAAAAAATCCGAGAAAGAATTAGAAACCAAACTTGCCTCCCGCGCAATTGCGTATTTAAAAGACGGGGACATGATTTTAGATGTAGAAGGAAAACCTGTTGCGACTATCGGAGAATTGCAAACCGTTCTTGGAAATTACCAAAATCAAACGGTTAATATTCATTTGCTTCGTAAAACCTATCCTCTTTTAAATCCTTGGTCAAATGAAGAGTTGACTGTGCAAGTTCCTGTGCGTGGCTCTGATATTTTAGAATTTACGAATTTAGTCGATGTGAAAGTTCCTGCTTTGACAGTTCGGAATTTGACTCTTGCCGCCCATGATCCCAAACTTTCTCGAAAACTTTTGAATCTCAGAATTGATGGACAGAAATTCAAAAACTTTGAAGAAATCAAAACTTATTTAAAAACAGTAGATTCAAAAGAAGTCAGTGTCGAGACCGGCGACTTACAATTTACCGCTAAGTATCGTTTAAAGCCAATTGGACTTTTGGGTTTTATGGCAGATATGAAATTTGTTCCCGAGTCGTCTGACAAAAAAAATTCAGTTGCCGATGCATTTTTAATTTCTAGTGAGAAAGTTTACCGCGCAGTAGCCACATCCATGAAAGGAATTGGAATGTTATTCCAGGGACTTATCTCTGTAAAAGACAATCTCTCGGGTCCTGTTGGAATTGTACATTCTGCTGGAATGAGTTTAGAATATGGTTGGTTTATGTATTTAAACTTTGTGGCTAATATCTCTATTGCGCTTATGTTTATGAATTTGCTTCCGATTCCTGTTGCAGACGGTGGGCATTTAGTTCTTTATCTCTATGAGGCAATTGCTGGTAAGCCGCTTCCGCCTCGTGCGATTGATACCATTTTTAAAGTTGGATTTTTATTTTTATTACTACTGGGAGTATTTGTAACGTTTAACGACGTGTCACGATTTTTTTAAATTATGAAAGCATCAAATTATATTTTACCAACAACAAAAGAAGACCCTGCCGATGCAGTGGTAGCTTCTCACAAATTAATGATTCGAGCAGGGTTAGTCAGAAAATCCTCTTCTGGTTTGTATCATTTTCTACCAATGGGACTTCGTGTTTTGAAAAAAATCGAGCGAATTGTTCGAGAAGAAATGGATAAATCTGGAGCACTCGAATTTGAACTTCCGATTTTGACTCCTGCTGAGATTTGGCAGGAAAGTGGAAGATGGGAGAAAATGGGAAAAGAAATGTTTCGTATTAACGATAGACATGACGTTCCNNTAAAGTCTTACAAGGATTTGCCTAAGAATGTCTACCAGATTCATACCAAGTTTAGAGACGAGATCAGACCTCGGTTTGGCGTTATCCGCTCTCGTGAATTTATTATGAAAGATGCCTATTCGTTTCATATAGACGATGCATCGCTTGATGAAACCTACCAGCTAATGCGTAAAACCTATCGTCAAATCTTTAATCGTTGTGGGCTTTCTACTATTCCTGTGCAAGCAGATTCTGGTGCGATGGGTGGAAGTGGGTCAGAAGAGTTTATGGTAATTTCTCCGATTGGGGAGGACACATTAGCCATTAACCTCGAAAGTGGATATGCGGGTAATGTGGAGAAAACTCCCGTAATTTGGAATTATTTAAAGGAACGGCAGAATCACTCAGGATTCGAGAGATGTTCTACTCCGAATATAAAATCGATAGAGGACGTAGCAAAATATTTCAATGTAGAAACAAAGAATGTAATTAAATCAGTATTACTAAAGGCTGATGAGAGATTAAATATACTTGTATTTATTCGTGGCGACAGGGAAGTAAATCTAGTTAAGGTTAATAATCATTTTGCGACTTCTGAGATTCGTCCTCTTTCTAATATTGAGTGCGAGAAGATTGGACTTATTCCAGGATTCATTGGTCCTCTTGGTTTAGATGAAGAGGTGTCTAAAGGAGTGAAAATTATCTGGGATAAAAGTATAAATCCTTTTGAAGCATATATAATTGGAGCAAATGAGATAGATGAGCACTATCGCAATTATTGTATTTCCGAGTTTACATATGAAGTAAACCAAAAAGATTTCTGTATGGTAGAGGCAGGCGATCCTGATCCCATTTCTGGTAAACCTCTTTCTTTAGAAAAAGGAATTGAAGTAGGACATATCTTTAAACTCGGAACAAAATACACAAAGGCATTTGATATTAAAGTTTCAGATAAGTCAGGCAAAATGGCATTAACCACAATGGGTTGTTATGGAATTGGACTCAACCGAACCATGGCGACTATCATCGAACAAGCAAACGACGAAAAAGGAATAATCTGGCCTATTTCGGTTGCTCCTTATGAAGTGTCTCTTGTGAGTATTTCTAAGACAGATGACGAATACAAAAAAGTAGAAGAAATTTATAACCACTTGCAAACTAATGGAATAGAAGTCTTCTGGGATGACAGAGATTTAGGTCCCGGTTTTAAATTTAAAGATTCTGAAATTGTTGGGTTTCCAGTTCGTATCACTCTTGGAAAAAATTATTTTGAGAAAAATGAATTTTCCATTTTGAATCGTAAAACAGGGGAAGAACGAAATTTACCGTTCGAATCAAAAGAGCAAATATTGGCAGAAGTAGAAAAATTGAGAAAGGAATTGTATAGGGCGTTGAATTAATCCCCCTTTGTTCCCGGCGAAGGCGTTGGTCAGCGGAAGCTGAGGGCGGATGCGAAAGGGGGTGTTGTTCTAAGAGTTACCTTTTTTGTAAAAGGGTAGTTGTTTAAAGCACTCTTTTTTCCGTAAAGTTGGCTACTCCTAAACCCCCTTTCGCAAAGGGGGGCAGGGGGGATTCAAGGAGTTATGTATGAAAGATAGAAATTTTGGTGAGAAACAGGGTTATTTTGGTGAGTTTGGGGGACGTTATGCGCCCGAGATATTGACAGATGCACTCGTTCAATTAGAAAAAGTGTATTTGAAACTAAAAGACAATCCTAAGTTTTTAAAAGAGTTAAACTACTACAATCAAAATTATGTAGGACGACCTTCTCTTTTGACTTTTGCGGAACGGCTTACCAAGGCTTGGGGTGGGGCAAGAATCTGGTTAAAACGAGAAGACTTAAATCATACTGGTGCGCATAAGATCAATAATACGATAGGTCAGGCACTTCTCACACGAGCAATGGGTAAAAAAAGAATTATTGCAGAAACGGGTGCAGGACAACACGGATTAGCCACTGCAACAGTTGGTGCGCTCTTTGATATGGAAACAGTGATCTATATGGGAGCGGAGGACGTTAGACGACAAGAGTTAAACGTTTATAAAATTAAGCTTCTAGGAGCAAAAGTAGTTCCTGTTACGTCTGGGACTGCGACTTTGAAAGATGCTACCAGTGAAGCGATGCGCGAGTGGGCGCTTAGTGTGGCTAATACNNGGGATTTCCAATCTGTAATTGGAAAAGAAACCAAAGACCAATTCAAAAAGAAAAACAAACGTCTTCCAGATGCAGTCATTGCTTGTGTGGGTGGTGGTTCCAATGCAATTGGAATGTTTTACGGATTTTTAAAAGATAAAAAAGTAAAACTTTACGGTGTAGAAGCAGGTGGGCTTGGAACAAAACCAGGCGAACATTCTGCAACTATTACATCAGGAAGAATTGGATTTTTACATGGAACAAAAACTTTGATCATCCAAGATGCAGGTGGACAAATTGTTCCAGCACATTCTATTTCTGCTGGGCTTGATTATCCGGGAGTTGGTCCTGAACATGCCTATCTTGCTTCTACTAAACGTGTGGAATATGTAAGTGTTACCGACAAAGAAGCATTAGCCTCATTTGTGGAAGTTTGTAAATTGGAAGGAATTATTCCTGCTTTAGAAACAGCTCATGCGTTTTCTGCAGCGAAAAAATTAGCGAAAGAAATGGGAAAAAAGAAAGACCTAGTGATTTGTCTTTCNNCAGTATAAGTCGAAATTTATTCCTTATATATCTCTGGGTGATCCCGAGTATGCGCTGTCAGTCGAATGGGCGAAGGCTCTCATTGATGGAGGAGCAGATATTTTGGAATTAGGAATTCCTTTTTCTGATCCAGTTGCAGATGGTCCAGTGATTCAAAAATCTTATATGCGTGCTCTTGCAAAAGGATTTTCGATGGACACAGTTCTAAAAACTACAAAGCAAATTCATTCTTATAAACCTAGCATTCCCTTGGTATACTTGACGTATTTGAATCCGATCATCTCCTATGGGATTGATGTTTTTTTTCAGAAAGCTTCGGATGCTGGGATTAGAGGAATGGTAATTCCTGATTTGCCTTTTGACGCGAAGGATTCTAGTTTTGTTTTGGAAAAAGCAAAATCAGCCAATATCGATATTATTCATTTAATAACTCCAGCAAGCACAAAGGAAAGAATTGCTGCTATAAAAAAAGTTGCATCTGGATTTATCTACTATGTAACTTCCTATGGCGTCACAGGCGAGAGATCTAATTTTGCACAAGACTTGAAAAAGCGAATTGAGTTAGCTCGAAAAACTCTGCTACTTCCTATTTGTGCTGGTTTTGGTATTTCTACTGCTGATCAGGCGAAGTCAATTGGAGCTTATTCGGATGGAATTATCATTGGGTCTGCGATTCAGAGAATTATTGAGGACAAAGCATCGAATGTAGATGAATGTGCTCGCATATTGAATGAATATGCAAAGGGAATATCGAAGGCGATTCATTGAAACTGTCACCCTCGAAATCTGTAATCGGGGGTCTCAAATATAAGAGATTCCCGACAGAAAACGAAACTCAATGTTTCTCCTTTGGGTCGAAACATAATGGGAATGACTGCGCTAGGTTGGCATAAATATTCAGTTTCAAAAGGAAATTCTTGACGATTCTAGTTTCATTCTGAATCATTCTAAAAGTCCTTATTTCAAATATTCTTCAGGAGTAATTCTACATGAGTGAAAAAAAAACCAAACTTTCCATAGTTGATATTTTATCTCTCTCAATTTTCTCAATTGGGGTTCTTCTTATAATCAGTAGCGCATTCATTTCTCCTACACCAACAACTGCAAGATTAAGTGTTCTGGGAGTTGTATTTCTTTTTGCTTCGTTTTACTATGTTTACAAATTTATAGAGAAAGCATTTAAAGAGAAGCAGAATATAGGTAGTATCCTCATCGCACTTGTTCTTTCGCTCACTGTTTATACATCCAAGAATATTCTTAAATTAATTCAAGACTCAGAAGAATCTTCTATTGCTTGGAGATTTTATTTGCTCAAAGGAACTCCGGGTAAAGGTGCGTTAAGCTCTGAGAAAGGTTATATTGAAAAAGTAAACCAAATTGATGGTGCGAGAAAAGATATTCGCATCATTGGAATTAAAACGGAAACTCTTGAAAAACTCCAAGGTACTTGGCCTATCAATTGGAATAAGTATGCAGAAATTGTGGAAGCATTTAAGGGTACTAGTAATTTGCTGCTATTCGATATTTTTTTTGTAGATTACAAAAAAGGTCAAAAGGAAGCAATGGAAAATGCTTTAAAGGGAACGGATAACGTTCTATTTGACTATTCGATTGAGTCTACTGCGGAATCCAGAAGCTCTGTAATTAATTTAGAAAATAGAATTGAAAAACTTCGCAAATACAAACTTAGAAACGTAATAGATGAAGAGGATCGTGGCGAATCTTGGCTTAGTTTTGCAGTTCCGCCCATTGAACAAATTACAGAAAACTCCGCAGGAGTTGGATTTGCCAATATTCGAAAAGAAGATAATTCGTCTAACAGGCATATGCCGCTAGTTGCAAAAGTCTACAACCACGGTCCAAACAATGAAACCGAATACTACCCTTCCATTGATCTAATAGTGACTTGCCGCTATTTGGGTGTAGATGTAGTAACAGACACAGAAGTTGTGATGGGTAAATACGTCAAAATCAAAAACATCCCAGAAAAGAAAATTAAGGATAGAAATGGAGAGCATGACATCATGGCTGTTCCAAATAAAGAACGAGAAATTACCATTCCCATTGATATATACGGGCAAATGGAGATTAACTTCGTTGGATCATTATTTTGTTTTAGAGATGATGATTTATATGATGTGGCTGAGTGGGGCAAAGAATATGCAGAGCAGTATGAGAATACAATATTTCTTGTAGCCATGTATTATGCAACTGGTCGTGGGGCTTCAAAAGATACTCACTTATCTCCGTATGGGGAAATGTCTGGAATAGAGCACCATGCTCACGCTATTAATACTATCTTAAATCAATCTTTTATGTCTAGCACATCTGAAGGGTTAAATCTATTTCTATTTTTGTTAGTCGGACTTATAATTGGTTTTGTACAACCTAGAGTTAAAACATGGCTTGGATTTATTTTAATCTTTACTCTTGTGATTGGGTATACAGCTATTATCCTCGTTTCCTTTTCTAAATTGGATTTAATTATCCCACTTCCAAGTGTAATCATTGAACAATTGATGATTTTTGTTACCATTATTGGATTTAAAATTTTAACTGAAGAAGCTAACGTTAAGTATATTCGAAATACATTTTCCAAGTTCGTATCCAAAGATGTTGTTGACGAGTTACTAAAACATCCAGAAAAAATTGCTCTCGGTGGAGCGAAACGAGAAATCACAATTTTCTTTTCTGACATCAGAGGTTTCACTACATTATCCGAAGCACTAAGTCCAGAAGAATTAGTCAAACTTTTAAATGAATATCTTTCTACGATGACAGAAATTGTAATCGAATGTAAGGGAACGATAGATAAATACATGGGAGATGCTATTATGGCATTTTGGGGTGCGCCTGTCGATTTAGAGGATCATCCGTATTATGCGTGCGTAGCTGCTCTTGTACAAATGGATAAGCTTGCTGAATTGCAAGCAAGCTGGAAAGAGAGAAATCTTCCTTCTATTGATATAGGAATTGGTTTGAATACTGGATCTGCTGTTGTGGGTAATATGGGTAGTTCGCAGAGAATGGATTATACTTGTATGGGAGATACGATTAATTTAGGCTCTCGTCTGGAGGGTTCCAATAAAACTTATGGAACGAATATTATCATTTCCGAATATACTTACGAAAGAGTAAAAGAAAGAGTTTATGCAAGAGAATTAGATTTAGTTCAGGTAAAAGGTAAAACACATCCAGTTCGAATTTACGAATTGATTGGACTTATAAACGATGAAGATATTAAAAAAGTCAGAAAACCTTTGTCTATCTCCTAAGTTTTAATTAGAGAAATAAAATTTTGCGAAAATTTCTATTAGCGAGTAAAAATGAGTTTTAAGTATTTAGATAAAATTAATGACCCATCCGATTTAAGAAAGTTGTCAAAGGATGAACTTGAATTTATATGTTCTGAAATTCGTACCTATATAATTGATACACTTGCGAGTGTTGGTGGGCATTTTGCCAGTAACCTCGGAGTGGTAGAGCTAACAGTTGCGATTCATTATGTATTTAATACTCCGATTGATAGACTTATTTGGGATGTGGGTCATCAGACTTATCCGCACAAAATTTTGACAGGTAGAAGAGAATCTCTTAAAACAGTAAGAAAGTATGGCGGCATATCGGGATTTCCAAAAAGAGAAGAATCAGAATTTGATTTGTATAATACCGGTCATGCGGGAACTTCCATTTCACAACTTTTAGGAGAAGCGGTTTCTCGTGATTTGCTTGGAAAAAAATACAATTGTATTGCAGTAATTGGGGATGCGTCAATCGCAACAGGTATGGCATTAGAAGCATTAAATCATGGAGGACATATTCGTCCAAATTGTTTGGTTGTGTTAAATGATAATTATATGTCCATATCGAAAAATGTAGGCTCAATTTCTAATTACTTGAATAATATAATCACATCTACTTTTTTTAATCAATGGAAAAAAGTATATTACACTATCCTAAAATGGTTTCCGCTTATAGGACCGGCTCTGGTGAGTGTATCTAGACGATTGGAAAAAGGATTCAAAGATTTTTTAGTACCGGGTGCATTATTTGAAGATTTAGGATTTCACTATGTTGGTCCGATTGATGGACATGATATTGGTAAACTTGTAGAGGTTCTAGAAAAATTAAAAAAGATGGAAGGTCCTCTTTTACTTCATGTCATCACTCAAAAGGGTAAGGGTTATATACCAGCAGAAAATGATCCAATCAAATACCACGGAGTAACCCCTTTTAACATTGAAGATGGAGCAATGAATGTAGATTCCAAAATTGGATATAGTAAAATTGTTGGGGAATGTCTAATCCAACTCACTACAAAAAATCCTGCAGTAGTTGCGGTTACTCCCGCTATGATTGAAGGGAGTGGATTAAAAAGTTATTCCATTAAATTTCCACAAAATACATTTGATGTAGGAATTGCAGAACAACATTCAGTTGCTTTTGCTGGTGCTCTACTTGGTGGTGGTGCAATTCCTTTTATGTGTATCTATTCTACATTTCTAACAAGAGCAATGGATCAAATGGTGGAAGATGTTTCCCTTATGAATTTGCCAGTTCGATTTGTAATTGATAGGGCAGGTTGCGTTGGGGCAGACGGTGAAACACACCAAGGACTTTTTGACTTGGGGTATTTATGTAGTTTGCCTCATATGAGTATCATTGCACCATCGAGTGCACAAGATCTGATTGATTCCATGTTTTTTATGGAGAAGTATACAAAAGGTCCAATTGCAATTCGTTTTCCTAAAGCAAGTGAGGCAGCGGATAATCTTAGTTATTCGAAAGTGAATGAGCTTATTGAAGGAAAACTTCGTGTCTTAGAGGAAGGAAGGGACATAACTATAATCTCCATTGGATCAATGCTTGGTATTGCAAAGAAGACAAGAGAAATATTAGAAAAGTCTAATATTTCAACTGCTATAGTAGATTTATTTTGGATTCGCCCTTTAGATATAGAAGGTTTAACAAATGCAATTTCTAAAACGAAACATTTTATTCTATTAGATGAGAGTTATTTGGATGCGGGTGCTTCAGGTTATGTCTTAAACCGTATTAGCCCCAAGTATTTGAATCGTTATATCAAAACATTTGCATTTCCACCTGACATAATCACACATGGTGAGAAGGATGAAATTTTTAAACATTACCATTTAGATGAGAATTCAATCGCATCTGAAATTATTTCTTTTCTCAAAAATTAAAGACCTGAAATTACCTAACCGATTATATAGATAACGGTTAGGTGCATGGAACAAATTAATTTTATATCAGCACACAATGAAATAGGAAAAGAATTTTTTAATTCAGGAGATATGGAACGAGCTGGATTTTATTTTCTGAAAGCAATGGAAGAAGACGAAAATTATGAAAGTCTTTTTTATCTTGGGCTCATTGAAAATCAAGATGGTAATTACCGAGCTGCTCTTTCCTATTACTACCGTGCAATACTCATTAACTCAGATTATGGCAATCCATGCAATGAAATTGGGGTAATACTACTTCGTCACGGAAGAGATAGAGAAGCAGTTTTCTGGTTAAAACGATCCATTCGTTGTTCAATCAATGATGCTCCCCATATTCCCCTTTTTAATCTTGCAACACTTTATAAAATGTGGAATCGCCCTGAGAGATCTTTGCAATATCTCCACAGGGCTATTACAATTGCTCCTTATTTTACAGAAGCGATTGAATTAAGAAATCAACTATTAATGTAGAAATTCCAATTCAAAATTAGAAATTCTTAATTCAAAATTTCCGCCACCAATTTCTCCATCTTGTAAATTGAGCGCAAAGCTTCGAGTATCCCCTCGCTATGTACGGAAACTGCGCGCGCCTTATCATCAGTATACGCATACGTAAGAACATGGCTAAAACTATTCCCATCGAATATTAAACCTACATATTCACCTTTACGGTTTATCACTGGACTTCCTGAATTTCCGCCTGTGATGTCGTTTGTGCTTATGAAATTAAGTGGTGTATCCATATTAATCACAGATTTTCTTTCAAGAGTTTTTGTAGAAAGTGAGAAAGGTTCCGCATAATCAAAACTAGCCGCTCTATCGAACAATCCATAATACGTAGTTTTAAATGGAATTTGAATGGTGGAGTCGTCTGTAAATCCTTTTACAGTTCCGTAACTCATTCTCAGGGTAAAGGTTGCATCTGGATAAGTTGATTTTCCATAGGCTTTAAATTTTAATTCGGAAAGTTTATTTCCTTCGATTGTTTGGACACTTTCTATTTCGTCATCATACCAATCTCTGTCTTTACGAAGAATTGGATCAATTTTTAAAGCCCACTGAATTAGAGGATCTTTCGAATTTTGAATCACCTCAAGTCCACCAGTTAGAAGTTCTTTTCTTAGGTTAATATCTTGTAGTTTCGTTTTGGTAATTAGCGATTTTGCAAGTAAGTTTGGTTTTTCGTCGGCTAATGCTAGTTTGACGAACTCATCTTCTTTTCCTAGATTTTCTAAAGCAAGTTCCATAGAGTTTTTTAGCATCATTTCTTCTATGTCTAAGTAAATCGGAGCAGGGGATAAAAGTCTAAATTTTAAAGATTCTAAATTGGAGTCTCTAAATTCCTCATAACGTTTTTCATTTGGCTTTTGAATTTCTGTCGCATAACGCACAATTTTTAGAGCGATGTTTACTAGTTTAGAGTTACTTGCGCTTCGGTAGTAAAATTCTTTGTGACGAACGATCATTTTTTTTTGAACTGAGTCAATTCTATTCCAAATTTCTCCGAATTCTTTTTTTAGTTCAGCATTTTGACTTACAAGGGATTTTAGGTTAGTTTCTTTTTCTTCTATTGAGTTTAGAATATTTTTATCTCTCAGTCCGTTTAATTCTCCTTCAATTGCTTTTAATGAATTCTCCATTCCTAGTATATAATCTTTTGCTCTACGTTTTTCTTCTTTGCCTTTGTTTGCATATTCTCTAAATAGATTTAATTTATATTTTAGGAGTTTTACATATTCAGGAAATGAGTAGTCTTTTTGGTAAAGAATTTGGCTCATTGTTTTTTGTCTTTCTGTGGATCCCGGATGACCAAATACAAAAACTAACTCGTTTTCTTTGGCTCCACCCTTACTCCATTTGAAATAATTTTTAGATTCGATTGGTTTATTATTCTCATATACACGAAAGAAAGCAAAATCCAAAGAGAATCGTGGATAATTAAAATTATCCGGATCTCCGCCAAATGCTGCTGCTTGGAGTTCGGGTGCCATGACAAGTCTAACATCCGTATATTTTTTGTAACGGTATAACCAGTATTCGCCTCCATCATAGAGTTCCACTACATCACTTCGAAGTCGTGTTTTATCGTTGGAGGTTTTTTCTATTTTTGCAATTTCTTCTTTTCGTTTTTCATTTTTTGCTTTATCGGTCTCTACATTTTTAGAAGCGTTCACAACTTGCGAAGTGACATTTTCCATAGAAATTAAAACATTTAATTCTAAATCAGGGCATTTTTTCTCATCACTATTTTTTTTTGCAAAAAAACCATCCTTGACATAATCAGATTTTTTTGTGGACATTTTTTGGAGTTGTCCCATGGCTACGTGGTGGTTGGTTAATACAAGTCCACCGTTAGAAACAAACGCACCTGATCCTCCATCATTGAACCTGACCGAAGCAAGTTGTGCATTCTTTAACCATTTGTCTGTAATTTTAAAATCATACTTTTCTTGCAAATTTTTTTGGGGCAGGTTGTCAAGAGTCCACATTCCCTCATCACTAAGTATGTTTGTATTTAGAGTAATTCCAGTTATCATCATGAATAATAGTTTCCTTAATTTTATCATTCATCCAGCTTTCCAAAATCTTATTTTAACTGAAAGAATATTTTCCTTGCTCATTTCTCAGTTTTTAGAAATCTGAAAATTAGTATGAAGCAAGCAACAGAAATGATTAGTCTCTCTCAATATTTAATAGAAGAGCAATTAAAACTCCCTTATGCAACCGGAGATTTTACTGCTCTTATGAGCCATCTTGCCTATGCAGCAAAAATTGTATCTAGAGAAGTTCGAAAAGCAGGACTTACAGATACTATATTAGGTGCAACGTCCGAAACGAATGTGCAAGGCGAAACCCAAATGAAATTAGACACATACGCAGATGTACTATTCACAAAAGCACTTAGTATTTGTGGGCATCTTTGTGTCCTTGCAAGTGAAGAGCAGGAATCTATCATAGAAATTCCTAGTGGTTATAAGATGGGCAAATACACGTTTGCCTTTGATCCATTAGATGGTTCTTCTAATATTGATTCCAACGTTTCCATTGGGACAATTTTTTCCATTCATTTGCGAAAAAGCCCTTCTGGAACGAAAGGTACAGAGGCTGATTTATTACAAAAGGGAAGTCTACAAAGATGTGCCGGTTATATTTTATATGGCTCTTCTACGATGATGGTTCTTTCTACAGGAAATGGAGTTGTTGGATTTACATTAGATCCTTCTTGCGGCGAATTCTTGTTATCCCATGAGAATATAAAAATTCCTGAGTCCGGTTCTATTTATTCTATTAACGAAGGAAATTATGATTTTTGGTCAGATTCAGTAAAAGGTTATATTCGTAAGATCAAAAATATTGAGAACAACAATAAACCTAAAACCTTACGTTATATCGGATCTTTAGTAGCGGATTTTCACCGTAATCTGCTAAAGGGTGGAATNNGCTGAACAAGCTGGTGGTATGGCAGTGACTGTAGGTGGGGAAAGAATTTTAGATTTAGAGCCAACTGGTCTTCATCAAAGAACAACACTTGTAACTGGTAGCAAAAAAGAAGTCGAATTCTTTTTGGAATATGCAAAACAAATTGCGAAGTAAAAAAGTAAGACAGAGATTACTTATGAAAATCAAGATAGGTTGAATAAAATGTTTTTTTCTGACGAAAAATGGGTTTGGGCGGTAGCCCAAGAAGCTGCCGGCAGTCATTCCCTGCCAAACTCTCACTGTCTCCCGAAGGGAGACGGTGAGAGTTATGCGAGGTATGCTTGTTTCCAGTAAATATTGATTGGTTTTTTTTTCAATTTCGAGGATATGAGGGGCATTGGGCGGTTGGAGTTTTACTTCTCGGATACTTTCATCAGAGATGCAGATCTCTCAAGGCTGGTTATAAGTTAGAATGGTACAATACTGCATGGGCAGTAGCCATATTAACCGCGATTGTGTTTGCTAGAATTTTCCACTTTGTATTTTGGGATACTAAGAACTTTCTACAAAATCCAATCATTTTATTGACGTCCACTGGAGGTTTCGCTGTATTAGGCGCTACAATTGGAACTGCATTTGGTGCTTGGGCGTATTGTAAAAAAACGGGTGTAGATTTTTTAGCTTGGTGTGATTGTCTTATGGTTCCCTTAACTCTTGGATTAGCCATTAGCCGCATTTCTTGTTTTTTGAATGGGGATGCTTATGGTCTTCCTACTGCTTCTATTTTTGGAGTTACATTTTCAGAAGACAGTGATGCTTGGATGGCTGAGTGGAGATATTTGCACCAATTTTATGCAAATCAGGAAGATCCTTTAGCTGTAATTTCTCAGTTATTTCGTAACTATGTAAATCTTGGGGATATGCCTTTGCCAGATTCACTTAATCATCTAAAGGCTCTGGGAATTCAAAACCTTGCTGAGTTAACTAAGTATTATCCGCCAACTGCTACTGGGAATTACAAGGCAGAGTTAGTTAAACTTGGACTTTCTCCTTTTCCAGTGATTTACCCTAAAGTCCATCCAACTCAACTTTATGAGACAGGCATTATGAGTTTTGTTTTGTATTTAATGTACAAAATTGAAAAATTGGATTGGTCTAAACGTAAGTTATTTTTTATATTCTGGATCTTCTATGGATTAAATCGATTTATTATCGAATTTTTTCGGGGAGATCGAAATCTTATTCTGGGTAATCTTACTTATGCGCAAGTCATCACTCTTATCATTGTTTTTTTTGCAGTTATTGGATTAACAATTCAAATATTTCTAGCAAGAAAAATTTCAACTGAATCATAAAAACAAAAAAGGAAATCGTATGGATCAAATTATAAAATATGCAGTAATTCTGCTTTTTGCATTGCAAGTAGTTAGTTGTGCTGGAAATAAAAAAATATTTCAAGCAGCAAGAGACGGGGATGAAAAAAAGATCAATCAGTATTTGGCTGAAAAAAATGATGTAAACATTCTAGATCAAACCAAAAGTAATCTTCTTTTGTACGCTGCGGGTCACGGTAATATCAATATTGTTAATGCGTTACTCGCCGCAGGTATTGATGTAAATGCAAGTAACGATAGAAAACGAAATGCACTTATGAATGCAATAAACTTTGGGCATTTGGCAATCGTGAAGTTATTGTTAGAAAAAGGGGCAGATGCAAATTCAGTGGATTACATTGGTTGGACTCCTCTTATGATTGCAAGTATTCGTTACAATACTGAAATATTTAAAGAAGTATTAAAATACAAACCTGACTTGAACAAACAAAATGTCGAGGGGCATACAAGCGCTATGCTCTCTGTGATTCACCAATCCCCAGATGTGCTTCAGTTGCTGATAGAAAAAAAAGCAGATATGAATTTGAAGGATAACAATGATGAAACCGCACTGATTAAAGCAATCTACAAAAATGATTTTGATTCTATTAAACTTTTGATTAAAGCAAAAGCTGATCCCAATACAAAAAATAAAGATGGAAAAACGGCACTTATGATTTCTGCTAAAAAAGGACAGGTAGACATGGTGCAATTGCTATTAGCCTCAAAAGCGGATTTGAATTTGAGAGACTCTTTTGGTTTTACTGCACTTATTTGGGCAGTGAATATGGGAGAGCTAACTATGATTAAGGAATTAATTAAATCAGGTGCGAATATGGATGTTCAAGATGAGAAAGGACAAACTGCAATTATGAAAGCTGTCTTACAGGGAAATGTCGAGATGGTTACAATCCTACTCTCAAAAAAATCAAACTTGAATATCAAAGATAAAGATGGTAAAACTGCACTAGGCTTAGCGATAGAAAATAACCAAGGAGAAATAGGAGAATTATTAAAAAAGTCCGGTGCTAAAAATTAAATAAAATATTTACATTTTGCACGATTTTCATTGACAAAAATTCAATCAAACCATCTTTAAGATGAGTGAGTAGGAAAAAAATTTCTTACTTTTATAATTTTTATGGAGATAAATATGAATAAAAATTTCAAAAATTCATTAGGTGTTTTAACTGCACTTGCAATTGCAGCAGCTATCGCTTGTAGCGGTGGAAGTGGAAGCGGTGGAAATCCATCAATTCAACCAGCTAGTTCTGGTTCTATCATGGACAACGTTAAATCCAACCAAAACTGTGGATGGGGCGTAACTGAGCAAGGAACTGCTGAAGCAGGTTGTGTTTGGGGAAAAGACGGTGGTAAACCAGTTGGAACAAAAACTGGAAAAGCTTGCACCAATGCAATCCTCGGCCTAATCAGAAGTGGAGACATGAGTCTTGCTGCTGCTGCTAAACAAGGTGGAATCACTAAAGTAACTTCTGTTGATGCAAGCATCAATAGCTTACTTGGTTCTGTTCTCGTTGAAAGCTGCATCTTAGTAAACGGTACCTAATATTTTTTAAATTAAAGTGCTACAGTTTATCTGTAGCACTTTAATCTTCTTCCTTTCTTATTTTTTAACAAATCTCAATCAAATCCTCAATAACTAGCAAATGAACTTAAAATTTTGGTTTTATTTATTTTTACTTTTTTTAATCCTTTCGTGCACTGCTGACAGAAAATTAGATAATCCTACCGATAAACTGCAAGGTTTTCGATGTGAGGGTAATGACTATTATGTGGATTATATCTGCGATGACGAAAAAGAATATCTAGACTGGGCTGCATCTTACCCTAAGTATAGAAAATTGCAAGACTTAACTAGAGACGTACTCTTTAACGTGATGAAAGAGACGGGCGACATTGATAAGGCTGCTGCGGTGTTCTATCATCGTGCCATTACTGAGCCGACAAATCGAAAATTTATCGAATATATTTTTACAAAACAGAATGAATTTTTGCGTAAAATTCCTGATTACTCATCCAAGAAATTGATCTTTGCTATTGCCCCTGGAATGTTTTATAAGGATAACAAAGAAGTAGACGCTGATGGAAAATTAATCCGAGCAATCGTCAAACAAATGGGTTTGAGTGAAGCGGTAATCCCGACAGATCAAACAGGAACAGTTGATGCAAACGGAAAGATCATTTGCGAATTTATCAAAAGCCAAACAGAAATGAAAGGTATCATCATCGGCTCTGCTAGTAAAGGAAGTGGTGACTTTAAGAAAGCAATGGAATTTTGCGGCAAAGAGCCGTATTTCGCTAAAGTAGTAGGTTGGTTTAATTTCGGTGGAATTAACAAGGGAAGTCTTGTTGTAAACGGAATGATGGATCATTGGCTTTATCGCACCGAAGGGAAATTTTATTTCTGGATGATGGGTTATAACTGGGAAGGTTTGACCTCTATGCGAGGTGGAGAAAATGCTCCACTTAGTAACGAATTAATTATACCAAAACATATGACGGTTGTAAATATTGTAGGAGTTCCTACAGCGAGACTTGTAACTGAACGTGGGAAACCATTTTATAACTACCTTGCTCAGTTTGGTCCAAATGAAGGTTTGAATTTACTTTCTGATAGTCACATTGAAGGAGTTCCGTTGTTTCCTTCGTGGCGTAATGACCATTATTTCCGAGTTCCTATGCCAGAAGAACGAATCAAAGCTTTCATAGCATATATTGTTGAAAAACAAGGAAAATAGTTTATGAATCGAATTATTTTAATTTTTAGTTTTATTTTTTCTATCTCTTTGTATTCACAAGCAGATGCAGAAATCAATCGTCAAAATAAAGAAAAGTTCACCACTTTTATTAATTCCTTAACAGAGTCAGAGTTAAAGGAAGTTAAGATTCAGCTAATTACAGTGGATACTCTTCCGAGCGTTACAACTGCATTTGGTCATTCTGCATTAAGAGTTTATACAGGAAAACAATTTGAGGACAAAGATTTTTATATTGACTTTGGTGAATATGATGAATCGGCATCTTTCATTTGGCGCTTCTTAAAGGGGCAGGCAAAATTTTATATTACTGTAAAAACTATGGCAACAGCTTACACCATGTGGGATGTTACTGGTAGAGGAATGTATGCATCTGAATTTATCTTAGATAATGTGCAGAAAAAACTTTTTTTTAAAAACTTAAATGAGTTAATCGAAAAATACAAAGATGGATATGAGTATGAAAATTTCACAGGAAATTGTGTTACTTATATCAGGGATGTAGTAGGGGCTACTTATGGTAATCCTCTAAAGCTTGAAACAGAAAAAAACAAAAGAACTTGGCGATCACGTGTTCTTCCTTATTCCAATCGACTTTTATTTCTACGAATTCCTGAAAAACTTTTATTCGATCATGACACAGATAAGGAAAGAAATTTAACAGAGCTAATCTATCTTCCTTTTGATTTACTCATTAGTTTAGAAGATGCTAAGTTAGTTACAGAAAGAGAACTATTACACAGAAATTTTTGGAAACTACCAAATGATAGTTTTGATTTTGTGGGAACATTTGCTTTTTTAATTTTTGTATTTATTGTTCTTGGGCAAATCCCTGTTTACTTCAAACCGATGATCGACAGAAAAGGGGAAATTCTATTTTCTCTAATGTCAGGCATTGGAGGATTTGCTACTTATTTGGTTTGGCAGTTTACTTCTTTTAATTTTATGAATGAGACCTTAATGGTTTTGGTGTTTAGTCCAATTGACTTTTTCTTATTAAAGAAAAATAAACTTTCTCACAAAGTTCATCTAAGTATTATTCTTTTAAGAGTTTTTATGTTACTAGTAGCTTTGATTCTAAGATTAACTCTTTACAAACAAAGTATTGATACAGCTTTATTTTTCAGTTCTCTTTTCTTTCTATTGTATCTATTTAACTTTTTAAGAACTTCTAAAACAAACACAGTTAAAGCAGTTTAAAAATAGCATGAATCGCAAAGATTTTTTAAAGTTCTCTTTAAAAGCAAGTGTGGCTACTGCCAGTTTGGCGACTGGCGGAATTGTTGGCGGAAGTGCGTATTCCTTCTTTGCAAATGCTGAATACAAAAAACTATTTCCTCACATACCAGAAAATCACGTTAGTCTTTCGCCTAACGGTAAAACAGTTTGTATTTTAGGTGGTGGTCTTGCGGGATTACAAGCAGGTTGTGAATTAGCTGATAGAGGCTTTAAAGTAATCATTCTAGAAAAAACCAATACTGCCGGTGGAAAACTCAAAACTTGGAAAGATAAACATTTTGCCAAAAAACATTTTGGTGAAAAAGGTTACTCGCGAGAACATGGACTTCATGCTATTTGGGGATTTTACAAAAACCTAAGAGAATTTCTCGGGCGACACAAAATTGAAATTAATCAGTTAGGAAAGGAAGATTCTTTTTACTATTTCATTTCCAAAAGAGGAGTTCAGAGTAAAATCCAAAATACCTCTTGGTCCGTCCCTTTTGATAGGATTGAGATGTATGACAACGGAGTTTATATTCCTTCGAGAGAAGATATAAATGTTCCTGCTTCTAATTTGTTTGAAACTTTAAAAACTTCCATGAAAATGTGGGGGTTCGATTTTTCAAATAAAGAAGATAGACTTTACCTAGATAGTATTACTTTTTATGACTGGGCTGTGCAAAATGGTGTTAGTGTCGAATACATTAGGCATTTTTTTGATGCGTTAGCCGAAATGGGATTCTTTATGACCACTAAAGAATGTTCCGCACTTGCTATTGTAAATTTTATGCGCCTCGGAAATCTTCCGAATGATTCGAAAGTAGATTTTTATAAATGGCCTCCCGATGAAACTTTTATCAATCCAATGATAACTCATATTCAGTCCAAAGGTGGAGAGTTTTATTATAACCAAGAAATAACGAGTATTACCCGCGAGAATGGAAAAATTGTTTCCGTTGGGACGAATGAGAATTTTCCCAAAAAAGGAAAACGTTGTCGAGTGTGTGGAAACATGATGGGAGAAGGGGAATATGAACATTGTCCGTTTTGTGGGGCACATCATTCTGAGTTAGAAGATATTAAAGAAATGAAACCGAGTGCATTTAATGCGGATTATTTTATTTCTGCGATGGATATTCCGGGTGCTAAGAAATTTATCACGGGAACTGGGCTCGACAAAGACGACGAGTACTTTAAGCGGGCATCTCAATTGACCAATGCGCATATACTCTGTGTAAATCTGTTGTATGAAAATAGTGACGCTTGGAAAAAAAGATTTCCCGAAGGAAAGACAAGTGCCATGGATTTTATGCCAACTGGTTATGAGTATCTTGGTTTTACAAGCAACTGGTCAAGTAAACAAATCCCCGAACTTGCAGAAAAGAATATCGATTTAATTGAAGTGCAAGTTTGTAAATGGAAAGAACTTCTAAAATATTCTCACAAAGAGATTGCGTCTATCGTTCACAATGAACTCAAATTAATTCTTCCTGAATTAAAAGATTATTCTGAATTTTATATCAATCACTGGGACACTTATACGGGATTTCGTCCTGGGGATGAAGCAAATCGTCCTGGGATTCAGTCACCTATTGAGAATTTACTTTTTATTGGAGATTGGGTTTTTATTGATCAACATTCTGTCTTTATGGAAAGAACTAACGTAATGTCCAAGATGGTGACGAATCTCCTGCTAGAAAAAATCGGAAGCAAAGACGGAAAAATTACTATTCTAAAATCAGGAACCCCTGACTGGCCTACCGATATTCTAAAATATATTACTAGCATAAAGTAATAAAGCTTCGAAAATAAAAATTTTGCCACAGAGGCACAAAGACACAGAGAGTTTGGGGATTGCTTTAATTTTATTCCTATTCGTCGAAATAAATAGATCTAATGAAATATTTGGATCCAATTATCCTATTGCAATAGAAATAGTGACCAAGACTGAATTGCTAAAATGAACAGTATACTATAAAATGGACTCTCTTTAAATCACTCCGTGTCTTTGTGCCTCTGTGGCATATCTTTTTACACAGTCCCTACCCAATGGTATTTAGAAATTTCTTTGACAATCTAATCCATCTTTCATTTCTATATTTACATGAAAGTAGAATTAAAACGTATTAATGAACCCTATCATTTTGAGGTAACAAACCAAACGGGCAACTCGATTCAAATTGACGCATCGCCTCAAATTGGTGGAACCGATAAAGGTGTTAGACCGATGGAACTTCTTCTCATGGGACTTGCAGGCTGTGCCAGCATTGATGTCATTAGCATTTTAAAAAAACAAAGATTTTCTATTTCGGATTTTAAAGTGACTGTTGATGGTGAAAGAGAAACAGGAAAAGATGCAAATCTTTTTACGGATATTGTAGTGAATTTTTTTGTCAAAGGGGACGTAGAAGAAGACAAACTCATTCGTGCCATTGAACTTTCTTTGGATAAATATTGTTCTGTAGCAAAGACTTTAGAAAAATCTGCTAAAATTTCTTACATCTACAAAATTGAGAGTTAAACATGCATTATCCTGAATCAGAAAATTTTGAAACAAAAGCAATTCGTATCCAGTCTGAAAGAACACAAAATAGAGAACACAGTGTTCCCATTTATATGACTTCTAGTTTTACATTTGAAGACGCAGAACAAGCCCGCGCTTTGTTTGCCGATGAAATTCCAGGGAATATTTACACTCGTTTTTCTAATCCGAATAATAGTGAGTTTATACAAAAGGTTTGTGAATTGGAAGGCGCAGAAGATGGAATAGCCACTGCATCTGGAATGTCGGCTGTTTTTACAAGTCTTGCTGGACTTTTGAAATCGGGCGATCATATTCTTGTTTCAAGATCGGTATTTGGTTCTACTCACCAGATTTTAACTCAGATTTTTCCGCGTTTTGGAATTGAATTTACTTATGCGGATATTGCAAAACCAGAAGAGTGGGAGAGTCTGATTCAAAACAATACTAAGATGGTTTTTGTGGAAACTCCCTCTAATCCGTCACTCGATTTAATTGATTTAGAGTGGCTTGGCAATCTAACTAAAAAATACAAATTAATTCTAAATGTGGATAATTGTTTTTGTACTCCGTATTTGCAGCAACCGATAAAGTATGGAGCTGACTTAGTCATTCATTCAGGGACAAAGTATATGGATGGACAAGGTCGAGTGATTGGTGGGATAATTGTTGGGCGAAAAGATCTGATACAAGAAATTCGTTTTTTTGCACGTCACACAGGTCCTTCTCTTTCTCCTATGAATGCGTGGATACTCTCGAAAAGCCTCGAGACACTTTCGATTCGTATGGAACGTCATTCGCATAACGCATTAAATTTAGCAGAGTTTTTAGAAACAGAGACTGAAGTTGAAAAAGTGATTTATCCATTTCTTCCTTCGCATCCACAAAATGCACTCGCTAGAAGACAAATGAAATTAGGCGGTGGAATTGTAAGTTTTATTGTAAAAGGTGGAATTGATAGAGGAAGAAAATTTCTGAATTCATTGGAAATGTTTTCTCATTCAGCTAACTTAGGTGATACGCGCACAATTGCCACACACCCTGCTTCAACTACACATTCTAAACTGACCGATGCAGAACGCAGTTTAGTTGGTATTAGCCCCGGACTTATTAGAATTTCTGTCGGTCTTGAGCACATAGATGATATTATCCGCGAAGTAAAAGATGCTTTGGAAAAATCTAGATAGTATTTTTTTCTAAGTATAATTTTTCATATATCAAACATTCCTGCATAAAGCTAACTGAAAAATTACAGGTTTTACAGTTAGCTTTTCCGTTACAGGTTAGAGCATCTCCCTTGACGTTTATTATTTCAAAATCTTCCGCAAACTGGTTGTAAGATATAGATAGATACCTTTCTAACTCATATTTACATTCTTTACATTTGTTCGTTTTAATATCCATGAACTTTCACCCTCCGGCTTATTTACAACGAAGACACCGATAAATTTGACGAGCGAATTCTAATTTTATCCTAAAGAAATAACAAAAAGCCTTGCAAGTATTTTTCCTTTCTATAAAATGCTGTAAATTTTTGGAAAGTGTTTCCCATGCCCCTGAAAATACTACTTGGTATATTAATTATTTTTATAACCTGTAAAGGAAATGATACGCAAAAAAATCCACCAAAGGCAGTGAAGGGTGTTTTGGATTTGTGGGCGCTTCGATACGATTGCCGTGATTTAACGGAATGCGTTGGAACTTCTTTCCCAAGCAGCAA
Source organism: Leptospiraceae bacterium UBA2033 (assembly GCA_002333425.1). Lineage (GTDB taxonomy): Bacteria > Spirochaetota > Leptospiria > Leptospirales > Leptospiraceae > UBA2033. Next base: position 26,256 of record DDBL01000165.1, read on the forward strand.
TCACTCAGCGACCGAATCTTCTCACGTAGGGGAACTGGACTACTGCATAAAAAGTGGACAATAAAATTAGGCTGCCTTTTCAT
>DDBL01000009.1:0-16333 GCA_002333425.1 Leptospiraceae bacterium UBA2033
CAGGCTCTGGATGACATTAGACCAATTTTGCAACAAGTCTAATATTATGGAACCATAACTAAGACTAAATTACTACCATAGACATTCTAATATGAAATAGACTCTCTTAGATTCTCTCCGTGTCTCTGTGCCTCTGTGGCAAACCGCACCGAGTAGTTACAATTAGACAATGATGATGTTTAAGCTTACCGAATAAAAGGAATGATGAATTAAAAATAGATAGGAGAATGACAGAATGAATGTAATTTTTGAAAATGACTTGAATACAATTTCGTGGTTTCGCTTTGTTATCTGCTTGGTAAGTGGATTGATTTTCTTTTATTTTGAATACACTAAAAAATTTCAATTGTCTTATAGTAAGTTTAATTCCAAAGGAGATCTGGATTCTAAAAAGGGAATGTTTTTGATTTACTTTTTGCCCCTTCTTACCTACGTTTATTTTTATTTGAAAACCCCAACTACCGATGCTTTGTATTATAAACTAATTTTTTTAGCGGTTACTCTTCATTTTGCGAAACGATGTTTAGAAGTTTTATTTTTGCATAAGTATTCAGGAAAAATTTCTATTCTAACTACAGTATTTATCACATGGGCGTATTCTTCGATAGCCTATTCGATTCATGAATCAGTCAATACATTAACAAGTCCTGATATGGTAGAATCAGGTATAAATGGTTCTCTCTATTTTGGATTTTCTCTATTTTTACTTGGACAAATTTCTAATCTCTACCACCATATTCTCCTTCGCAAACTAAGAAACAATGCAGTAAAAGAATACAAAATTCCACAAGGTGGTTTATTTTCCTTTGTTAACTGTCCTCATTATCTAAGTGAAATTGTTGCTTGGATTGGAATTGCCATCATGACAAAATACTTAATCGTATTTGGTCTCACATTCGTAATGGCATCTTACTTAGTTGGAAGAAGCATTAACACCACAAGATGGTACAAAGAAAAAATCCCAAACTTTCCAGTAGATAGAAAATCTATTATACCCTTCGTAATATAAAAAATAAATATGCCACAGAGGCACAAAGACACAGAGGAAATTATAAATGGCAAATAACAAAAATTTAAAATTTGTAGAATCTGAGATAAGGAAAATTTTTTTTGAAACATTTAATATAAAAGAAATGAAAGTTAATTCGTTACTTGGTACCAAGCCTGATGTTATTGGCAAAAAGGGAAAAGACTTATTTATTGGAGAAATAACAGTCTCTGGATTTAGCGGTTATCAAAATAAGAATTTTCATATTGGAGCAACTCGTAAATTAGCCGATTCATTTATGAAGCTTTTCATTTTGCAAAGTGAAAAAGTTTTAATCGAAAAAGAACTTAGTCTGGAAATTAATAATATTAATATTTGCTTTATTTATCCAGAAGAGTCAAAATTTATGCAAGCTTTAGGTTGGCGTGAAAAGATATTTGAGTTAGGTATATTACAAAAATATCCTATTGCCATTAAGCCAGAAATAAGAAAATTAATATTGGAAGACTTGACAGTTGCAAGGCAGGAAGTCGGCAAAAAATAATTTCTAAAAACATCGGTGTCCATCCGTGTTCATCGGTGGTAATCTTTTAAAGTTTTTAGTTTGCTTATTTTGGAAAATGACAGATTTTGGCTATTGCACCCTTATGGCAGGAAAAATCACACATATTGAAGTTTTAGCACAGGCTATAAAACATTTGGATCATGGAACGCCTGAGCAAAGAGAGATTTCTCAATTGCTGCTGAGTCAATCTAATCGTAATTATGCGAATTCGGGAACGATTGCACCAGATATTTTTTACTATTATCATATTCTCTCTCCATCCAAGATAACATCCAAAGCACAGATCTGGGGTGATTTACATCATCATAAAAATGTAACAGAATTAGTTTTAAATTTTTTAGATCTAATCATCGAAACAGAGGAAGGCAATTACCGTGATAGAATGATTGCATTTGTGCTCGGGTATATCTGTCATTGTGCGGTGGATGTAGTGACTCATCCTTATATATTTTTCATATCGGGTGATTATTATAGTAAGGATCCGGAAGTAAGTAGCCTTGCTCAGTACAATCATATGCGTGTAGAATTTGCGCTTGATTCCTATTTGTTAGATCATAGATGGGGAATGAGTCCTAAAGACTATGACTTCACTCACTATATTGATGTACGTAAAAGAGGAGTGAGTGGAATTAAAAAAATTGATCCTATGATTTGGATTTTTTGGCTAGAGGCTTTGCGTTTAACGTTTCCAGATGAGTTCAAAACTAACTACATAGGTTCTGCTCGAAAAATTATTCCAGGTGATATAATTAACGATTCTTATATTGGTTATATTCGGTTTAATGAAGTGTTAGATTCTAGAAACAATATCATGCGAAATTTCCTGAAGGCAGTAGATTATATTCCGTTCACGAAAAAAAAAGCCTCAACTTTACTTGTTCCCTTTAAAGACACAATTGATATGCGCATATTAAATTTTGAAGAGAAAGAATGGTTTTATCCTGCTGATTCCAAACGCAAAAAAAATTCTTCTTTTATAACTCTTGTCAACCAAGCATCTATTTCTGCAAAAGAAGCAATTACCTATGCTTGGGGTTATCTAAAGGGAAACGTAAAAAGAGAGGCAATGATTAAGGAATATGGTGGTTATAATTTGGATACAGGGTTACGTTACCAGGGAGTTTCCGAAATGAAAGAGTTTGCACCTTTATGAAAAAAAATTATAATACTATAAGCACAAAATTCATAAATACCTTTTCCTATTTAGTAAATAGTTTATTCATCGGAAGTTATGCGTATTTTAAACTTGGTATTTTTTTATTGTTCCTTGGTTTAATCAATGTATTTTTGATAGTTGGATCTTTTGATGATTTGAGTTTAATTCCTAAAGCGATGGATTATGAAGTTCCTTCTACTTTGTATGGTGTAAATAAAGATGGAAAATACGAACCTATCGCAGAATTTTATCAATTCTCTAGAATTGTTTTAAACTTATCCGATTTCAAAGAAGAAGTTGATACACCGGATAAACGAAATAAGGTGCTACAGTGCTTTCTTTCTACTGAGGATAGTAATTTTTTTGAACATGTGGGATTGGATCTAAGGGGTATTATCCGCGCGTTTGCAGTAAATATTGTGGCGGGTAAAATCAAAGAAGGTGCATCGACCATTACCCAGCAAGTTGCCCGTTTAAAATTTCTAAATACAGATCGTTCCTTTATTCGTAAAGCTAGGGAAGCTTGGCTTGCTGTGCTTATGGAAATCTACTACGATAAAAATACGATTTTAGAAATGTATCTAAATGAAATTCCACTTGGTCATGGGACGTTAGGAGTAGGAGCCGCAGCTAGATTTTATTTTAGAAAAGATATTCATTCACTAGGTTGGGGCGAAGCGGCATTACTCGCTAGTCTCACAACTCGCCCGAAAGAATTTAGCCCTTTGGTTAATCCAATGGTTTCATCCAATAAAGTCCGGGTTATTTTCATGAAGTTAGTGGAAAACGGGAAAATGGATGTTAAACGAGCAGAGTCTGAATACAAAAAATTTTCAGAGTATTACGCAAATCTAAATAGATCTCCAAATGATTCTGCTTATTCAGATAGATTAAACCGATTTCCTTATTTTACTGAATACATTCGTCGTCTTTTAAAAAAACAAGTTAGTAATGAAGATTTATACAGTGGTGGATTAAAGGTATACTCCACAATGAATATCCAACACCAGACCGAGGGCGAAAAAGCTTTATTTGAAGGACTAGCTGCTCAAACAAAAATATCCAACCAGAGAGCATTTAAAAATATAGATGCATTCGATGACAAGTTTGGAGATTTATACAATGTAATTTCTCTCGTAAATGATGTGAATGATTTTAAATTCAAAATATCTAGAATAGAGAGAACGTTTAGAAGTGTTTATCAAGAAGAGTTAAGAGACAATTATGCGGCACTGAATTTAATCACCGGTTTAGATACAGTAGGCGCTGTTTTTGATGAGAACTATACTAAACAAAGTACACAAGATCATCTATTGCCCGTAGAGGGGGGAATCGTGAGTATCCGCCCAGAAACTGGACATATAACTGCAATGGTTGGTGGGTCAGGTTTTCGATCCGACAACCAACAACTCAGACCAATTCAAGCATATAGACAACCTGGATCTTCTTTTAAGCCGCTTGTTTATGCTACTGTTCTAGACTTTTATGGCAAAAATCCAGAGAAGGAACCCGAGAAGAATGTTACAGCGTCTACTTTATTTTTGGATTCCCCATTACAATATTTAATGGAAGACGGGGATGAATGGTCTCCTGAAAATTATAGTGAAGAGTATTCGGGTTTCATGCGATTACGCGCTGCTTTAGAAAGTTCCAAAAACTCTGTAGCGATTCGAGTTGTTGAACATATTGGTCTAACGAATTTACTTCCAACTCTAACTGAATTACTTCGCATAAACAGAAGTATTCCCCGAAATTATTCTGTTGCACTAGGTACGTTTGAAATGACTCCATTTGAATTAACTCGCGCCTATGCAACATTAGCCTCTGGTGGAAAAGAAGTATTTCCTATTTCAATCCTTTATATTACTGATAGCAAGGATAGAATGATAAAAGATTTTAGACCCGAACATGATAGCAAAGAGAGAAGACAAATTTTATCTAGAGAGGCAAGTCTTGTCATTACTAGCATGATGAGTGATGTAATCAAACATGGAACAGGTAAAGCAGTATTAACTGCTGGACTCAAACGACCTGCAGCCGGAAAAACGGGAACTACTAATAATTTCCGAGATGCTTGGTTTGTTGGGTATACTCCTGAGTTAGTTAGCTCTGTCTGGCTTGGTTATGATACAGGAACTATTTCATTAGGTAAGGGAATGTCAGGTGGAGTGGTTGCCACACCTATTTGGGGTAGGTATATGGCAAATGCCCTAAAAAATGAACCTTTCAAAGAATTTAATTTTGGATCTAACCTCAATATTGTGAGCCATAAGGTATGTAGCATTTCAGGCAAACTTCCCGGGAATCAGTGTTCCAAGACATATGAAGAAGTTTTCATAAAGGACACTTTAGGGAAAACAATATGCGAAGATCACAAAGGTTATAATCCTGAGATAGACATTCCACAGGATATTGTCAGTTTACCAACAAAAAACATTAGTCCTGTTAAAGAAAAGGAAATTGTCAAACCTAAAAAGAAAAAACCAGATTCTAAAATAGAACTTTCAGAAGTTAAGCCAGTCAAAACGGTAACGAAGAAAAAACCAAAGAAGAATATTTTCCAAGGAGATGAAAGGCTCGAATAATACTGCCGATACTAGTAAGTGTAATATAGTTGTTTTAAATTGAGTCGAATTTATAAAGGTCTTAGTATTTTTAAAAATACCTAAGTATCTGATGACTTTAGATACAGACAACTGATTAGATTTACAGACTTTAATTGCATTATGATATTTCAAAAACCTAGAAAACTCCCCCACGGTAAAGAACTTCTTAGAACAGAAAAATTTACTCTAATTTATTTAGGTGCGGGTAATCTACATTATTCTTTCATTGGAGAAAAAGGTTTGGTCTATGGGGATATTGATTTTAAAAAAAATCAGTTTAAAATTATCCCTCTTCTAACGATAGCAACACTAATCACTTCTTACTTAGTTCTAGGAACTAATCCAACGTCTGCCATGATCGAACCTCCGGAAATTCTCCAAGAGGAAATAGTAGAAAACGATGAACGAGACAAACTTGCAAAAAATGCAGATGAGAATTATTTAAAACAAACTGAACAACAGAAATTAGCTATTATCAAATCATCTGACTCTTCGGATAAAGGAAGGTCAAAACCTATTTCTTATCGAGTAAAAGAAACAGATACGATGCAGTCTATTGCGTCTAACTTCAATGTTACGCCAGAGGCTATTCGGGAAACATCCAATTTAAAACCGACAGACAAAATTTTTCCTGGAACTTTACTGAGCATTCCAAATCGACGTGGTTTACTTTATAAGTTCAAAAATGGGGATACACTTGCGAAAGTAGCGAGTACTTATAAAGTGAATGTTGATGAGATCATCGAAGAAAACAAGTTGGATGATTCAGATATTTTTCTTCCAGGACAAAAGATTTTTTTACCAGGTGCAATTATTCCTGATCCAACGCCAGTTTGGTATTTGCCTGTAGCCTCAAGTATTATCACCTCCGGATTTGGATGGAGATCCTATCCTAGATACCAATACCATGATGCATTAGACTTACGTGCCAACTATGAGCCAGTCCGTGCAGCAAGGTCGGGCAAAGTAATTTATAGTGGTTGGATGGGTGGCTATGGAAACGTAGTAATCATCGAACATACTGGAGATCTAAAAACTCTATACGCACATAATTCCAAACTCTATGTCAGAGAGGGCGATTATGTTTTAGGTGGAAAAGTAATTTCTAGATCTGGATGTACTGGATATTGTTTTGGTGCACATTTGCATTTTGAAGTTATTAAAAATGACAAATCTGTTAATCCAACTAGCTTTATTAAAGGTTTTAGCTTTTAAGATTTTTCTAATTCAAATAAGGGGCTACCCATGAAAACACTCCTGTTGTTTCTTCTCATTTTAAATTTATATCATTGTGCATCTAAAGAAAAATCTTTGAAAGAAGAATTAAATTCTCGGATCGTTAATCCATATGATACCACACAGCCAGTTCGAGTTTTATTTTCTACTTTGCGTAAGACTATATCGTCTGACGTTTCTTGTTCAAACACTTACTATTCGACACAGTTAGAACCAAATGAAAAGTATGGATCTTGTGAGGTGAATGTCCCATCCGAACACGACATTGGGAGTTTAGACCAAGAGACAACAGGCAGTAATGAAAAATTTTTTAAGATAGAAAATCATAAATCTATTCCAAATATAGATTCGTTAAAACAAGAAATTGCTTTGAATCCATTTCCTGAAATTATTGTTTTTGTTCATGGTTTTAATGTAAAGTTTGAAGAAGCGGTGTTACGCGCTGCACAAATTAAATATGATTTAAAGTTTGCGGGCGAAGTAGTATTATTCTCTTGGCCTGCCGGATCCGAAGATGGAGTTCTTAGCCAACTACTCATAAAAGGAACTTATCAAAATAATCTAACGAATGCGAAAGCTTCTATTTTTACATTTAAAAAATTTTTAACTGATTTAGAAAAAACAGAAAAGAAAATACATCTAATCGTTCATTCGATGGGACACCAAGTTGTGTTGCCAGCAATGGCAAATATAAATAAAGATAGAATCATTCATGAAATGGTTTTGAACGCTCCTGATTTTGACTCGAATGACTTTAGAGGAATTGTTGAGAATTTAAAAAAGTCTGCGGTTAGAGTGACTGTTTACTGCTCACCAGGGGATAATGCCTTAGTAGCCTCAAGTAAAGTAAATCAAAATAAAAGAGTAGGTTCTTGTGAAAAGTATCCGGGTATAGACATGATCAACGTAAATCCTGTTGATTCACCCGTTATGGGACTTGCTGGTCTTGGGCATGGTTATTATTCATCCAGACCAATTCTTACTGACCTCTACCAGCTTATACTAGGTCTTGAAGCAAAGAATCGTTTATTCCTTAGAAAATCCTCTCCAATGAATGGAGAAGATTATGTAATGAGACGATAATGGAAGTATGAAAAAAGTAATTCTATTTTTTGTAATTTTAGTTTGTTTTATTTCTAATCAACCTATTTCTATCACAGACAAAGAATTTGTAATTTTTTATTTTTGTGATATGAAAGGTCGTTACGAATTTGATCTAGATGGTCGAATGGGACTTGCTACTATTTCTGAATTAAAAAGACAAGAAAGCAAACGTTTTTACGATCACAGGGGACAAGTGTTTTTATTATCAGGTGGGAATTTTTCAGGAGTGGGGGATAATATGCGTTCTCACTTTGGACTTTTGAATAAAGCAGCATTTGATGCAGTATTTGTTGGAGAAGAAGAACTTTTATATCTGGAACAAAATTTAGCCCTTCGTAACTTAGAGCTTCCCCTCATTGCAGAGAGAGAAAATGAATTTAAAGCTATAAAAGAAAAACATATCACGTCACACGGTATTCATTTTAGAATTAGTAGTAATCTTCCTTCTATAGAAGATAAGAGTGTAGACATACAACTGTTATTCCATACCACAGGGTCTTATGATTATCTTAAATCTTTAGAAACTGAAAAACCTATATATTATTTTTTAAATGAGTCAGAAATTTCTTCTTTTAGTTTTAAGAAAAATATCTATACTGCACAATGCCCAAGTCCTGAAAAAATTGGAAAACTTAGTTTATTTTTTAGAAAAAAAAATCTTATTAGACAAAGACAAGAGTTTATTCCATTAAATTCAAAAGATTCCAATAACTCATGGTTAGAACCCGACAGAGAGATTATTAACGAGTTGAAATAATATGAGTTCGGCATAGGAAACCTTTCTTTATATCGAATTTGCGTTTAGTATAACTTTTTAATACTTGCTAAATTTCAGAAATATGCGAGAACTTGTATCTATTATGAAATTTAGATTTCTATTTGTTCTTCTTTTTTCTATAATTATCTTCACACTAAACTGTAAACGAAAGGCTTTTGATAAAAATGAATACGCTCAGTTATTAAGAGAACATCCTGTAACAGATATTCGTAATTATCCTCCGAAAGAAGGTGATTGGTCAAATCGTGTTTACAATATTGACAAAGACCGAATTAGTTTTCTTACTCGGATGAATGAGATAGATGGGTTTGATGAAATTCCCATAGAGTCTAGTTCAGTTTCCGAAATGAAAAAGAAAATAAACTTTATAAGAAACTCATTTCATCCCAAAATTAATAAGTTATTCAATGATTACGTATATGGGATTTATTTTTGTGAAAAGTTAGGCGGTACTGGCATTACTGGATTTATTTATGACAACGAATCACAAAAGCCGGTCGGTGGTTTTATTATTATTGATTCTGACGTGATTCAAAAAACAGCAAATGAGTGGATTACATTTAAAGAAAGATCTGTTTTTGATGTTAGCGATATTCGTCTTGATATTTTAATCGAAAAAGAAAGTGAGAATACACTTGATAATGCGCTTAGATACATCATACTACATGAAATGGGACATGTAATATCAAATACGTTAGGAATTACACCAAACCTAAGAGACACAACGTCGGATTACACTGATTATCCTTTCTTTGATAAAGCCTGGACGTCGATGGATAAAAGTAGTTTTGATAAAGATATATTTCCTCTCAGATCATCTGTTACCTATTACGCACCTAAAGCAAATTTGTTAAATTTAGATAAAATTTGGAATGAAATTTATCCAACTTTAGAGAAAACAAATTTTCCAACACTTTATGGTGCCACAAATGCATTAGACCATTTTGCTGAAACTTTTGTGTCTTATGTTCACTGCATTCTAGACAATCGCCCATGGGAACTAACGCTTTCTAAAGGTGACAAAGTTATATTTAGAATGAAAAATAGAATTTATAAAATGGAGCGAGAGAAAGAATTTATTAAAAAAGTAATTTTTGAATAAACTAAATTTCCTTTTTTAACTTAGAAATATTGTTTCCTTTTACGTATTTAAAATAATCTCTTTCTACTGCCTGGTATAAAAAATTGTAGTAACTTGCAATACCTGGATTTCGAGTTGCTGCAGATTGAAATTTAAAATGTTCCGCAATCTGAGTTCTGATATGAGGATTCTTTAGATCACTTCTCTGGAGGATAATCATGGTTGGCTTTCCCTTTGGAACAAAGTCTGAGGGTATAGTGATAATAGCTGAGTAAAATAACATTGCATTTTCGATTGTTGATATAATTTTATCATCATTTTTTTCTTTAGCGAATACTTGTGAGTTTGCTTTGATTAAACTTAAATTTTCACGAATTGATTCTTTGAGACTAACTCTGTCGTGAATTCTTTCTTCAATTGAATTAAATTTTGGTTTAAATATATAAGATTCAGAAGCTTTTAAAATTACGTTTGTTTTTTCTGTTTCACTTGCTGTTGTATCATTTTTTGACTCATCATCACCGTCCTCTTTTTCTTCTCTGGTGATAAATGGTTTACGCCTAAATAGAATTGCAAAAAAAAGTCCAACCACAATGCTTACAGGGATACTCAAAAGTGCAAATAAAATGTTATCGTAAGTGCTATAAAGAACAAAAAAGTAAATCAATGACAAGGTAAATCCTGTTACTCCTGCCACAACATTATAGCTGTTTTTAAATTCGATTCGATTTCTTCGTTTCGTTTCTAGGTTTTTTAGCTCTTCTATTTTTTTTAGTAATTTTTCTTTGTCTTCCTCAGTTACCATAGAGTCAATATCACTTCTATTAGATTCTTGCAGTTTTTCTAATATTAGTTTAGAAATATCAAGTTGTTTTTGGTAAGACTTATTTTCCATTGCCAAACGAGTTAGGTTGTGGATAACGCAGGTTATGTAACCTGGGTGAGTCACATAGAAAAATTCTCTTCCTTCACTGTTCATTGATTCAAAAAATCCATATTTTGTTTGGATGATTTGTTTTAATTCTTTTTCGAGTTCGTATAATAACTGTTTGTCTTTGATATTCGATTTTGCCAGAGTTGCTTTTAGGTCTAGAACAAATAGTGTTAATTTTTCTCTTGTGTGTTCGTCAATTTTTTTCTGGATGTTTTCTAAGAAAACGCTAGATAAATACTTTTCTTTATAACGAGTTAGGTCATCCATTTTGGAATAAAGTTTTTTACAGATTTGCATTGACTCATTACAAGTATCTAGAATTTTTTTGATTCCTTCTTCCAAAGATGGGTTTCCCGGAAAACGTGTAATTAAATCAAAAAGTGCATCCATTCTTTCTTTGATTGTCTCGGGGTCATCAGGATAACTAACGTTGTATTTTTCCATAAAAGTAGAAAGATTTGTTTTGTAGATATGGAATTTAAGTTTTTCTGCCATACCACCCATATATTTTAAAACGAATTTTTCTAGACTTTCTACTTGCGACTTATAGTGATAAATCACTTCGGGAACACGCGCATATTCACCATTATCCGTAAATTCAATTTTCTCCTGAATCATGTGGTAGTCTGGTAAAATTTGTAATAGTTTGTCTTGTTTTAGTCCATATTCAGTAAAATCTTCAATGAAGTCGTTAAGCGGAATATAGGAGTAGGGCAAAAAACCTTTTTTCAGAAGACTTACAAGCTCACTCTCGATTGAGAGAAGTTTAGGAAACAACCATTCACTTCCATTTTTACTGAGACGTAACAAGGAAATTTCTGTTGTATCATCGGAGCGTCTTGTATTTTTTGCTCTTGTGTTTAGCATTTGGTCTATGATATTTTTTGAATAATTAAAACAGTTTTCGCGATAGAGTGCTATTGGAGTTTGTTTTTCTTTTTGCGGAGCTATTAGTAAAATTTTCGGAATAACTTTAATATCTTCACTTATTAGAATTGGGTAGAGATAACCATACTTTTCTTTTCCATTTGTATAAAGATCTAACATCTGTTTTAAAGCTCCATTAATCGCAGCAGATGTTTTTTCTGTATCTTTTAATGCAGTTTCTTTTTGTAATAAAATATGTAAATAATCAAGGGTTAGTAAAGTATTGACTTCCGATTCAGATCCATTTAAACTTTTTATTTGATTGTGTCTGTCCCTTGCTAAATCTAAAATCCGTTTGAGTAGGTTTGTGACTTTTGAATAGTTTGGTATATGAATGAAGGCGGCAGAGTCTTCTTTGGATTTCCCTGAATCAAACAGGGATGACATTTTGGGATCTGTTAAAACACTTTTTGAATCCATACTTATAGCCTACAATATTTTCGGAAAATTCATTTCCTTACAATAATTCTTTATTATTTTAAATTACAATTTCTTTCAAAACTCTTGCGTTTCTTTTTTTGACGGAATCAACTTTTGCATCTAGAATAAATCTGTCCTTTACTACTACAAGTCCATTTGAGAAAGATAAGTTTTGATCGGATAAAAATTCGTTAATTCTATCACTGTTTATATCCATAATATCAACCATTCGTAAAAGCTCTTGCAATGAAAATCTAAAAATAAATTTATCTTTTACTTTTTCTGGCTCGGGTTTAGCCATTTCATCGGCTATGAGCATTTGAAGTTGTACGTAGAGCTTAACGTTCGGGTCACTTACCTTTAACATATATACTCTATGGAAAGCGTACCAGAGTCTTCTTGCAATGATGTGAAAAATTTTAATGAGAATCGTTTCATCTACTTTTTCTAGAATTGTATCTGCGGTTAATCGCTGTATAACGCAATCTTCAAATGCGATTGCAGTAGCATTTCTAGATATTTGGTTTAAAATTGCCATCTCACCGAAGATTTCCCCTTTTCCCAAAATTCCAAGAATGAATTCATGACCATCTACTAATTTACTGATTTTGATAGAGCCTTGCATTACTATATAGAAGAATTCGTCTTCTGGCTCATTTTCCACAAAAACGATATCGCCTTTTTTTAGTATAAAAGTAGATTCGTCTGAGTAATTTGGGTAGTTCGGAAGTGTGTAATTTGGATTTTCTTTTTTTAGAATTGTCTCTGCTTCTATGACTTTCTCTGGATTTTTTTCTCGGACAAATTTTCCTTCTAGGTATTTTTTTAAAGAAAAACAGGCGAGTTTTTTTTGCTCATGTTCTAAGTAAAATAAAGCATTTTGAATTAACTTCTCTGGATAATCATCGTTATACTTTACTTCTTTTTTGGACGGATCTATATGCTCAATAAATGCTCTAAGTTTTTCTGCATTATAAGAAATGATTTTTAGAAATACATCTTTGTTGTTTCGCAAATACTCAAAAAAATTTTCCAATGAAAGTCGAATTACTATACAATCTGTAGCAGCAACTAACGTACTACTATGAGGATTTCGAGTGATCGCAGATACATATCCGAAAGTATCACCTGGTAGGTATCGGTTCAGATTTTTAGAATTGAATCTAAATATGGACTCAATTTGAATTTCTCCTGATTTTAAGATATACACCTCCCCAGGGTTTTGGGTATGTGCCATTGTAATCATAGCACCTTTGGGATATTGGATTACTGTTTTGTTATGCATAGTTAGAATCGCTTGAATATATACCAATTCTCAAATCTATGAATAGATTTCTATGCAAAAAAGGCGGGATTTAAGGTTTCTGTTCTATCGGGAAATAAGCCTGTCTTTGTTTTTTTTTGCGTTGAGCGTTGAAATAAAAAATATTGTTTATCCAAGCTTCATGAATTAACTAGAGAAATGGGGATAATCCTTATGATCCCCACTTAGGAAAGCGATTATTATTCATTGAGGCTGTCCAAAAGCATAATTTTTGAAGCATTATGTAATGATTCAAAAATTATGACGCTAGCGCTATTGAGTTTATGCCATGAAACCTTATTTCTCTGCGTCTCAGTGCCTCTGTGGCTAATGCTTTCTCACACTCTAAGTCTAAGATTTATAATCAGGATAAGCTTCGTTTCCATGCTCTAATAAATCTAATCCAACAATCTCTTCATCTTCGCTCACTCTAAGCCCCATCGTTTTATGAATTATAAAAAATACGACGTAACTTAGAGAGAATGCCCAAACAAAAGCTGCCATTGCACCAACTAATTGAGTAATTAATAAAGAGATTCCACCACCAAAGAAGAGTCCATTTGGACCTCCTCCAAAAGTTGCATCTGCAAACAGACCGACAGCTAAAGTACCCCATGCTCCATTTAGCCCGTGAACACTTACAGCTCCGACTGGATCATCTACACCAATTTTATCCAAGAATAAAACTCCGCCAACTACTAATAATCCGCCGATTAAACCAATGATTACAGCAGAGGTAACTCCTACATTATTACAACCTGCAGTGATTGCGACTAATCCTGCTAATCCGCCGTTGAGAGTAATACCAATATCTGGTTTTTTAAATAGAATCCAACTTAGTGTCATAGCAGAAATTGCCCCTGCTGCCGCCGCCATATTCGTAGTAATTGCAATGATTGCAAACGATCCACCATCAATTATTCCAGTACTTCCTGGATTAAATCCAAACCAACCAAGCCATAGAATAAAGACACCCATAGCGGCTATTGTCATGTTATGCCCTAAAATTGGAATAATGGTTCCACCTGGTTGGTATCTGCCGAGTCTAGGTTTTAATACGATAGTACCTGCAAGACCTGCCCAACCACCGATAGAATGAACTACAGTAGAACCAGCAAAATCTATGAAACCCATTTTAGATAAAAAACCAGAATTATTTGTATCAAATAAATTCGACCAGACAAAACTTCCAAAAATCGGATAGATAAACGCTGTCATTAAAAAAGAGAAAAGTAAATAAGCGGTAAACTTTGTTCTTTCTGCCATTGCACCGGATACTATGGTAGTAGCCGTTGCAGCAAATACTAACTGAAATAAGAAAAATCCAAATTTATTCGGAGAAGGTTTTCCATCTTCTAAGAGAAGGCTTGTTTCTAAAAAAGAAATTTTTCCAAGACCAATACCTTCTATAATGTGTGGACCAAACATGAGGGAAAACCCAATTAGCCAAAAACAAATAGAGCCTATTGTAAAATCGGATAGATTTTTCATTAGAATATTTACTGTATTTTTCGCCCTTGTAAAACCTGCTTCTACTAATGCAAAACCTGCTTGCATAAAAAATACAAGAAAGGCAGCAATACAAACCCAGAGAAGATTGATTTCACTTCTAAGTTTTTCGGATTCACTTTTTACGAGTGCTGCTTTTTCTTTTAGAGTATTGATTTCTGCTTGGAATGATTGAATTACCTCTTCAGGCGAAGGAGTAATAACTTCCGTTGTAGGAATATCCTCTGCAAAACTGCTTAGTGTAAAAGAGAAGAGAAATAAGAATAAGATTCTTTTCATTTTGTGTTCCTTTTGTATTTGATAAAAATTTTTATACAGAAAGTTCGTCTGTATTTGTTCGAATGATAGTGATTCCCTCTAATTTTTTTAGAGATACTTTGAGAGCATCATTGCTTGGTGTACTTTTTATTCCTTGTTGAAGGGTTTTAATTGCCTTTGGAATTGCATTTTCCTTCAGATAACATTTAGCTAAAAGTAAACTTGCCTTTGCAAATGTATGATCACACGACAAGGATTTCTTTAAAGCTCGTTTCGCTTCTGGTAGTCTCTCGGAGTTAAATAGTGCTTTGCCGTAGAGATAGTGGATAATCGCGGTATCCTCTCCACTTGTTCTGATGTATTCATCTATAAATTTTACACTTTCTGCAAATTTGCCATCATTGTAATACATTTTTCCAAGAAAGAGTAAGTTGTCTTTGATAGATGGATCTATTTTATAGGCTTGTAAAGCAAGAGAGTAGGCATCTGCGTTATTTTTTTCTCTCGCAGAAACTTTTGCCATTCTCACTAGCGGCAAAGCATCCGTAATCGTTGTATTACATTGTAATAACAATATCGCAAGATCATCACCATTTTTTTGACTAGATTTGAATTCTTTCCAGTCGGATACTACTGATTTAACTATGTCTTTTGAAAATACATTTGTTTTTTCTTGTTTGATTGAGTCTCTGGCTTTGATAAAAGATTCTTTAAATCTAGAATGCCCGTATTCTTCCCCTAAATCGTTTTTTTGCTCTGTAAATCCATCTGTGAACATAAGCAGATATTCGCCTGGTTCAATTTTTCCGTGCATTTCTTCGTAGTCTGATTTTTTGACATCTAAGATTCCGAGCGGCACACCTTTTGAATCTAATTCATCAACTGTTCTATCATTTTTAAAGTGCAGAACTTTTTGGTGACCCCCATTAATGTAGGCATACGTATAGTCATGGTAGATTCTAATGATAAATGCTGTGAAGTATGTAGATTCAGGTAATTGAGGTTTTAGTGATTCGCCCATTTGCTCCATAATTTCAGCAAGACCCAAACCTTGGGTAACATAACGATTAAAGTGAAAATGGATTGCCATGGTAACAAGGGCTGCTGGAATTCCATGCCCTGAAACATCCACAATGATCGCAGTCATCGTATTACCTTGTTTTACGACGTCGAAATAATCCCCGCTTACCTCAACCATAGGCTCATAGTGAGTTCCAAAATAAATTCCGTTCCATGGGTGAAGGTGGTTTTGTAGAATTTGACTTTGCACATTTCTACCCATTTTCAAATCCCATTCTAACTGAGATAAAATGGCAGCTTCTCTTGCTCTAGCGGTCATTAGTCCCTCAATTAACCTTACTCCTGTCAAAGCAAGTGCCAATTGAGAGCCTAATGCCTCAAGAATTTCCAGATCATCTTCTTTATAAAAGAATTCAGTGTCCGACTCAACGGATATTGTCCCTAAAAC
>DDBL01000009.1:16422-90260 GCA_002333425.1 Leptospiraceae bacterium UBA2033
AGAGTAATCAATGTATCAAATAAATCCTCTTCCCTTCCTACATTGGAAAATTCCTTACTGATGTATAAAAGCACCGCTATTTTGTTCTGGTCAGAAAGTCCGCCCACAACCTTTTTAGCTCCTCTAAATGAAATTACTTTTCTAGTTCCGTATTTAAGCTCTATCATAGCAATATCCTACCCCTTTTTATGCAAGTTACGTACCGACTTAATGTCTTAAAATACGCTTAAATAATAATCAATCTTACGAATGTGTTAAATAAAAAATCTTATTACTCAAATAATGGTCATACAAGATATTTTTAATGTCTAAAAAAATCAATAATTAAACATAGTGCTTAATTATTGAATGTGGGTTAGTATAATTAAGTTAAAAATTATACCGTTATTTCGAACTAGCAACGTCCGAACTTGCGCCGTGAGAAATTTATCTGCCAAACATTGTACAATTCTTTACAATTAAGAGTTTTTTTAACACAAAGGACACAAGGGTTTTCACAAAGCGCACAAAGTTTATGATTTTCTTNNGCTTTTCTCTTAGTGTTCTTTGCGGTATATCTTTTTACACAATGTCTCCCATCCAAGTTCATCTAATCTTCAAGTTGTAAACGAAATGGTTTACTTTTTACTGCTAAATTTTTAGTTTGAACATACATGGGAGTTCACAAGTTGGAAGAAATAGAATCAAACGAGCCTGAAAAAGAAAAAGAAGTTCGCACGAAAGATAAAAAACGGATTGCAGTTTGTAGTAGTTCTCTGGGTAGAGAAGGGCGAGCACTCATTCGAGGTCAAGTTGTGGATGTTGGGATCAGTGATTTTATGGAAGCTGACGACCTTTGGAACTTGATGACAGGACTTTTCCAAGGGCAGGAAAATGAAATTACTCCCTTTTTGGATTTTAGCCTTGCTCCCGTTCGTAAACCTGTTCTAAGTATAGAAGTCTGTAATGAAAAAGGAAAAAAGGTTTTTGAGTCACAAGACTTTGTGGGAACTGAGGATGGATTCTTCTCCTATGAACTAACGCATAAAATCAAAGCAGGACTTTACACATTTTCTGTGATCTTTAAGGGCAGTGACTCCTATCGTCAATACACAAAAGACATCGCATATTTAAACATAAAAGAAAATAGCAAAATTACAAAAATGACTATTGTAGGAATGGGAAAACTGCGAATTCTATCCGAAAAATACAATTCTTTTATAACAACCTCAGACATTGACCAAACCTATCTTGCCACTGAGCTTGGTTCCAAAAAAGGAATGCTTTCTACGCTTTTTGAAACGCCTAATCAAAAGTTTCCGCTCCCAGGAATGCCTACTTTTTATAAAAGACTAAGAGAAGATACGAAAGGTTCTCCGCTAGCTTTTATTTCTGCTAGTCCACACTATTTTCGACGCGCGCTTCATGCTACAATTCGCAATCATGGAATAGAAATGGAATCTCTCCATTTGAAATATTTGGATGGGACAATCAAAGGAGTTTTCGATAAAGTTTTAATTTCTGTTTTTAATTTGAATGATTTACTAAAAGAAGGAGTAGGTCCGGCGGTGGATCGAGCTAAAAAATTCTTTGGTTCAACTTACCAAAGTTTATTTGACCAGCTTACATACAAACTCACAATTCTTTTGCAAGATAGATTATATCAACCAACCAAAGCAAAAGAAATTTTACTTGGGGACAATACCGAGAGCGACTATTTAATATTTACCCTTTATCAATTAATTTTGTTAGGTGCAATTTCTGGACAGGAATTAGAAGATTATCTTTATCACATGAACTTTTTGGGACGTGATGCGGTTACTCGTGATAATGCAAAGAAAATTCGTAAACTGGGTGACGAATGTCATACGATTCATGGAAAGGTCAACTCCGTATATGCCGCTTTAATTAATATGACAAACATTGGTCCAATGGCAGTTGATATGGAAGAAAAAGTAACAAATGCTCTACCGAAAGGTATGGACTTAAAGAAGATCAAAAACTTTAAGATGTACATTCCAACAGAAGGTGCGCTAGGATTTGCTACAAACTTGGCAGGTCTAGGAGTAATGGAATTTCAATCCATTTTGGATGTAATGATGGACATGACAGGCAAATGGCTAAATGGAAAAGTTCTAGATGATAAATACCTAATTTCTCTTTCACGCCATCTAAGTGTTATCCCCAAAGCACAAGAACACAAAGATACGTTATACGAAATAGTAACCCAAGCCCTAGGAGAATAATTTCTTCACCACGGATAAACACAGATGGACACGGATAAAGGAAAAACCATATTATTCAATCCGTGTTCATCCGTGTTCATCCGTGGTATTCTTATAACTTTTTCTTTGTCCCTTTTTCCACAGGATGTGGTTAATACTGTTCGTCCGCATTTTATAGATAAAGTTGATGTATTTGGTCGGAATTACAGACTCAAGTGGAATGGAGAAATTCAATTTAGTTTAGATGATTCTTACAAAGAAGCTATCCCTGATTTGGAACAGCTAGATGTTCATATTGCTGAGGCAAAAGAATTAGTAGCCAAACGAAAATTCTTTCCGGCGATTCGATTATTGAAAGGAATTTCCCTTTGCCAAAAAATAGACTCTAAAAATAAAAAACAAATAAAACCAGAGATACAAACTATCTTAAATAAACTAATTTCGCAAAACCAAGACAAAAAAGACGAATTAGAAATTCTTACAGAGCCTTATGGCTGTTATGCGGAAAGTGCCAAGAAGGAGAAAAAACTATTCATAGAAAGCAAAGACTTTTCTTTTTTATACGAAATTGATTATCGATTTAGATATGTATTTCCAAACGACTTATATCGATTTGCCCGAAAAGAAAAAGAATACAATTGGAAAGTTTCGTATTTTCGTATTTTACTTAACAAATTGGAAAATGAAAAAACATTGGAATCAGAATATATAAAATATGAAAAAAAGATTTTTTATGAATCTCCAAGTCAGATCATATTTAGCATTGGTCAAACATCTCATAATCATAATCTAACGGATACTTCTCATTATCCTGATCTTTGGGATTCTAGAAGGGGACTTTCTAATTCGGTAAAACGATCAAGCAATTTTACAAGAAAAGAGATTTTTACAGGAGTCTACGAGACAAGTTTTAATTTGGCAGATGAAAGTAAAATTCGATCCTATACAGGATTTGAGACTTATAAATATGCAAACAGTAAAGGATTAGCTGTATTTTTAACTTGTCCGTCGGAATTTCAGGATGAATGTAAATCAATCTGGCAAGAAATGAAGTAGGATTTTACTCTTTTATGTTAAATTGGAAACTTTCTGAAGTAATTTTTCAAAAGTTTCTAATTCTTGATTTGTTAGTTTGTCAAATTTTTTTTCTAAGTATTTATGCACCACTGCATCTAATTTGGAGTAAATTTTTATCCCTTTCGGTGTTAGTCGGATAATTACAATTCGTCTATCTTCTTTTGATTGGATTCGTTCCAGGTATTTTTTTTTTCACCATTTTGTCAGCCAGAGAAGTAAGATAGGGCATTGTAACACAAAGTTCTTTAGCAATTTCAGATATTTTTTTATTACCGGAAAGTGCTATACTTTTGAGTAATAAAAATTCCCCATTCGTAAAACCCTCTGATTCTAAAATAGCGTTAAATTCATTCTTTAGAGATTTATAGAACTCTCGGATTGCCTTAGCTATTTGGTTTAATTGTTTAGTTCTTTTCAAAATTACTTCACTTTATTAACTATTAATCAAGTTAATTTTAATAAAAATTTAGTCAAACATATAAATTATATTTTATATATAGACATTTTATCTATTAATAAAATTTTGAATTCTAAGAGTGAATTGATTTCTTAAAGGATGC
This sequence comes from Leptospiraceae bacterium UBA2033, assembly GCA_002333425.1. Lineage (GTDB taxonomy): Bacteria > Spirochaetota > Leptospiria > Leptospirales > Leptospiraceae > UBA2033. The sequence continues at coordinate 20,264 of DDBL01000009.1, forward strand.
TCCTTACTATCTCTTTAAAAAATCGAAAAGGAATATGGATAATTAGAATCTAATAGGTTTAAAAAATAAACTGCAAAGTTTAGGAGATATAAATATGAAGAAACTTATTTTTATAATACTTGTTTTTTTGTTTTCAGAATGCAAAGATCCTACTGAAGCTAAGTGTGAAAGTGCATGTAATTTTTTTATAAAGTGTACTGAGGAAGTAAATAAAATGAAAATAACAGGACCGGAGTTAAACTTGGGTGTCATTAATTGTATGAAAGGTTGTACCAGATACCAATCTGAAATTTTAAGCTGTTACGCAGAGGAATCAGACTCATGTAAAGGTATGGCAGAATGTATGCTTCAATCTGGTCTGGGGGATTAATGAAACGAATTTTATACTTTTTAGTTTTAATAGCCTCTATTGCTCCAATTCTATTTACTCTACCGTTTGATGTGATAGACATTGATTCTGCTCAATATGCAGAAATTGTGCGGGAGATGGTTACAAATAATGAATATTTTTTTCTGCGGGATAATGGCAAACAATACTTAGATAAACCAATTTTAACTTTTTGGTCGATCGCAGTTTTTTTTAAATTATTTGGGATTTCAAATTATACTTTTAGGCTTCCTGCAATACTCATCACTTTACTTTCTTTTTATTCTATTTTTAGAATTACTTATCTTATTTCAAATAATTTTCGTAGGTCTTTTCTTGCCTTCGTAATTTATGCAACCTGCCCTGGTTTATTTGCCATGGTTGTAGATCCTAAAATTGACGTCTATTTAACTGCCTATTTACTATTTATTCATCATGCTTATTATTTGGGAGTAAAGAAAAATTCGAGATGGTTTTACTTGATGTATGTTTTTATAGGACTTGGATTTATTACAAAAGGTCCAATTTCCCTTGTAATTCCAGCTATTTCTATTGGAGGAGATATTTTAATCAGGAGAGATTGGACTCTACTGAAGAATATGAGGCTAATAGTAGGTATACCGCTACTCCTTTTATTTCCGGCAATTTGGTCTTATATTTTATTTCAGGATTTTTCTTGGTATGGTCCACATTTTTTCTTATGGATTCAATCTTTCGGTAGGTTTTATAGAAAAATGTATGACCAAAAGGTAGATCCATTTTATTTCATTTTGAATTTTGCATGGGCGTTTTCTACTTTTTTGATTCCATTAATTTTCTATCTTGTTTCAGTTCTAAAGAATGAAATTAAGAAAAATGGATTTAGAAACCAATTTAAAATGCTAATGGAAAAAATAAAATTAAATCAATTTGAATCGCAGTATTTTGTAATTCCATTTTGGTTTTTTTTATTCCTAGGACTTATTAGTTTTTCTAGATACCAACTTCCGCAGTACATCTATTGGCTATTACCCGCAGCAGCTATATTTACGTCCGGCGTCGTGGAAAAATACATTGAAAATAATCAAAAGAATTATCTATTTCTTCTGCCTTATCTAGCCACTATCGTATTTTTACTATTAACTCCATTCTCCGTAATAGAGTTTAAGTGGACACCTTTGATTTTATTATTTATTATTTCCTTTACTTTTTTGTTAAAAAATTATAGACCGACTTTACTCCTTTCCATTTTTGCAACTGTATTAATTTATTTTAATATAGAATGTTCTTTGTATCCTTTTTTACTTTCGTATCAACCTGCTTCTCAAGTGGGTAATCGAATTATTGCGCTTGAACCAAGCAAAAAAGAAATCTTTACTTATAAATTGCCTTCTTCTAAAAGATCGTATAGTTTTTATTCGAAAAGACTTATGAAACCTTTATTTGATAAGATGAAATTTTACAAGATAATCAATATTGAAGATTCCAGGCTTGTACTAGTTCCTGCTGACTATCTAGAAGATATGAAGAACTTTTTAGGAGATCAAATGACTTTTGAAGTTCTAGAATCGCATCCAAGTTATAAAGTTGCCACTCCTAAGATTAATTTTTTCTTTCAGAAAGAAAGAAGCTTAATAACAAAAGATATTTTATTAGTTAGAGTTCGAAAGAAAATGGATTTACGCAGTGGAATGTATATTAGTAAATAAAAATTTAGTTAAAGGTAAAAGTATTTTAGGAATTCATTTATGAAATCAATCGGAAAATTTATAGCTGAAAAAACTCTCATCATTCAATTTATTTTATTTTTACTTTTGTTAGTTGGTTTATCTAGATTACTCAGTATGCATAGAGAGGCATTCCCAAATGTTGCTTTAGATAAAATTGTAATTGAAGCGCCACTCCCCGGTGCAACGCCTGAAGAAATTGAGCGGCTAATCGCAATTCCCATTGAAAAACAATTGAAGTCTGTGACTGGAATTGACAAAGTTCGAAGTTATAACTTAGAAAATGTAAGTGTAATTATGATTTTTCTCGTAGAAGGATCAAAGAACACTAAAAAAATTTTAGACAATATAAGAGATGCAGTAGATTCTACACGTCTACCGGATAACGCCCAGAAACCCAAAGTCCGGGAGATTACTACCGAAAAACAAGAAGTAATTAGCCTCGCCCTTTCTTTAAAACAAGAAAGTTTAGACCCAATTGCTGACTACAAAAAACTGCGTGATACGGCAAAAGCATTTGAAGATAAATTTTTTCGAATCAAAGAAATTGCAGAAGTTGAAAAAATAGGTTATCGAAATAGAGAATTTTTAGTAGAAGTAAGTCCTTCTCTTCTCAATGCAAAAGAAGTAGGGTTGAATACTCTTTTAAATGCGTTAGGGTCTAGAAATATCAATATGCCATCCGGTAGATTAAAAGTAAACGGCACAGAATATCTTCTTCGCACAAAAGGAGACTTTGAAGAAGCAAAGGATATGCTTACTATTCCAATTTTAGGAAATGAAATAGGATTTTCTACTCTCTTAAAAGATGTTGCAAAAGTATTTGATACTTTTGAAGAAGAAAAAACATTTGAGAAGCTAAACGGTAAAAATAGTATTATCCTCAGAGTATGGAAAAATGAACAGGCGGATATTATAACAACTGCAGACGCTGTAAAAAATCTCGCAACTTCCATAGAGGGGAATTTTCCCGAAGTGGAGACTACTATTTACGAAGACAAAAGTAAAGACGTTCGCCGACAGTTAGGAGATTTGATTTTAAACTTTGAAACTGGTCTGGCTCTTGTTTTACTTTCTCTTGTATTTATTTTGGGCTTTCGATTGAGTGTGATGATTAGTGTTGCGATTATTTTCATTTTTTTCATTTCCTTTATTTTTATAAAACAAATTGGATTTACAATTAACACGATTACCATTTTCGGAATGGTGATGGTACTTGGAATGATGGTGGATAATTCTATAGTTGTCGCTGAAAACACTTACCGGCTAATGCAAGAAGGGTATGAAAGAAAAGAAGCAGTGCTTCAGACTTTTAAAGATGTGCTTGTTCCTTTGTTAGTTTCCTTTCTTGTGATTTCTGCGGCGTTTTTCCCATTATTATTTATGAGTGGAATCATTGGAAAATTTATTTTGGGAATTCCAGCTGTTGTTTTAATTACTCTTGCCTGTTCTCTTTTATTTGCGTTAGTGTTTTTACCAAATTGGTTAAATAAATTTCTTCCGAATAAACTAGAAGCTAAGGTAAAGGATGAATCAATTGAAGAAAAGGAAGGAATTTTTGGTATTATAATAGAAGCTTATAAAGCGACTATTACCTTTGCACTTAAACATAGAGTGTTGGTTTTGGGGCTATTTACTATTATCTTCTTTTTGACTTTATTTGCTGCTGGAAAATTTCTTCCGTTCGTAATGTTTCCCTCTGGCAGTGAGGAAGACATTGAAATTAAAATCTGGATGCCAATTGGCTCTACACTCCAAAAAAATCTAGATACCATGGAAAAATTGGAACCTACTGTAACTTTGATGGCGGGAAAAGATTTTAAGTATCTTAGAAGCAGGATTGGAATTCACGAAAATCCAATTGTAGATCCAAAACCTGGACTCGAAGTACATCGTTCTCATTTGAATTTAAAGTTAGTCCCTGCGGCGGATAGACAAGAATGGAAAGATGCAAGAATTCTTGTTCAGAAAATTAGAGAATTTATAGAAGAATCGAAGCAAATGGGGAATATCCCCAAAGATATGATTTATGATGTAAATGCAAAAGTCAAAGGACCTCCTGTTGGTAAACCAGTTAGTTTGGAAATTCGAGGAGCAGATTATAAGATCATCCAAGAAATTGCAAATCTATATAAGGAAGAATTGGAAAAAATAGATGGGGTTTCGGATATACGAACGGATTTGGAACTAGGAAAAGAAGAGTATCGTTTTCATGTGAGAGACAGTATTGCAAGCAAAGCAGAAATTAGTGCTAGAGACATTGCAAGGTCGATTCGAACTGCGTTTAACGGAGAAGTAGCCTCTACTATCAGCAAAGGAGAGGATAAGATCAATATACTTGTACGTTTTCCTGAGTCAGAACGACAATCCATGAAAAGTATTTCTTTAGTAAAAGTAGAAAATCGAAATAGAAGATTAATTCCTTTAGAGCAAGTTACATACTCGGCTAAAGAAAGAGATTATTCCATGATCAATCGTCAGGATTTACAAAGAGTAGTTCGTCTGGAAGCGTCAGTGGATACAAAAAAGACTACTTCTTTGTTTGTAAATAGAAAACTACAAACAACTGTGAGCATAAGTAAATATCCAGATTATTCGGTTATATTTGGTGGTGAACAAGAAGATGCCGGAAAATCGTTTAAGGACCTGGGTATATCCATGTTATTCGCTGTGGCTGTTATTTTTGGAATATTTATTTTATATTTTAATTCCATTGGAACAACTACTGTAATTATTGGATCCATTCCCTTTGGAATTGTGGGTGTACTTTTTGCGCTTATGATTCACGGAATGCCTCTTAGTTTTATGAGCACACTTGCCATTGTTGCCCTAAGTGGAAGTATTGTGGCAAATACTTTAATGTTAATTACTTTTATAGAGGAGTTACGACAAAAAGGAATGTCAATCGAAGAGGCGATTATCAATGGAGGCGCGATTCGACTGAGACCAATTTTTTTAACAACTATTAGTACTGTAATTGGACTTGTGCCAAGTGCTTATGGAATTCCAACACTTGACCCATTTGTACAACCTCTATCGCTTGCTTTTGGCTGGGGATTGTTGTTTGCGACTGGTGTGACTCTAATTTTTGTTCCAGTTTTATATCGTGTTAAAGAGGATTTTAAACATATTGCCTCTAAGATTTCTATCCCCCAATTTAGAAAAAGCTAATTTTCAAAATTGGTAATGAAACATTTTTAGATTAATAAATAGTCAGTGAAAAGGATTTACAAAAACTAGGCGACTGACTACACAGTTAGTAGCATTAGCAAAACTACAATTACATATGATAGAATATTATAAAAAAAAATCTTTTGACTTACTCTTCCTACTTTTGTTACTTTTTGTTTCTCCGATTTTGGGGCAGGAAACCAATCCCAAAGTATTACGCTTGTCCCTGAAAGATGCAGTTAAAAAAGTAATTGAGACAAATGCTACAGTTCAAAATGCCAAATTTGAAATTTTGAAAGCAGATACTCCCATTTATAAAAATGAATCAAAGTTTACTTGGAAGATAATTGCAGAAGTTGCCAAATCTGAAGTCAAACTTCCTTATAACCAGAATAACTTTTTGTCAGGAACAAAATTACAGACAGACAAATTAAGTGCTGGGATTGAAAAACAATTTTCCACTGGAACTTATTTTTTAGCAGAGGTTAGCACAATTCGTTTTGATTCGAATGCTTTAGAAAATCCACTTACCACACCTGCTGCATTTGCATTTTTAGGAGTTAAACCTTTGCATACTGGTGCTGTCAGTGTAAAACTTAGCCAAGAACTTTTAAAGTATTCATTTGGACGCACAGAAAAAACAAAAGAACAAATACTGCGTACACAAAGTGCGATTCAGCAAGATACTCTTATCTTTCAATTAACACAATTAGTTACTCAAACTCTTGTAGAATACTGGTCGTTATCCGTTGCTGATTCTGCTGTGTTAACTTACGAACGTCTTCTCGAAAATGCAAAAAGTATCAGTAAACTAACTGCAAGAAAACAGGCTATAGGTACCGCAGAAAGATTTGAACAGAGTCAATGGAACTCAGTTGTGGCTAATGTTGAATCCCAAGTAGAAAGAACCAAATTAGACAGAGACGATGCCAAACGTCGTTTACAAAGGATTTTAGGCGTTGATTCTCAAACCGAAATAAATGGCGTAACAGATTTAGTAGAGGTAATTCCTGAAATCAATTTAGAGGCTGATATAAAGTATGCGCTAGAGAATAGAATCGATCTCAAAAATCTTAAAAGACAAAAGGAACTAGCAAAACTTGGTCTTAGTGTAGCAGAAGATGAGGATATGCCTTCTGTTAAAATAAGTGGAACGGCAAGCTCTAGGGCACAGTCACTTCTTTCTCCGCAAGATAATTATTATCTTGGGAATTACAACGGGATCAGATCATGGAAATATCCAGAGTATCGTGCAGATGTTACACTGTCTTATCCTCTCTGGGATCAGGGCGTAAAAACAACCATTCGAGATTCACAAATCAACATCAAAGAAATCACAGACCAAGAAGCGGCATTGACAAGAGAAATTGAAGATGAGCTTCGCACTAGATATGAGGCAATTAAGTCATCCTATTCAGTTCTTCTTACTGCAAAACGAACCGAAGAAGAAACAAAAAAATTCTATGATGGTTTAGTAACCAAATTTATACAAGGCAGATACTCTGCATTAGCCGTTAAAAATGCGTTAGATGCTTTTACACAAGCTCAATTAGTTGGATTTCAAGCAAAAGTAAATTTTAATATTAATTTATTAAGATATGATTTAGCAAAAAATTACCTCTTTGAAAAGTATGATATTGATGTATATAAAGTTTTAGATGAATTAAAAAAGGCAGCCGCAACTCACACAAATTAAAAGGAGAATAGTTTGAAAGAAAGAATTGGATTGGTTTCTGATCATGGTGGTTTTGAATTAAAAGAATATTTACATTCTAGTTTTGGAAATGAATTTGAGATCGTAGATTGTGGGGTAAATTCGACAGAATCGGTGGATTATCCGACAGTAATTAAGGCTGCTTGCAAGAGGCTTCTTGCGGGTGAATTTCCCAAGCTCATAGCACTTTGTGGAACAGGAATTGGTGCGTCCATTGCAGCAAATCGAATGAAAGGTATCAGGGCTGCCCTATGCACAGATGAATACACTGCGGAAATGGCAAAACGCCATAATAACGCTAATGTAATTGTTCTCGGAGGAAGAGTTTTAGGAAAAGACCTTTCTGTCCGAATAGTAAAGAAGTGGTTAGAGTCTGATTTTGAGGCTGGACGCCACGAAAATCGTATTAATTTATTGGATAGAGAATGAACCTAAAAACCTTTCTTTTATATATTTTGGCATGTTTACCCATTTTTTCTGGGGAATTTATTTTTGATGATAAAGAAGATTTTGCCAAGTTAAAAAAGAAAGGAATACGGATAGTAAAAGCCTCTGCCAAAAATCACAAGTTAGAACTTAGTCCACAAAAAGGAGAGGCTAACGTAGAGTTATTCCTAGACTTTGAAAATAAAAAAGCAACCGAACTAAAAGATAAAGTAGGTAACTACATTATTAGTTCCTCTAGTTATGCAGTTGAAGAAGAAAAAAGTTTACTTGGAAAGAGATATGCTTCCTTTGCTGCGAGTAATAGCTATATTTCTATAGCGGCTAATAACAACAGACTTTTAAATTCCACTCATTTTACAGAGCCTTTTTACATTTCTTTTTTTGTTATGCCGGGTGAGTCAGAGCAGTATTCTGTTGTATTTACTAAAAGCCTAATTACGGGTGGAAAAAAGTTTGGATTAGAATGTAATATTGTGAACAATAAAATGGAAGTAAAATTTCATAATATGTTTTCTTACTCTAAAACTGAATCCCGTTCTTTTTTTCTAAAAAGTCCAGATAAATTAAAAACAGAAGATTGGACTCATGTCCTAATTTCGATTGATCCTATGACCGGCAAAGCAGTGTTATTCGAAGATGGTAAAGCTAAGACAGAAATAGAAGCAATCAAAAGTTCCGAAAATCCTACATCTCTCCCGTTTGGATTTCACCCAAATGACACTACACCTCTTTTGATAGGAAAAGGTTTTTATGGAAAACTCGACCAGTTTATGATTGGATTAGGAGTTCCTAATATAGATATTCTTACAGAGCCTTATAAAGGAGTGGTTTACGATGATACCATAAAATTTGTAAGTCATTACAATGGAATTGCTTATTCACCAGTATTACAAACTAAAAATTCATTTTCTAAATTACTATCATTCGATTATGATGCAAACAAACCTTCAGGAACTCACATAGAAGTTTTTTTTAGAATTTCAAATTCTTTTTTTACAGAGGATAATTCTAATATTCCTTGGATTGAATCATCTGAATACAAAAAGTATCTGGATGCAGATTTTAAATACCTACAATGGAAACTTTTACTCAGATCTGACTATGCAGGAAAATTAACACCTTCCTTAAATAAAGTTCAAATTCGTTATATTGAATCAATGCCACCAAGTCCCCCTGCTGGTGTGAAAGTGTTTCAAAAAGAAGATGATCCACTTGGAGTTTGTCTTTCTTGGGTTTCAAACCATGAAGAGAATGTCAGAAGCGGTGGAAAGTATTTTATTCATTATGGAGTTAGTCCCGATCGTATGGTAGGAACTTTAACTCTGAATGAAAAGTCCAAAGACATAACAGGATTAGAAGAAGGAACAGATTTAGTAAAATCATACAAGTCCCTTAGACAATGTGTGGATAACGAGCTTATATCTCTAAATTCTCAAAATAGAAAAGATAAAAATCTACTACATTTTAAACCTGGAATTACCTATTATTTTAAAATCAGTGCTTGTAACAAAAATTACAATGAAGACACAGGTTTAGATCAGAAAAGTATTTTATCTAGTGGTGTTTCATTCACCTTCAAGAATCAAACTAACAACTGAAATTATTTTTTGGAATTGGAATTTTTCAGAAATATCTAAAATACAATCTAATTCGTGTTTTTGCGCAATCAAAAGTTCCATCGCTGTTTCATGGTTTATTTTAAATTGACTTTGAAAACCAAAAACTAGGGGTAAATCATTATTATCCAATAAAAGTATTTTTTCGCAGAGTGATTTAGTATTCTGGTAGATTAGTTTTCGTTTTTCTATATCAGGTTCATTATTCAAAATATTATTTAACGTGTTCATGGAAATAAATAATGATTTGTTTTTTTGAAGCAAGTCTTCTAGTTTTAGGGAGATTTTCTCTTTTTGAGATTTACTACCTTGTAATAATTCTAACAGTAAATCTTTTGTGAGAAGGTAATTTTTCATAGTTAGTAAATTGTTGTTAAATTTCGCAGTGCAATTATGCGAGAGTAGGTGGACTTTTCAGACAGTTCGTGTTTAATACAAATCCGTATAAATTCAGAAGCAGAGATTTGTCTTTTGTTTGCTTCTTCTTTGAGTACTTTTAACTCGTCTTCGCTAAACAGCATTTGAAATTTTTTGTCAATTTTTTTCATTTGTTAAAATAAATTTGGCTATCTGTATTTTGTCCTAATTCTTCATAAATCACAGCAATATTATAGTTTGCCATTTTTTTTAATTCTGGTTTTAATATAGCAGACTTTTTAAATAATCCAATTGCCTTTTCGTTATTTTTACCAAAGTATTCTGAAAATGCCCAGAGAAAATATAAATCAGGAATTGATCTATCTTTAGGAGTAACTTGTTCTAGGTAGGGCACAACGTCAGCAAAAATTTTAGAAGCTTTTTTATAATTTTCGATTAGAGTAAATATTTTATTTTGCCTTACAAAAATTTCATCGTCTTCTTCTGGCTCTGGTAAATCTTTTCTTTGCAGAAATGATTTTGCTAAATAGATTTTGATTTTTGGCTCATTTCTAAAAGATAAATATCTTTCAAATAAAGGAATTGATTCAGTATACTTTTTGTCATTGTAGAGGTATATAGCATTTTGCCTTAAAGATATTAGTTCTTTTTTAGAAATACTTTCTGCTAAGACGGACGAAATGGAAAATAAGCTAAAAATATAAATAAAGATTTTTACCATTTTGTGGATACTTCATTGATTTTAGATCAAATTGCAATTCTGTTTTTGTGTTTTCGCAGAGGTATTGAATGATTTTTTCTACTTCATTTTCTTTTGTCAGAAGTATAACTTCATTATAATTCATGTCAATTAAACCTTCTTCTTTTAAGAGATGATTCTTTAACAAAATCAAAAAATCTTTTTTTTTGGAAGCAGAATCTTCCACTTTCCTATAGTTTGAAATTTCTAATTTTGTAATATAAAAATTTTCCCCTAAAAGTTTTGATTGGATTCGAATAGTATGAATGATTTTTCTGAGAATATCATAGTGATCTAATTTTGCATTCACTTTTGATTGGAAGTAGGAATTAAGAAAAGGAACTAAGGGTTTAATTTCTGTGTCAATTTTTCTAGATAGATTTTGAATATCATCTGGGTTAGGGCTTTTATTTTTTTCATAGAATACAGCAAGTAAACCAGGTAAATTGTATGTATCAAAAAATTTCAAAACTAAACTTTCATATTTATCGAACTCTTCATTTGATAATTTCTTTTTAAAAAAGATATCGTTAATTAAGACTGGTTGAAAAAATAAATGAATAAATCCTTTGTCTTTATTTTGTAAAAATTTATCTTGCGATTGAAATAACAAATTCATTTTTGCTCTTTCAGAAAGCCCTTGGCAAAACACAGGATAGTAGGTAAATGTATGAGGCTCATAGAAAAAAAATGAATATGCTTTAATGTCTAAATCATGGAAAAAATTTTCTAAATAATTCTCCGTATTTTCTAAAGGGGAATTGTCGGAATAGATTTTATTTAGAATTTCGTTTTTATTAAGGGAAGATTTTACTTGTTCTTGTAAAACGATAGGAGTTTCGTTTATTGTTTGAGTTTTGCGAATGTTCTCAATTTCAGGAAGTTCTTCTTTTTTATTTGGAACTTTATTTTTTTCAGAAATTTTTCCAATCAGTCGATTTAATTCTAATGTAAAAATATTATTTTTTTTCTTTTGTAAATGTTCGGGCAAAATATCTTTTTTATCAGAGTTATAAATTTCTCTGATGAATTTAGGGGTAATGCGTGTTTGCTTTTTGCCCTTTAAGTCAAGAGGTAATAAGAAGATTGTTTTTTTATCCATAGCTATATTCTAAAAACGCCCTTCTAGATAGTTTCTTTTGTTGTATTTTTGCGTTATTGGATTTTTTCTCACAAAGAGAGTCATAGAGTAAATATCAAGTTTTGCTCACAAATTGCAAGTATAAAATCTAAATTACTTATTACTAATGACTCCATCTCGATAAAATAAATATTCTATTTTTTGGTTTGGTTCTATAATCTTCTTAGCTTCTCCGTTTAATTTTCCATTAAACCATTCTGATTCAATAATGCCTTTTTCTTTTGAGTTATTTAAAGTCAGAACTCCTTTCCCATGAAGTTTTCCGTTAAACATTTCCCCTGAATAGATATCTCCATTTAGATAATAAATTTTGCCAGTTCCATTTGCCTGGTATTCGTTTATCTCGCCTTCATAAATTTCTCCTGTTTTGTAGGCAAGTTTTCCAACTCCTTTTTGACATTCTCCTTCGATACAAACTGTATTACTCAAACGAAAGGTTGCCCAAAGCATAAGCACAAGACTTAACAAGAGGTAATTGCGAATTATGTTTTCATGAAAGGAAACTTTTGTGATCATTTGTCTAAGCACAAGAATAAGCCCAAGAGAAAAGATTGAATTTAGAAAAAAAATTCCAAATAACATTCCTATCCAACGAGAAGAACCAAGGATTCCATAATAGGGAAGAGAAAAACTTTGTCCGATGGGTGTGTAATTTAATGCGGCTAATAATGCGAAAACGGCTAGGTTGTAAAAAACAAAAATAGTTATAATTTTTTTCATTTTACTTTCATCCTTTCAGGTTGTCTGATTACACTTAAAATGGAACTTTCTGGGATTGTATTCACACTTCCAGAATTTTAGAAAAAGTCAGAAAGTCTAGTCAAAAACTTTTGTTGTAACCAAACTTACTCTTGCTCTAAATAACGATTCAGATATACAATAAAACAAGTCTCTCCTGGAACACTTGTAAATTCTATTTTACCTTTATGCGCTTCTGCTATTTTTTTACAAATATCCAAACCAAGTCCACTCCCATCCTCGGCTGCTTTAGTTGTAAAAAATGGTTTAAAAATTTTACTTTTAATCTCATCCGCAATACCATGACCATTATCAGTAAAAGATATACATAAGTATTCATCTTTAAAAAAAATTCGAATGATTAATCTGCCATAAAATTGTACGGCGTATAACGCATTGTTAATTAGGTTTATCCATATTTGATTTAATTGATCACTATATCCTACAATAAACGGGTTTGTTAGAAATTCTGTTATAATTTCCATTCCAAGTTTGATTTTATTTTGATAAAGAACTAAACACATTTCAATTTGAGAACGAACATCTACTATCGTTCTTTTTTCAAAATGATCTTCATGTACATAATTTTTTAATGCTTTAATAACTCTGGAAGCTTTCTCGGCTGCATTTTTAATTATCTTTCCTGAGTTTAGAATTGTAATTAAATTTAAGGAATTTTCAAGAATGGTATCAAAACTTTTTAAATCTATGTATGGCAACAAAGTTTCAATATTATGAACTGTCATTCCTAGCTCAGAAAGACTATCTATTGAATAACTGTTTAGTTTTATATTTTTATTTTGAAAGTATTCGGAAAGTTCTTTTTTTATTTTCCGAGAAACATTTGTATCAAGAAAATCAGTATTATGCGCTGCGTTTTGGTATAAGATTGCCCAAGCCTCTTTTTCTTTTTCATCAAACTTGGAATAAGATTCTAATAAACCTAATGAGTTTTCTGAAACTAAGTCCATCACCACTTGATTGGATGCTACAATTGCGCCAAGGGGGGTATTAATTTCATGGGCAATACCAGCAATCAATTTTCCTAACATTACCATTTTTTCTGAAATGATCAATTGATCTTGTGTTGTCTTTAAATCGGTAAGTGTATTTTCCAATAAAGAATTCATTTCAGTTAGTTTACTATTAGCCACAAAAAGTTCGTTTGTTCGTTTTCTTACTTTTTCATCTAATTCTTCATATAGAGAAGCATTTTCAAGAGATATACCGGCTATCGTTGATATTAGGTTAATAATGTCTGTTCTTTCTTTGCTAAAAATTCCTGCTATAAAATTATTCTCTAGATATATAGCTCCTATCGTATTTCCCTTGTGAAAGATAGGTTTGCATAACAATGATTGAACTTTTTTATTTACCAAGTAGAAATTATTTATGTAATCTAAATTTGTATAAGCCTTTTCTAATATAATTGTCTTTTTTGAATTGATTACATAGTTTGTGATATTATGCGAAATATTTTGAAATTCTTCTAAGGGCAAATTAATGAATTTTGTTAAAACTTTACCCTTTACTTCTCCATAAGAATGTACTATAAATTTATCATTTTTTTTGATTAATAAACATGCTTCACTTGCACCTGAATTTTCCAATATCACTTGAATGATTTTTTCAATTAAACTATCAACTCTAACTTCACTTAGTATTATATCAGCAGCTTTTATTGTGGAAATGTAATCCATCTGAAAATCAGTAGCAGATTTAGAATTACTTAAAGTGGGGGAGTTAGTCAAATTGAGATTAGTATTTTTGCTAAATTGAAAACTAGGAAATTCTTTTTCCATAGTTTTGACTTTTAAACTTGCTCCCCAAACTTTGAATAACTTGTAAGCCTCAAAAAAATAGGTTTCCGCAATTTTTAAAAAAGCATTTTGTCTATAAAAGTTCCCAGCTATTTCATAGGCAATGGCTGCATTTTGTATATAACCATTTTCTAATGCAGATGTAATACTTTCATCAAAATATTTCATTGCCTCCCACTGATTATTGTTTTGAAAATTTTCTACTGCTAAGATTAATAAATACATGTGTAAAAAATTTGTAGGATTTAATTTTGAAAATGTAGCAAAGTCGTTTTTAAGTTTATTTATCTTTTCATTGTAAATATTTTTTTCTTCTTGAGTTAAAGAATTAAACAATAATATGTAAGCGACACATCTATAAAAATTCGGACAAATATCATGAAACACAGTTGGTGCTGCGGTGTTTTTTTCTAATAATTCTCCTGTTTTTAAAATCTCCGAATACTTACCAAATATAAATGATTTGGTAATCAAAATTCCATAGAATTGGGCTAATGGACTTTTGGATCCTAGTTTTTCAACTATTTCGACATGTTCCAATTCTGTTCTTCCATCGTAATAGAGTAAATTTTTTTCCGTTTGATTTCCTAATAGATAGTTCACTATGCCCATTGTAGGATAATAGATGTTAATCATAGCATCCCAAACAAAATATTTTTTACAAACAGCCTGATAATTATTACAATAGATTAGAATTTCATTTAAGTTTTCACCTCTATAAAATTTATTCCATAACATATTACCTTGACTTAGCACATTTTCAAAAATATTTCCAGACTCTTCACAATATTTACTACTATTTAGAAACAAACGTTCATTATCCACTGCTGGATATTTTAGATGATTAGTGATACATCCAACTGTATTGAACACTCCACCCATTAAAGCCTTGTTATTGTATAACTGGCTTGTTTTTATGGCAATTTCTCCAAACTCAATTCCTGACTGATAATCTTGTTTGATACTTATAATTGTAACGGCAAATAAAGCGTATGCGTAAGCGACCAAATCTATTGAACCAAATTGAATTACGCGTGTGATTGATATACATGTTAATAAACCAAGTAGAGTAATTTGAGCAGATAAAATAGTTGGAATTAAAAGCCTAGAAAGAATTTGTTGGACGATAATTTGAATATCATCTTGCATTGGTTTTAATTTCAGTAAATCATCCACATTATGAGTTTGCATATATTCTAAAATTTTACCAAATTCACTAAAAAATAAACTTCCTCTTTCTTCTTCTGATTTTGGAATCGTAACTCCAAGTTTTACAAGTACCTCAAGTCCTAGATTCACGGAATCAAAAATTCTCGCTCTGCTTGCTAGAGATCCAATGCGAACATAATTTAATCTCGCATAATCTTTTAAATTTTTACACTCGTTTAATAATTCTAAATATACAAGTTCCCCCTCCTCAAAATTTCCTGTAGCAAATAAAAACCAACCATATTCTTCCTTTATAGAAAAAACAAATTCTTCCGAAATACTTTTTACTTTATCTAAATAGGAAATAGCCATTTTTGAAAAGTTAAGTCCATTCGCATAAGCAATATTAGCCCTTGAAAGTAACATTGCTTTATAATTGAACTGAATCAGATCAACTCTATCTTTTTCATTTTGAAGTAATTCAGAGCTTTTATTGTAAAAATTACATATATCAAAAATTTTTGTCTCTGGGAAATTTTCCTTATAGAAATTTCCAAACTTAAAGTAAAAATGTTTAACTTCTTCGGAAGTATTTAATTGGTATGCAGATTGTAAAATTCTATCATGAAGAAATGAATATCTATTATCCTCAAACGTACTTTCTAGTGGATAAATAATTCCCGCAATAGATGCTTCCTTGACAGAAAAATTGAATTCATCTTCACTCAGATTGATAATTGAATTTACTGAAAGTTTGTTAAATATAAATCCTTCACAAGCAGCTACTTTTAAAAAATCAGTTGTCTTAGAGGAAAGAGAACTGATTTTTATTCGCATAAAATCTAATATATTATCTCCCATAGAAATTTTTTGTATCACAAGGCTATTAAAGACCCATTTTTCCGAAGAGAAATCAAAATATAAAGCCTTATTAGAATATAACTCTTTAAGAAGTTCCTTTGTGAAAAATGGATTTCCATGTGTGGTTAAAAAGATAAATTCTAAAAGTGCTCCAAACTGTATTGCATTTTCGCCTATCGCATCTTTTAGAAAATTTTGCACATCTTCCATACCTAGATTAGATAATTCAAGTTGAGTGATGTAATTTTTAGAATCTATATATTCTAAAAAACTTAAAAAATGTTTTGGAGAGTTTTCTTCTCTGTGCCTGAAACTTAAAATAAGAAAAAGTCCTGGTATAGAAATTTCACTTATAATTGTTTTTATCAATTGAATCGAGGCAGTATCCGACCATTGGATGTCATCAAACACAATTACAAGTGGACTTGTCGTGTTTGCCATTACCCGCAAAAGATTGATAAGAATTGTATTAAATCTATTCTGAGCTTCAGTGCCTTCTAACGAAAATGGAATTGGCTGTTTTCCTAAGATTAATTCCATCTCAGGAGCGAGTAGGGTGACAATACCAGTATTATCTCCGAGAGTTTCTAATAATTTATTTTTTATTCTAATTTGAGTTTCTTTTTTCTCAGCAAGTAAAAATTCACTGTATTTTTTGAGTATTTGAGAAATGCTTGAGTAAGGAATATTCTCTTGGACAATATCATGTTTGCCTCGAAGAAAATACCCTTTACTTAAAATAGTATTTTTCAAAATTTCTTCAATTAGAATAGACTTACCCTGTCCCGCTTCCCCTTTAATTACTAAATAATTTGCAGTCGTAGGCGATTGATTGGTTTTATCCAAAAGTGATTTTAGTATTTCTTTTTCTTTTTTTCTTCCATATAAATTTTCATTTATTTGAAGTCTGTGAGAAAAATCTTTACTAGCTATCGGAAAATCTTTTTCTCCACTTTTTAATTTTTTTAGATCATAGATTAGTCCATAAGTAGATTGATAACGATCTTCAGGGTTTTTGGCAATCAGTTTAAAAACGATGTCGTTTAACGTTTTATTTATATGGTAAATTCGTTCTGGGTTTCGTGATATATGAAAGTAAATAAGTTCTAAGGGATCTTCGCTGGTAAATGGTAAGTTACCTGTTAACAGTTGATAAAATGTAATGCCTAAAGAATATAAGTCACTTCGTTGGTCAATGGAACGATTAATACGCCCTGTTTGTTCTGGAGAAATATACTTTAGAGTACCTTCTAAGTTGTTAACATTTTTTTGTTCTCTGAGTTTAATGTCGAATTGAGATGAAATTCCAAAGTCAATAATTGAAATTGAATCATTTTCTTCAATGTAAAGTATATTTGACGGTTTTATATCTTTATGGATAATATTTCTTTCATGAATTTTATTTAACGCTATTGCTAAGTTTAAAAAAATCTGATAGATTCGTTCTAAGGAATAGTTTTTAATCTTATCAATATAATTTGATAGCGGTAAACCGGCAATATCCGACACAACTAAAAATGGCTCTTCGGAATGAGGAAAAAAATTTAGGATTTGGGAATTTTCATCAACTTTTAAACTAGATAGAATTTCATATTCATTCTTTAATCTAAGAAGAGAAGAGTCAGATTTTGCAAATTTTAAAATTACTTTATCTCTAGTTTCAACTTGAAATGCTCTATAGATAATACTGTCTTGACCTTCAAATATTTTTTCTAACGTTTGATATTTATTTATTCTCATACTATTTTGTACCTTTGTAACAATTTATTTATATAAAATAAACGATAGCTTTTTACTTATATACTATCGTTTCAATTTGGAACGTTAGTTCGTTAGATCAAGATGATCAATGTAGTTTAGTAGAGTTTTCGCATCCCACGGTTTATTTAAAATAGCCACAACTTGAATTGAGTTTTGAAGTGAGTCTAAAGTTGCCTTATCTGCTTGACCTGTTATGAGAAGTAAATTAATTTCTGGATATTTTTTTTTGATAATTGAAAAAAGTTCATCTCCTTTCATGTTTGGCATATGCCAATCGGAAATGAGCACCACAACTTTGATTCCGTCTTTCATTAGATCGTCAATGATTAAAATTGCTTCTTCTGCTGATAAAGATGTTTCAATTACGAATTTATCCTTATAGAAATTACGAAGTTGTGCTTTTAGAGACATTAGAATAATGGCTTCATCATCAACACAGACTATCGCTTTGTTAGGAGTTGCATTCAATTTTGGTATCCTTTTAAAGAATTTATAGAAATCAAATTTTTGAGTCAATCTATTTTTAAGATTAACGATTTATTGATTAAACCTTTAAATCTCTATCTCCAAAATCACTGGTGCGTGGTCAGATACTACTAATGATTGGTCAATTTTACAATTGCGGATATTTTTAGCTAGATTTTTAGAAGTAAAAAAATAATCAATTCGCCAACCTTTATTATTCTTTCTTGCATTAAACCTGTAAGTCCACCAAGAATATTCATGTAGTTTATTTTGATTAGCTACTCGAAACGCATCAATCATACCTGAGTTTAAAAAGTCTGTTACCCATTTTCTTTCTTCAGGAAGAAACCCACTATTTTTTTCGTTTCCTTTTGGATTGTGAATGTCTATTTCTGTGTGGGCAATATTCACATCTCCGCAGATGATTAGTTTTTTGTATTTTTTCTCCCACTCGAGTTTTTTACTTAGGTAATAATCTAAAAATTCCATTTTGATTTTTTGTCGCTCTTCGCCGGAAGTTCCCGATGGAAAATAAGTATTGATAAAAGCAAAATTTTTAAACTCAAGTAAAATACTTCTGCCTTCGCTGTCATAAAGTTTATGCCCGAGTCCTAACGTATGAGATTTAGGTTTTTGTTTTGTAAAAATGGCTGTTCCACTGTAACCTTTTTTTTCAGCGCTAAATACAAATGGCATGTAACCTAAATCTCGAAAAAAATCTAAATCCATCTGCGACTCTTCTGCTTTAATTTCTTGAAATGCTAAGACGTCTGCGTTTTCTTTTTGTAAATATTCTAATAATCCTTTGCTCTTAGCGGATCGAATTCCATTGCAGTTTAGGGTAATCAGTTTCACTTTTTTTCCTTAAAATTAATTTCTTTTCTATTATGATTATTTAAAATCATTAGTTATTATGGCTATAAAAATTAAGAAACTAAGTATAAAAAATGAGAACGAATATTCCGAAATTTTAAAGAGAGCAAAAGGGGATATCTCAGATGCACTTGATATTGTAATTCCAATTCTAAAAGATGTAGAGCAGAATGGAGATGCGGCAATTCGTCGTTATACCGAAAAGTTTGATAAAATACCTGTTTCAAATTTCAAATTCCACACAAAGGACTTAGAAGCAAATATTCCAGAAAATTGGAAAGTAGCTTTAGAAAAAGCAAAATCTAATATTCGACAATTTCATGCAGCCCAGCTCAAAACAAAAACAGAAGTGATGGTAAATGGAAATAGGCTTGGAATTAAATACACACCTGTTGAGTCAGTTGCAGTTTATGCACCCGGCGGCAAAGCACTATATCCCTCATCGGTTTTAATGGGGGCAATTCCTGCAAAGATTGCAGGAGTAAAAAATATCTCCCTAATAACTCCACCTGCAAGTGACGGAGGACTAAATCCTGTTTTACTTTATGCTGCACAAATAGCTGGCGTAGACACAATTTACACAATTGGTGGCGCCCAAGGTATAGCAGGATTAGCCTATGGAACAGAAACAATTACAAAATCTGAATTTATAGTAGGACCTGGAAATAGATACGTAACCGCCGCCAAATCGTATTTAGCCGGAATAGGTCAGATTGGAATTGAAAGTCCTGCTGGACCAAGCGAAGTTCTAATCATTGCGGATAAAACAGCTAATCCAAAGTGGGTTGCCTGTGATATGTTATCACAAGCAGAACATGGGGAGGATTCAGTTGCGATTCTCACAACAGACTCTTATGAACTTGCCCAAGAAGTAGATATAGAATTAAAAAAAGCATTAACAGAAAGACCTAAACGCCGAGAAATGAAAGAACGTGCGATAGACGATAATAGTTATATATTAGTATTTCCTAATATAGATGAGTGTATTGATTTTTCTAATCTTTATGCGCCTGAACATTTAGAAATCATTACCCAAAACTATGAATCTGATTTTGAAAAAATTATTCATGCTGGGTCGGTGTTTTTAGGTCCATATTCCCCAGTCGCAATGGGTGATTATATTTCAGGGACTAATCATGTGTTGCCCACAGCAGGTGGAAGTCGTATTTACTCTTCTCTTGGAGTAGATACATTTTTAAAAAGAGTGACTTATCAGGAAATTCGTAGAGAGTCCTTGATCGAATTATATCCTTTCGTGAAAACACTTTCCGAAGTAGAGGGTTTAGATGAAGAACATGGAACTTCCGTTTATCTAAGAACGTTATAGAATTTATCTTTTTACTAAAAAACTACTTTACAAGATTAAGTTTTAGTATATAAGGTCATATTTCTTAGTGTTTGACTAAAAGTCTGGAGGAAATATGGAATTAAAATTTAAAGAGAAAGGCAAAAACAAAATAGTTCGACTCATTGGTAGTTTGGATATTTATACTGCATCTAAAGTAAAAAAAGAGATTACTCAGATTATTGATGAAGAAGAATGTGAATCTGTGATTTTTGATATGTCCGAGGTTCATCACATGGACTCATCTGGAATTGCTCTTCTTGCCAATATCCAAAAGAAAATGAAATCGGCTGGTAATAAATTTGGTTTGTTGTCACCGACTAACGATATTATGGGAGTTTTAAAACTTTCCTCCTTGGATACTTTTTTTACCATTTACCAAAATGAAGTCGCCATTTAGTAACTGTCAACCTATTGGCAAACCAATTTCGGCGATAGTGCAAAGCCCAGAGGTAAGATTTATATGGTCTTTATGATTTTTTATCCAGAATAGACCGTTGTGTTTTTTTACGATATAGTTTACCACACAAAGTCCTAATCCAGTAGAATATTTTTCATCGTATTCTAAATAGGAGTCCTCTGCCTCTTTGGACAATCTAAAAAAAGGCTCTAACACAAGACTTTCATATTCTGTTGGAACTCCCTCTCGATCTGTATGAATAGAGTTCTTTACTGCAATGAAAATAAATCCTTCGCTTGTATAGGTGTAAATATTTATCCTTGATGAGTTAGCACAATATTTCGCTGCATTAATTAATACTTCCTCTAAAACAAGATTCAAATAATCCATATTAACCTTTACTATCTCATCATGTTTTATTGGCTCAAATAGAATTTCACAGGATTTATTTTTTGTTAAAATTGTTTTGATTCTTGCTACGTCAGAATTAAATTTAATTAAAATCTCTGATACTTTTATTGGAGTTAAAACAAAAGAATTAATAGAGAGTATTGCTAATGCATTTGTAAGAGTTGTTAATTGTTTTTGACTAAATACACTATTTCCAATCAGTAAATCTAAAATATCTCCAGAGATTCTATACTTTCCATCTTCATCTTTCTCGCCTTTCATTACATCAATTAGATTGATGATAGAAAGTTGGGAACCTAATCCAGATCCTTGTAATAAATTTCTTCGCATATTTTCCAAAACTTCGCGGGTAACACTGGTTGTACTCTCAAGTGCATTCTTTTTGTATTCGTTCCATAAAACGCGGTCTTGAATTTCTTTTGCTGATTGTAATTTTCTTTCGTATTGTTCTTCGAGAGTTTTTTTAAAGTTTAGTGCATTGGTTATCGTATTTTCAATTACTTCAATTTTAGATGGTTTAACCAAATAATCAAATATTCCAAGCTTCATTAAGTTTACAATTTTATCTGCTTCATTTACACCTGTGAGCATAATAACAATTGCTTGGGGATCTTTCATTTTTAGCCTAGATACAAATTGTGCTCCATCTACAACTGGCATATTATAGTCAATTAAATACAGATCAAAAGACTCTCTATAGATATGTTCTTCTGCTTGTTTTCCATTTTCAACTGCAACTACTTGGTAATTATTATCTGTAAGAATTTCAGTAAGTGTTTCTCTAAAATCAGGATCATCTTCTGCAAAAAGGATTTTTATTTTATTTTGTTCTGTCATTGTATATTTTCCCTTTTAATTACCAAACTTGTTCTATATTCTTAATTCAAAACAGCCATAACAATTTCTTCAACCCACCCGAATTTAATTGCATAGTAGTAAACAGCGAAGCGGGGAATACGTGTTAGGCTACAAAGAACAAACTTACTAAATTCCATTTTAAAACTTCCGACTACAATACTCATCCAAGAATAAGGGAGTGGAGTTGTAGCAGCAATTACAACTGCCCACATTCCATATTTTTCTAAGTAAGGTATAAGTTGTTTTTCGTGTTTAATGATTAAATGCCGCCCGTGTCTAAATCTTGGGATAATATAACGACCAATCGCGTAAGAGTTAGAGCCACCGATTATACTTCCGATGGAGCTAAATGCTATTACCTCCAAGTCTCCCAGTTTTCCCGCAACTCCGAACATTAAAAATGCGTCAGGAATCATAAAAGCAGGAAGCGAATCACTAATCAAAATTCCAAGTCCGACTCCCCAAACTCCCAGGTAGTCCACAAATAATTTTGAGAATTGGGTAATTGGTTCTTTGACGATATGCGCAAGAAGTATTACAAGTGCGATGATGATTACAACTGCAACTACTGATTGTAAAATAAGTTTACGTAAATCTTTATCCATTTTGCTACTATTTCCTATGAAACATTTTTTCCAAATCGTCTCTGGTGAGTTTAATGAGTGTTGGTCGCCCGTGCGGACAACGAGAAGGATTTTCACAATAACTCAGACGATTTAGAATTTCTCCCAAAATATGATCAGACATATGATCTCCTTTTTTAATTGCTGATCTACAAGCCACACATTTTGCCATTAAATCGTAGAGTTCTTTTTCCAATACCTTTTCGCCTTTAGTGCGATTTAAAAAATCTAAAATGGTTTCTTTTTCTTTGCCTGGATCTAGAAATACAGGGATTTCCCTGACTAAAATCGTGCCTCCACCTAGGTCATCTAAGGTAATTCCTACCTTGGCGTATTCTTCTTTTCGCTCCAAAATTTCTTCTGCATCATTCAAAGATAAATCAATTCGAATCGGTGTAAGTAATTGTTGAGTGAGATTCTTATTTCTGAGTTGGTTTAAAACTTCTTCATAACGAATTCTCTCATGAGCAGTATGTTGATCGATGATATAAATTCCATCCTCAGCCTCAGCCAAAATAAAAGTTTCAAAGATGATTCCAAAATGTTTTTTGGGAATAAACTCTCGTCTATTTTCTTTCTTTGTGGTTAATTGTTGTAAGTTTGTACCAGCTCCAACATTTTCTAATGAAAATGAATTTTGTTCAGGAACTTCTTTGTATAAGTCTTCGTGTAAAATTTCTTGGACTGGAGTTGTTTGGCTTACTTGGTTAGAATTGGAATTGGAAAAAATATTCTGTGATGCGGATAACAGGCTATTTGCCCTTGCAATTGCATCTGCTCTTTTTCCTTCATGGAAAAATCGTTTTCTCATTTCTAAAATTCCGACTGGAGTTTTAGAATTTAATTCTGCATGAACCATATGTAGGAAAAAAGAGTTAAATCCTTCTTCATCTAAAAAACGAATTTCTTTTTTGGTAGGATGAACGTTTACATCAATATGCCTTGGATCAATTTCAAAAAATAAAAAACACCAAGGATGAGCGCCGGTTGGAATTAGTTCGTCATAAGCTTTCTTTAGCAGATATGAACTGTATTTCATTTCAATAGGGCGTCCATTGACAAATAGGAATTGTCCGCTCCGATTGGACTTGTAAAATTCTGGATCGCTAATGAAGCCGTATGCTTTTAATCCTTTTTTTTCTGATGATACTTCGAGTAAGTGGTTATCTAGATTATCCCCAAATACAGAAACGATTCTTTCTTTTCTTGATTCAGGTTTTAAATTAAAAATTTCTTTTTCATTTTGAATATACTTAAAACCAATGGAAGGATTTGCGATTGCAGTAATTGCAATTCTATCTTTGATCTTTTTGTCCTCTGCTTTTTCAGACTTTAGAAATTTGCGACGAACCGGAGTGTTATAAAATAAATCCTCCACTTCAATTTTGGTTCCTTTAAAGCCTGTTACATTTTTTTTCTCTAGAATATTGCCTTTTTCGCAAAGAATGGAAATCGCGGGGGAGTCTTGTTTTGTCCCTGTAGTCATTTTCAGCTTAGAAACAGAAGCAATAGACGAAAGAGCCTCCCCTCTAAATCCATACGTTTCAACTGATTCAAGGTCGTCTAGTTTTTGAATCTTACTTGTCGCATGACGTCTGATGCTGAGCTCCAAATCATCTTCACTAATTCCAGTTCCATTATCTGACACTAAAATTCTGGCAAGACCAGCAGAATCCGTTTGAATATCTATTTGAGTAGAGAGTGCGTCGATCGAGTTTTCGAGTAATTCTTTAATAACGGAATGCGCGGATTCAATTACTTCACCGGCGGCAATTTTATTAATTAGATTTACATCTAGCTCGTGGATAATTCCCATTACAAATTAGTGTTTAACGCAGTTTTTGCAAAAACCTCTGATTGTTATTGCAATATCTTCAGGAGTAAATGTTTCAGCGATAGAATTTAATCTGTCAGAAATGTCAATCGCTGGAAAATCTATCACAACACCGCAATCCTTACAGATTAAATGAGAATGTTTTTCTAAAATTGCATCAAATTGAGCTGATTCAGAAAAGGAATCAAGTTTTTTGATAAAACCATTATTGAATAAGTACTCAAGCGAGTTATAGACTGTTGCAAAACTTAGACTTTTAACTTTATCTCGTACGGAGTCATAAACCATCTTAGCTGTGGGATGGTCACTTCGGGATTGCATATTTTCAAGTATAATTTTTCGATGACGAGTAAGCTTTTTCATAGTTTAAAATAGAAGCAAGATTAATATAATTTAAACTATTTTGAACGTCAAGTAAGAAAATTACTTTGCTATATTCTACTTTAGTATATCTTGCCCTCATGCAAACCTTTCAATTTTATGCGGCAAACTTGTTTTCCTTGGATTGTGAAAAATCTGCATTGCTCTATTCTAGGTTATTTTCTTTTTCTATTTGGTCTAAAACACAAAACCATGCAGAGCTTAGGTCTGATTCAGGTTTTGTTCTCTTTATTGATAAACCATCATTGTACTGTAATGTTACCCCAGGAACTATTAGTTTTACTGTTCCCGAATTGAATTTGAAAGAAATAAATTTGGATCCTCTAAAATTAGAATCATACAATGAAAAAAATATGTATGTTTCCTTTTTAGATGAATACTCAAATCGAATATGGGTGTTTAAAAGATGAATTTAAAAAATAAATTTATTACTTCATTTTTACTTTTGGGGGTAATGAGTATTACCTCTATCGCTATCGGAGTTTATTATCTAAGCGTTCGCGTTTTTTATGAAAACTTTCTAGAGCACCATTTAAACGTAGCACGTCACGTTGCATCATCTATCGAAGGAGAACGTCATGCGAAATTTGATAATCCATCTGCTCTAAAAAATCCATCCTTTCAGCATTACTACAATTATTTACAAAAAGTCATAAGGGAAGAACCTCATATTACTTTTCTTTATACTTTGAATTATGACTCTAATAAAAAAGATTTTTCTTATGCAATAGATCCCTACGAAATAAAAAATGATACAATTTGGATTGAGAGCATCTATATCGGTTTTGAAGTATTTATTGATTCTGATAAAAAACTTACTGTGAGATATGATAACTATCTTTATAAACAAGATTTTGAAGCAGATTATGGAGATAAAAAATTTATAATAGATATTTTAGATTTAGATCATACATCCGAGTTAAGAATGAATAACAAAACAATCCTTGTTTTTGACTTCAGTAACTCATCTTGGATTTTACCAGAAAAGGTTATTTTACCGGAAGAAGAAGCTGAGCATTTTATTGAAATAAATGCAGAAAAACTGAAACTAACCTATTACTTTAGCACAAAAGGCTCTTTATCCTCTCCACCGGGCGGAGTTTACCAAGAAAAATTAAATTCTATTTTTTTAATTCAAAACGCAGTTGACTCTGGAAAAAGTTATATCATGAAAGATGCAGCAAAAATTGCCTATGGCAATTTGTTATTAGCCATTGCACCAATAAAAAACAAAAAAGGAGAAAGTATTGGTGCGGTGCTTTTAGAAATTAGTGACAGAAAGGTAAGAGACTATAAAAATTCATTGTATTTTTTATTCATTTCGATCGGTTTAATATTTGCAATTTTATCTATTTTTATTTCTTATTTCCTCGCTCGTTACCTTACACGCCCAATTATTGCTCTTTCTAAAGCGGTAGGCGAAATAGCTGATGGAGATATGAGCGCACGTGTAGATGTAAATAGAAAAGATGAATTTGGTCAATTGGCAAATAGCTTTAATTTTATGGCGAAAAGTGTTGAGTCAGCTCACAAAGATTTGACCAATACAAATCAGGCATATAGCCGCTTTGTTCCAATGAAGTTTTTAAGTTTACTTGGAAAAGAAAGTATACTCGATGTTAAACTCACAGATCAAATTCAAAAAGAAATGTCTATTTTATTTTCCGATATACGCTCATTTACCTCTCTTTCCGAAAAAATGACTCCTGAGGACAACTTTAACTTTTTAAACTCTTACCTAAGAAGAGTTGGTCCAATCATCCGTAAAAATAATGGATTTATAGATAAATACATTGGTGATGCAATCATGGCACTTTATCCCGAAAGTGCAGAAGACTCGATTAAGTCTGCAATTGAAATTCAAAATGAAATTCGCGAATACAATAAAAATAGAATTTCAAAAGGTTATGTGCCAATTACAATAGGAATTGGAATTCACACGGGACTGTTAATGCTTGGAACGATTGGAGAACATGAAAGGATGGAGGGAACTGTTATTTCGGATGCAGTGAACTTAGCATCTAGAATCGAAGGTCTAACCAAAACTTATGGTTCAGGAATTTTAATCAGTGATAAAACATTAGCCCGTATAGATGATCCGACTAAATACAATTACAGAATGATTGATAGTGTAATTGTAAAAGGTAAACAGGAGCCTGTAACTGTATTTGAGGTGTTTGATGGCTATTCAGAGCAGATGTTTGATTTAATTTTAGCAACAAAGTACAACTTTGAATTAGGAATACTTTCTTATTCAAATAAGGATTTTTCGGTTGCGTTGGGACTATTCAATAAAGTTTTAGAAAAAAATCCAAACGATGTTTCTGCAAAATTATACATAAAACGCTGTGAAGATGCAATTCGAATGGGAATTAGCGACGACTGGACTGGTATCGAAATTCTAACTCATAAATAGTGGACTCTGTAAAAGCATTGCCAGGTTTCTCATCATTCTGTGCTAAAAAATTTATGCTTCTACACAATCACACTATTTGGGGTCAATCTAACTACTTATTAACCATTTTGACAGGCTAATGCTATTTGTCCGGTGCGAGCTAATTCTATGATTCCATACTTTGTCATCATGGAGATAAACGCTGTTACCTGCCTTGCATTTCCAGAAAATTCTACCATAAGATTTTTATCCGTTACATCTACAATCTTCGCACTAAAAATTCCGCAAAGGGAAATTATCTCCGTGCGGTTACTGTCCTTTGCCTCAACTTTGAGTAGAACTAATTCGCGGGTAATTGATTCCATGTAATAAAGATCTGTTACTTTTAAAACATCAGGCAACTTTAAAAGTTGTTTTTTTACTTGGTCAACAACAGAATCATCACCCTTTAGAACGATAGTCATACTAGATACTTCGGGATTTTCTGTTACACCCACTGCAATAGAATCAATGTTGTAACTTCTTCTTGTAAAGAGTCCCGAAACATGACTCATTACACCTGGATGATTGTTTACTAATATACTTAATGTATGTTTCATTTTGCTGCCTTCAAACTTGCTAAATCTTTAAATTCTAACATTTCCTTTTGTGACTGTCCTGCTGGAATCATTGGAAATACTTTTTCCTCAGCTGGCACAACTACTTCGAGCAGTGCAGATTTGTCGTCTTTCAAGAAAAATTCAATCGCTTTATCAATTTCACTTTTTTCTGTTATCCGCATCGCTGGAATCTCATAACCATCTGCAACTTTTACAAAATTAGGATTATAATTCCATTCGGAATGAGAAAACCTTTCTTCATAAAAGAGCTCTTGCCACTGACGCACCATTCCTAAAAAGTTATTGTTGAAGATTAAAATTTTTACACCTAGTTTGTACATGGTGATTGTGGCTAATTCTTGTATGTTCATCTGAATTGATCCGTCACCAGAAATACAAATCACAGTTTTATCAGGACGCCCGATTTTCGCTCCAATAGCAGCAGGAAGTCCATATCCCATTGTTCCAAGTCCACCAGAGGTTAACCAGTTGTTAGGCTCATCAAATAAGTAATACTGAGCCGCCCACATTTGGTGCTGACCTACATCAGTTGTAATAATTGCCTTTCCGTTAGATTTTCTGTAGAGTCTATCTATAAAATCTTGCGGTTTAATCTGATTATCCGATGTGTTATCAAAATCAAGAGGGTGGTTTTCTTTAAGTTTTTGGATATGACCTAACCATTCTGTTCTGTCTACTTTTTTGATATGCGGTAGGATTGCCTTTAGAGCATCCTTTAAATCTCCGTGTAAAACATAATCCACGTCAATGCGTTTATTAAATTCTGCGGTATCAATATCTATATGTGCACGAACTGCATTTGGAGCAAAATCGCCAATCTTTGCAACGCGGTCATCAAAACGTGCACCTAAATTTAAAATATAATCACAATCAAGCACCGCCTTATTGGCGTAAGCCGTTCCATGCATTCCTAACATTCCAACTGAATTAGGATGTTCACCAGGAAATGAACCTATTCCCATGAGAGTAGTGGTTACTGGGATATTACCCGCAAGTGCTAATGCTTTAATTTCTTCGGCTGCCTTTGCATTTATTGCACCTCCACCAACATAGAGAAGAGGACGTTTGGCAGAATTGATTACCTCTGCAAAACCTTTTACATCTCCTTTTATTTCGGGTTTAGTGTAATGGTGGGAAGCAATTTTTAGTTTGGGAGCTTTTCGAACTGATGTTAATTGAGTTTGAATATCTTTCGGAAAATCCAATAACACAGGACCAGGTCTTCCGCCTATCGCAATCTTGTAAGCTTCTTCAAAATGTCGCGCAATGTCATCTGCACTTCTCATGAGAGCATTGTATTTTGTGATAGGAATTGTGATTCCAAAAATATCTGCTTCTTGAAATGCGTCAGTTCCTATGGCACTGGTTGATACTTGTCCTGTTATAGCAAGAATAGGAATTGAATCCATTTTTGCATCTGCAAGACCAGTGATTAAGTTGGTTGCTCCTGGACCTGATGTTGCTATACATACTCCGATTTTACCAGTTGCTCTGGCGTATCCTTCTGCCATATGAATAGCACCTTGTTCATGTCGAACTAAATAGTGTTTAATTTTACTTTTATACAGTTCATCATAGAAGGGGAGAATGGCACCGCCGGGATAACCGAAACATACTTCAATACCTGCTTCTTCCATGAGTTCGATTAATAATCTTGCACCTGTTATTTTTTTTTCTGTACCTGACATTTTATTTTTTCCTTATTTATAAATTTGAAAATATCTATTTACTGGGGAGGATTATCTGGAGTTTGCGTTTCAACTGGAGGCGCAATCGGAGCTGAAGGCGACTCGTCCATCATTCCATATTTCACAAGTACAGACATTACAGTAGGCTGCAAAATGTCTTCCTTTTCATTTGCCTTCATCAGTTTATCCCTAGCGTCTAATAAGAGTTTGTCTCTAGTTGAACCAGATAGTTTGTTTGCCTTATTAATTAGTTTGTATCCATCTCGAAGTAGTAGGGCAGTTTGACCAAGCAAAGGATCTTTCGATAGTCTATCATCTGTAGTCTGAATCCAAACATCAAACCAATCTTCCACTTGTCCATCCCTAACTGTAGCAGTGAGGCAATCTACGTTAGCCCACTCGCCTTGAATTTCCTTTACAAAACAAATACTTCCTAAATCAAACTTTCCTTTGGTTCCTGCAGTAAGAGTTGGTTTTCTAAATGCACTGAGACCTTCTTTGACAACAAACAATACACCCTCCGCAAAATTAGAAGCGAGCGAATAACCCTCTTTACCTGTTACAGTAGAAAGTTTATAGTAGTCTTTGTTGTCTTGGGATATTTTTTCTAGAACATTGACTTCTTCGAGTGCATACACAAGACTAACTCGGTGTTCTTTTTTTTGCGAGCCAATGACTGAGCTAATATGCTGATCAATTTTTGAATAGCGAGTGCCTAGAATTTGCACTTCAGGCACTGTCAATTTCTGTTTGCATTGAACTAAAAACGGGAGAGTTAATAGAATTAGAATTAAACGCTTTCTCATGTATTACAGTTTTTAAAATGGATGAGACTTGTTAAGAAAATTTTTTAGAATCGTTAAAAATTTAAAAAAATTTCTTAAAAATCTGAGTCTTGAAAACTTGGCTTAAACCTGTATATTTCACTGAATTATTATATTTACAAAATCTATAGAAATTTGACCTATGAAACGGAAAAAATATTCTGACATTATGAATGAAACTGATGTAGAATTAAACACAGAAGACCAAAGTTTTAATAAAATTAAAACACTAGCGAAAGAAGCATACAAGCTAATTGACCAAAGAAAATACAAAGAAGCAAAAGATAAATTTGCTGAGTTATTAGTAACCGATCCTAATAATACTTATGGATTAGTTGGTATGGGTGATTTACTTTACAAGACCCAAAATTACGAAGAAGCAATTAAATACTATAAGACCTGTTTGAGTTTAGATACATCTAACAAATTTTCCATCATGGGACTTATGAATTGTTATCGAGATATGAAACAATTAAATCAGGTGATTCACATAGCGGAAGAATATAGACATATCACAATGTCTGATGCCTCTATTTTAAGTAGGGTTGCAGATGCTCATAGAAAATTAAAGAATTTTAAAGAATCAGAAATCTACTACATGTCTGCATTACAAATCAATCCAACAGACCAGTATGTAATTGTTGGAATTGGACATTTATACTTTGCCTGCCAAAGATACCAAGATGCAATTAAGTGGTGGGAAAAATTAGTTTCCACACAACCAAACAATATCAAAATCCTAACTGAAATTGGAAATAGCTACCGAAAAATCAAAGACTTTGATCGTGCAATTGAATACTATGAAAGAGCGCGTGCATTAGACGACTCAAACTTCTTTGCACTTTATGGATTGGCTGAATCTTACAGAGGCAAAAAGGAATTTAAGAGAGCCATTTTTTATTGGGAAAAAATTCTTCACTTTGATCCGAACAACAAACTCATCATTAACCGCTACGCTGACAGCTTACGTGGTCTAGGCGAATACGAAAAAGCTCTTGAGTGTTTCAATAGAATATTGACATCGGATGATGATTACTTTGCGCTACTTGGTAAAGCATCTACATTAATTCTAATGGGTGAAATGGAAAAGTCACAGGAGATTTTTCTATTACTCCGAAAGAAAGATCCACTCAATCCAAGACCTGTTATCGAATTAGCAGACTTATGGTTTTACTCTCGAAACGAAAAAGATAAAGCAATAGCTGTATTAAAAGACTTTCTAAAAAGTAATCCTTCCAACACCGACGTTAGCATGAAACTAGACCAACTCCAAAACGAAATGTAAAGACTCTTACTCCCGCCAAGTGGCTAATATCATTATACCGATTTGACTAAAATTCAAGTCGGTGTAAGAAAAAAAAGAATACCACCGATGTACACCGAGAACACCGATGGGATTTTACCTATCCTTACAACTTTTCAGGTACAACTGAATCCAAAAACTTTTTTATATCGTTCAATACTATTTCTCGGCTTTCCGGAAGTTCATTCATGAGTTCATGGTAAAGTCCAGGATAAATTTTTAAAGTTTTTTTGTTGGAAGTTATGTGACTATCAAGTTCAATACTACCTCTTGCTTCTGCGATCCCATCAGCATCTCCGTGAATCATTAAAATTGGGATTTGAAGTAACTTTGCTTTTTCGTAAATAGCATACGATAGGTGAAATAGGTGGTTTGCCATTTGGAAAGAAATTTTTCCATGATTGAGCGGATCATTTTTGTAATCCTCAATTACAGATTTGTCGTGACTAAGTAAATTAATATCAATATTTGCATCAACCACAAAACTAGGTAAAAAATTAGCAAATATTTTAGCAAGTTCCCGCTTAACTAATTTTTCAAAATCAAATTTTACCTTTAAGCCGGGGGAGCTAACGATTAGCCCGTGCATCTTATCTTGATTGTGAACTTCTAAAGTATATTGTAAAGAAATAACCCCACCTAAGGAATGACCCAAAAGAAAAAATTTTTCTTGTTTCTCCTCTTCTAAAGCAATGTGAACTAAGTCAGATAAATCTTCAACATAGTATTGAAATTGATCTACGTGCCCTCTAATTCCCTCAGACCTTCCATGCCCTCTTGCATCCAATGCATAAATGGAAAAATCAGAATCTTTTAATTTGTCCAATATATTTTTATAACGATCGCTATGCTCTCCAAATCCGTGTTGGATCACAAGGAGTCTTTTTGCATTTGGCTTTTTCCATGATTGATAAAAGATTTTTGTTTTATCAACAGAAGAATTAAAACTACTTTGTTTGTTCGTGTATGCCATACTTTCCTTCTTTGATTAGTTTTTATCCATTATCTATCTATAACTTCTGTGGTAAAGGCAATCACATTTTCCTGTTATAACTTTATAGTTTTTTAGTATGTGGTTGTAGGGTTGATTTATGTCATTAGGTTAATAATTTTTCACCACGGATGAACACAGATAAACACGGATGGAATTAATAATCCTAGATAGTGTAAATCAATTCGTGTTGCGTAATATGCATTATCCTTCGGAGAAAAAAGTCAGATAACACCAACAAAGTAGGCTCGGAGTGTAATTTTGCAAGGATCACCAACCGAGGCACATCTTCGCGTTGCTTCGTAGTGAATACTCTTCGTTATATACCGTTACATCTTCAAATATTATACTTTTCAAATACTAACAAATTATATATTTTATTAAATTCGGTATTTAACTTTTCAACTCGATTAAAAAATATTTTAAAAGAATTATAATTATATATAAAATTTTCCTTTAAATAGTCCTCTTTACTGATTAGACTTTTTCCGTGCATGATATAATTTCTTAAATTCGTAATTTCTCTATCAGGATTAAAATCTATTTTGAATTTTGTTTTTATGTAATCTGTTATGTGACCCAAATCAAATATTTGAAATGGGTCAATATTTATATCTTCTCTTTCTTCACTCCTTCTTTTTTTAATTTTACTCTCATTCTTTATTTGTAATTCTATAAATATATCATTCTCTTCAATATTATTTTTTATTAGAAATAGTCTTAATAATCTCTCAAATTCTAGTAAAACCGAATATACATAAACATAGACAACATTTCTATTATAATCGCAGAAATGAATTACTCCTTTTAAACTACCCTTACTATAGACAAAAAGAACTGGGTTATTTTTAAAGGAATCTAAAATTCTATTATCAAAAATATACTGCTCGTCATCAACTTTTTGTTCTTCCTTTATTTCAAATTCAGTAAAATTATTATAAATTTGATCGTATTTGTATACATTTTTTCCTGTGATGCTCGGCATAAAGGAGATATTCCTTTTAGCACAAAATCTTTTACAATCTGATTCCTTTTCATCTAAAAAAAACAGTATTTCTTTAGTTGCAATTTCATATACCTTAACATCTTTATTTAAAAAATTTATAGGTTCATTTATCATTTTGTTCCTTTAATTTGTCATATCGCATAACTAACATTAGTTGTAAACCCTACGCCAACTCAAAAATCAAGAATTTATATCTTTCCAATATGTTCCTTTGCTGAGTTTGAGATAAATTCTAGAAGTTTGTTGCCTTCTAGTGAGATTTCTTTGGATAATCCCCATTTGACGCGAATGCGGTC
This sequence comes from Leptospiraceae bacterium UBA2033, assembly GCA_002333425.1. Lineage (GTDB taxonomy): Bacteria > Spirochaetota > Leptospiria > Leptospirales > Leptospiraceae > UBA2033. The sequence continues at coordinate 54,185 of DDBL01000009.1, forward strand.
ACGAATTTCACAGAGAAGTTTAACAGTTTCTTTTTCAACAGACTTTTCTCTGATTGCGGCAATTTCTTTTAAGAGTAAGTCCACACGAAGAGAGTAAAGGTAGTGAACGATTTCCTTTAAATATTTCATACGCTCAGAAGAGTTTTTATCGCCTAATAGGAGTAAACCGCCAAACCCCATGAGGTTGACATAGAAATTGATGATTTGTGTATTTAGAATTTCTGTCTTTAGTGGATGCTCGGTNNAATTCGGGAAAGTCCTCAATCTGAAAACTGTTCTCCCTAATTGACTCAGAATACAATTCCATTTTTGCATAGGATAATAGAACACAAAGAGCAGGTTTGGGAATTCCTTTGGAGACAGATTTCCATTCTTCCCAGTCAGATAGAGTTGCAGGAATTTTTTCTGTATTTGCGTGTAGGATTTTTTTAGAAATCAAATCTTGAGAGCCTTTGATAAATTGGTCCCAGCCTTTTAAAATAGACTCGGAATAATCAGCATCAACAGCTAGACTTTGTAAAGCGTTATCACTTAGGACATTGTGGCAAACTTCGTTTGCGATTTCTTTTAGATAAATGTCGCGTTCGTCATCGTTTGCAATTTTTCCTATTTCTTTTAAGTGGTTAAAGAAAATCTTTAGATTTACTTCATGGTCAGATAGATCAACTCCGGCTGAATTGTCTAATGCGTCTGTATAGATATTTCCACCGTTTAACGCATATTCAATTCTTCCAAGTTGCGTAAAACCAAGATTACCCCCTTCACACACAACTTTGGCTCTAAGTTCAGAGCCATTTACACGCACTTCGTTATTCGCAGGATCTCCTACTTTAGAATTCTCTTCGTTTTCTGCTTTTACATAGGTTCCAATTCCACCGTTATAAAAAAGATCAACAGGAGCTTTTAGAATAGCCGAAACAAGAGCAGAGCCGGAGAGGGTATTTTGTGTTATCCCCAATACTTTTTGCATTTCGGGTGAAATCGAAATAGCCTTTTCTGATTTTTCAAAAACTCCACCTCCTTTAGAAATCAAATTAGGATTGTAATTGTCCCAACCGGAAGCTTTTGAGTAAAATAAACGTTTTCTTTCTTCAAAGCTTTTTTCAGGATCAGGGTTTGGGTCTAGGAATATATGTTTATGATTGAATGCGGCTACTAGTTTGTAGGCTTTTGAATGGATTAAACCATTTCCAAAAACATCTCCCCCCATATCCCCAATTCCAATGACTGTAATAGGATCTTTTAAGTAATCTATTCCTAAATTTCGCAGATGCCTGTCTGCTGTGACTAATGCTCCTTTGGCGGTTATACCAAATTCTTTGTGTGAATATCCTCTCGAACCTCCAGAAGCAAATGCATCTCCTAACCAAAAGTTTTTGCGAATCGAAATTTCATTTGCTGTATCTGATAACTGAGCTGTACCTTTATCAGCTGCAACAACCAAATAAGGATCAAATCCATCTAGCGCAAAAGGACCGTTTTCCCCTGCGAATGGAATATTTTCTGAACCCTTACGATTGTCAGTGAGAGAGAGTAGGGAAGAGACATACATCTTGTAAGCCTCAACCATTGTTAGGTCTCTTGTTGCGTATTGATTTTTGCTTAATACAAATCCTCCCTTAGAACCAACGGGAACAATGACAGTGTTTTTTACCATTTGGGTTTTCATAAGAGATAAAACTTCTGTTCTAAAATCGGATGGTCTATCCGAAAATCTAAGACCACCACGAGCAACTGCACCACCACGCAAATGAATTCCCTGAAATAAGGACGAGTAAACGAAGATTTCTCTAAATGGTCTTGGTAATGGAAGGCTAACAGGAATTGAGCTATCTATTTTATAAGCAACGGCTAATCGCTCTAAGCCTACTTTTTTTCCGAAATCATTTTCGTATATGGTTCCAAAAAAGTTTGTTCTGAGAATGGCAAGAATAGCTGTACGAATAGAATTTAACACTTCATCTTCTCGAATGGTTTTTGCTTGGTCGGCAAGAGATTTTAATGTGACTGTGTCATAGGATTTAGCTTTTAAAAATCTTTCTTGGAAAAAAGTCCAAGTCTCTTCTGAAAATTCTGGATAGTTTAAAAGTATTTCATTAAAATCTCCTCTGTTGAAAGCAGGATTTGTTTGGAGACAATATTCCCGAATGGACTTCAAAAATAAAAGAGCATTGGCAGAAAGATTTGTTTTTAAGAGTAGTCCAGACAAAGAATCGGCAGGGAGTTGTCCTTCCATTGTGTATGTTAACGCAAGTTTTAATCTTTCGTAGAGTTTGTTTTCATTCACAAAAGGTTCAAAAAAGAATTCTGTTTTAGAATATACTTTTTCTCCACAATGGAAACGATAGACTCTTTGGGAAATCGCCGAAAGACCAAAGGAGTTTAACGCTGTTACCCACTGTGATAGTGCAAATTCTTTTTCTAGAGTCACGGCTTCGATGAGAGTTGCATTTGTCTGCGTTTCTACAATATTAAAAACTACTCTCTTATTCTCTAACCTATAAACCATATCTAAATCATAGACAGCTCTTTCAGGATCATGTGTTGCAATATAGTCATTTCTAAATTCTACATTTTTTGGAAATGCTATATCCTTGAACCTGTCCTCCCATTTTGTTTTGATAAAATCAATCCAAGGTCTAAATAAAAATTCCATCTGCGAACTAACTTCAAATAAAATTTGTTTAGAAATTTTTTCAGAACGAATAAGATGAAAACATTGCACAGAGTTTGTAAGCAAAATATGATAGGATTTGACATTAGCCTCTGGTAGACTTTTTTTAATGATAGCATTTGACTCAATCCATTTTGTTTCGAGCCAATTTTTTTCGGGTACAGTTGTTAAAATAATCGCTAGATCATGTGTCAGGGTAAGACCATTGGAACGATTCTCTGTTTTAAGTGACTGTTCTATAATCACTTTAAATAAAGAGATATAAGAACTTTCTGGCATTAAAAATAAAATTTCTACTGGAAGGGAATTAAAAATTCTTCTAACAGTTCTACCTAAACCTGAATTGTATTCAATTTTTTCTATAGTGAAAAAATCTTTAAATCGCATATTAAAAAAAGGAATTTCTATAATTCCAAGAGTCTCTGCATGCTGTGTAAAACTTCCCATCAAAAGAACTCGAAAATCTGAATGCAGAATTGCTATATAAAAAAGGGTATTGTCTCCTAAAAAACTTTGAAATTCAGATTCCTTACATTCAATAGAAATAGTACCAGAATCTGTTTTTAAATTTGTAAACCAATTCAGATAAGTGTAATTATCAGCTACTTCTCCAAACAGCTCTAATTTTTTTCCAGATTCTAAATAGGCTCCTCCTTCCCAAATAATTCCTTTCTTTAACAACCAATCGACTAACAACCATTTGTCGCTTTTTTTAAGTTCTTTTTGTGATTCAATTTTATTAGTAAAATTTGGAAATTGAGATGTTAATTTTAAAATTCTAGAATAAGAAGATTCTATTTGTGTCTGAATATTTTGGATAATTTCTTTATCTTTGGTTTGAATTTCGATGTAATACATTTCTTTTCCCGATTCAGGATGAAAATGTAGACTTCTATTGATAGGGAGATTTTTTTTATGGAATAAAGATCTTATATTTGCAGCAAAAAACGGCATAGATTTGCATACAATTACGATACAACTTAGATTCATTCGCAGAAGTGGGTCTTCAAAATTAAAATCATACGATCTTGTATAAACTGGTTCTAGGGATTTTGATTCCTCATAGATATTCCAAAGCTCTTGTTCTAAAAAGTTAATTTCATTGTTTAAGTAAAAATCTAAATAAATACTACCCATTGATTTATTAATAGCTTCGAAAAAAGTTTTTGATATAGAACTCATGTTGCTTTTTATCCTTTTTGAATTATTTGATTGAAAACTAAATAGCTTATTAAAATTGGCAATGATTATTCTTCTAAGTCGTCTATTGTATCATCGTCTACTTCTAAGTATGCCTCGGCAGGATTTTCTTTACGATAGTAAACAGTCACTTCTTTTCCTAGAGGATAATCGACAATTGCTTTTTCGGCTTTTGTCAGTGAGTTATAAGAGGTGTTCCAATAACGAATTTTGTCCGACTCATATTTTTGCTCTTCGACTTCATATTCATATTTTACATAAGTGTGAAAATCATATCGCCCAACGTAAGCACTTCGATATTCCCATTTTTTTTCCGCTCTCGATTCTATTATTCTTCCAACAACAGAGGACATTTCTGATTTTTTGGGAGCAAATGAAATACAACTTGTGAGGATGATTAGGGTAATTGTAAGAATAATTTTCAACACGATTACAGTGTTTTTTAAAAAACCTAGAATTGTCGAGTTGTTTCGATTTCTCGAATTATACCATTTCTCAAAAANNAAATAGAATCAGTATATATGCGCAAGGAGGCGGATTTTTTTACCACCGATGAACACCGATAAAAGAACGATAAAAAAGAATGTGAATTCAAACCAAATTGTGCATAAAAAAAATCTATCAAATCATTTTTATCGGTGCTCTCGGTGTTCATCGGTGGTAATCTAAAAATATTTTTTCTTGATATTTTTGACACATGTTCATAAATTGGATATAGTTCAAAAAGAGGTCGAAATGTCAGAAAAAACCTATCGAAAGATTTATAAATGGGGTGATGCGGGTAAAGAGGAAAGAATTAACCACCATGCGGCGGAATTTTTAGAAAAATCCTTTGGAATCAAAGAAAGTGCCAAGCCGCATCTACCCGGCGATACAGAAGTTGTCTTAAAGAAGAAATCTGGAATTGCTCCTAAAATTGCTACTAAACTCAAAGCGATTGTAGGGAGCGAAAACTACTTTGACTCCGATTTTGAACGAGCACGCCACGGGATTGGTCGGTTTTACATGGAGATTTTACACGCTCGACTGGGAATTGTAGAAAATCCTCCTGATGCGGTTGTGTGTCCCAGAACCCAAGAGGAAGTTATCCAAGTTGTAAAAATTTGTAACGAAGAGAAAATCCCGATTATCCCCTTTGCTGGAAATTCCTCAGTCACAAAAGCTCTGCAAGCTCCTAAGGGTGGAATTTCTCTCGATCTAAAAAATCTTAATCGCATTCTAGAACTAAATGAGACTAACACTACAGTAACCGCAGAGGCAGGAGTCTTTGGACCTGTGCTAGAAAATTTTCTAAACGAGAAGGGTTACACTTGTGGTCATTTTCCACAGTCGTTTGAATTCTCGACTGTAGGAGGTTGGGTTGCGGCTAAGGGAGCAGGGCAAGCCTCTACTGGTTACGGGAAAATGGAAGACATTGCTCTGGCATTAACAGTTGTTACCCCCGCAGGAGTGATAGAAACAAAACCATATCCGGCGGCGTCTATAGGTCCTGATATTTTTAAATTCTTTTTGGGTTCAGAAGGCATACTAGGTGTAATCACAAAAGTTACGATTAAGGTCAGAAAGTTTAATCCCAAAAATTCTTCTATGACTTCGTTTATATTCCCTGATTTTGAAAGTGGATGTGAGGCAATGCGTGAGATTATGCAAGGTGGATTTGGAAAACCTCATTTCTTTCGTCTGCAAGATCCAGAGGAAACCGATATTTCTTTTCGTATGTCAGGCAAAGAAGGAAGTCTTTCGGATAAATTCTTACGGTTTATCAACTACCAACCAATGAAACGTTGTCTCATGTATGTAATCATAGACGGTGATTCGGATTATACAAAATTTCTTTTGAAAAAAGTTCGTAAAGTCGCCAAACAAAACAAAGCCTTTGAAGTAGGAAAATCCGTTGTGAACAAATGGCTAGAGCAAAGGTATTCGAGTGCGTATTTACGTGATACTCTTATGGATCAAGGGGCGATGATTGATACACTTGAAACTGCGGTTACTTGGGATAATCTCCTTGGGCTTTGGAAAGCAGCTCGCGACTATATAAAACAAAAACCAAACGCCCTTTCTTTGGTTCACATTTCTCATGCCTACGAAAACGGGGCTAATCTCTATTTCATCTTCATGTGTCCGATGGATGCGAAAGACGAAGTAGGTGAGTTTAATAAATTNNCACGGCATAGGACGGTTAACCGCACATTTAATGAAAGACGAAGTAGGGGAGCTTGGACTGAAAACTCTCCAAGCTTTAAAAGATTGTTTAGATCCAAAAGGAATTATGAATCCGGGAGGAACTCTTGGTCTCAAGTGAAATTTTATCTAAAGTGCAAACTCGAAAAGAAAGGGAATTTATCAAACGCGGAGAAGAAATTTTAGAAACCGCAAAATCTCTTTTTAAAAAACAAAATCCATCTTTAGTGAGTATGGATATGATAGCACAAGAAGTAGGAATTGGAAGAGGGACTCTTTACTTACATTACAAAGGCAAAGATGAACTCATGTTACGAATTGTTCTAAACCGCCACAAAGAACTTTTAGCGGACTTGGAAAAAATTGATCTTACTCTGAGTGGCGAAGACCTTGCTCGAAAAACAGTTCGTGTTTACCTAGAGCATAATATCAATTCGCCACAGGATTATCTCATGCAAAAAAAATGCGAAGAGAATATCATACCTGAAAACGTTGGGCAAACAATTTTAAGAGAAGTAGAAGAAGAAAAACAAAAACGTATGGCGATTATGGAAAAGATTTTTTTCCGATTAAAAGAAGAGGGAAAAATCCGCGATATTCCGCCGAACTTACTAGCTGGAGCAACATGGGGAATGCTAAAAGGGGCACTGGATGTAATCATTAATGGCTACTTCAAAGAGGAAATCAAAGACGAAGAAATGTTTTTCCAATTAGTCGAAAACCTATTGTTCTATGGACTTTTTAAGTCACAGGAGAAATGAAAATGAAAACTACACAAAAGCGAATTCCGATTCAAAATCTAAAAGAAAATATTTACGATGTAATCATAATCGGTGGTGGGATTACGGGAGCTTGTATCCTCTGGGATGCTACACTTCGTGGAATGAAAACTTTGTTAGTGGATAAAAATGATTATGCGTCAGGAACCAGTCAAGCTACTTCCAAACTCATTCACGGTGGACTTAGGTATTTAAAAAATTTTGAGATTGGACTTGTAAGAGAATCCTTACGAGAAAGAAGAAATCTCGCTCGTATTTCGCCTCACGCACTTTACACTATGGGTTTTCAAATTCCTCTTTATGATTTTAAAAATCAACTGATGATGAAAGTTGGGATGGTGCTTTACAATCAGTTATCATTCGACCGAAATAAAATGATTCATTTGGATAATCTCATTCCTGAATATAGATTTCATAACCGAGAAGAAACGATTCACGAAATTCCAGAAATCCCACGCGAAAACCTAAAAGGCTCTTATCTATACTACGACTATGCAAACTTAAATCCAGAACGTTATACGACCGAGTTTATCTTTTCAGCTAGAAACCAAGGAGCAATTTGTAGGAATTATACAGAGGTTTTGAATATTAAAAAAACTTCTACTGGAACGTACAACGTTGAATTAAAAGACAATCTGACGGGAGAAACTACTATTTTAGAAACCAAAACTCTTGTAAATTCAGCAGGACCTTGGGCGGACAAAATTGAATCAATGACGTTTGCTGGAATGGAAACTAAGTTAGTTCGTTCCAAGGGAATACATATTATTACCCGAAAGATTTGCAAAGACACAACTGTAGTTTTAAAAAAGAAAAATGGAACTCACCTTTTTGTAATTCCTTGGAGAAATAAAACAATCATCGGAACTACAGATACGGTATACATGGATTCACCTGATGCGCTTAAAATCACAAAGAAAGACATAGAAGAGCTTTTGGAAGAAGTAAATTATGCTTATGGTTCGATTCAGTTAAAACTAGAAGACGTAGATTTTTACTATGGCGGGCTTCGTCCACTTGTTGAGCAAGAAGGCAAATCAACCTACAACGCTTCTCGCAAACTAGAAATTATGGATCACGCTAAAGAAGGTTTCCCTGGATTCTATTCAGCCCTTGGCGGCAAATACACTACTAGCCGCTTATTGGCAGAAAAGTTAGTCGACAAAATTGTGGAATTTTTACCAACCAAGTTTTCCGAATGTAAAACAGAAACTACACCTATACTCGGTGGGCATTTTTCTGATTTTAAATCTTTAGAACAAGACTTACAAAAAGAATTTCCATCTGAATCAGGAGAAAAAATCGAAACACTTGTGCATCGCTATGGAAGTGAAGCACGGACTATCCTAAAAAATTATCCAAGTGAAAAAGAAGTATTTGTTTTACAAAATAACGAACATTTCTACGGAGAAGAGATTGCGCATATTGTTAGTAAAGAAGATATTATTTTCGCAAGCGATTTCTATTTTCGTAGATCAGGTGTTGGCGTTCCAGGAAAACCAGACAGTGAGAATAATGAAAAAATTCTCTCGAAGCTTGGAGAATATCTCGGTTGGGACAAAAAGCGATTAGCCGAAGAGAGGAGTTGTGTGGAAAATCGGTATAAGATTGGGATTTGAATATTCTCTGTTCATTTATTCATAGTGAGTCCACATACGAAGAACTTTCACAATTTTTTCTTTAGTTAAAACTTGATAGACTAATCGGTGTTGTATGTTGATTCGCCTCGAATAGGCTCCAGCTAAATCTCCAATTAACTTTTCATAGGGTGGTGGATTTTGAAATGGATTTGATTCTAAAATGGTAAGTAAAGTAGTGACTTTGTCTTTTAGACCAGCAGATTTAATTTTTTTAGAATCTTTGAGTGCATCTTTGGTGTAGAATAATTCGTATTTTACCATTTTAGTTTCGGTTCACATTTTTCTATTGGTGTTTTTAATCCTTTTACAATCGACTCTCTCATTTTCGGGATAGAAAGTAAGTATAAAGTTTCCTGAATGGAATCCCAATCTTCTTCTGAGATTAATACCGCTGTATTTTTTTTCCCAGTAATATAAATTGGTTTGTGATTCGTTTTTACTTCTTCAATCAGGGAAAATAATTTCTGTCTTGCGTTTGTTACTTGAATGGATTGCATTCTTCTAGCGTACAGTTTCCTGTACGTAGGTCAAGTAAAAATTTATTGAAAAAGAAAAAAAGCAAACCTATTCATAAATGAATAGAAGATAAAATCAACAAGATTTTACAAAGACCAAAAAGGTTATTTCTATTCATCTGTATTTATCCCTGGTACAATCTTTATCTTCTCTCTCTTAAATACAAGCTTACCATGATTATCCTCAACACCAGAAAATAGTTTATTCGATTCATTGATATAACTCATCGACAGTTCATAAGAATGAATGTTCTTAACTTCCGGCTCCGACAAAGATACATTTTTAATATAATAAGCATCTTCACGAGAAACAGGGGGAGTAATGATATTTCGCTCACGAAGACGTTTGGCTGATAGAGTTTCGCTATTTCGATTAACTGCGACTTCCTCGTATTCGTAACGAAGCACAACACGTTTGATTTCGTTTTCTTCTTTATCGAGTAGCTTTACAATCAAGGTGCGAAAAAAGTCTCCGGTGGGAAATGCATGTCCAATACGTTTTGCGGTTAAAGTGAGTTTAACGTCCGTATTTGTAATTTTTTCTAAATTAACCGAAAATGTTTTTGCCAGATACTCTTTGTTATGCCCTCCCTGAAAAAGATGAGTTTTATATCCATCTCTCGGTTGCATGTGACAATCTTGACAAGTTTCTTTTCCATAAAAATAACTCATCTGCCATTCAGTAAAAGTATTTTGCATTGGTTGGTTGGAATACTTAAAGTTTTTATGCGGGACATTTCCTGTTCCTACTGGAAAATTAAACTGGTGGCAGTTTTCGCAAAATTCAGAACGTTTCATTTCTTTAACTTCTATGTATTCATGTTCTTTGGGATTAGAGGGAGTATGCGCTGTTAGAATTCTATCTCCTCGTTTGTGGCATACGATACAAGAAATTCCCTCCTCGGTAAAAATTCGATCTTCTATTTTTAGAGAATCTCCGCCTGCTTTCATCATTGGGGCATGGCAGTTAACGCACCAAATAAGCGGTTCCCTTTCATGGCTTTCTTTGTAAAGCTCATTCGTGAAGGCAACTCTATGCCTGGTAGTTTTCCATTCTTTATAAATTTCTTTGTGGCAATTCCCGCAGTCCTTGGAACTTTCAAGCTTGCCTTCCCATTTAACAGGTGTTAGCCCTTTTGTAAATCCGTGCGGATTTTTTTCTGTGCAGGAGAATAGGAATATAATTAATATATGAAAGATTCGTTTGCCACAGAGGCGCAAAGACACAGAGGTGAGAGGTTGGTGTTTTCGATTTATTATTTTTTTAAACAGTATGTTTAAAGAATCGCAAATTGATAAAGGTGTCATTTTGGATGTGTTACAAAAAGCAAGTAACTCAAGTATTTGCTTTTCTCTATTAAGCATAGAACTGTATCAAATTTTGTAAACCCTAAATTTAACATGAGGATACTGCAAATATGATTGAGTAATGTTGTAGAATATGTATCAATAATTAATTTACTAAATGAATTTTGCAATATTTTTAATCTACTCAGAAAAAGTTTTAGCTTTACAGGAGTCGAAATGGAATGAAACTATTTCTTTGCTTTTAGACAGGGGGCTTACTTTGGAATTATTTCAGAATTTTTATGTAAACTATTATACAATTGGTGTGATAACCGGTTTTGCTTTTACTGGACTCATTGCCTTGTTTTTGTCGCTTTTACCATCCAAGTCCACTCCCACTAAAACATTGATCGCATTTTTTACTACTGCGGCTATGTTATCTTTGGGTTATATTTTAGTTCAGGGATTTTATTTTCCTTCGAAGTGGAGCAGAGTATACCTATTAGTCGCTATTACATTTAATCATATTTTGGTAAGTCAAATCTTTTTTTATTTTCCTCTGAATACTCACCCGAAATTAGCAAAGGGATTTTTTTATGGACAAAGCCTTGTTTTTTTATTAGTAGATATTTTTTTAATTTGGAAGGCGATAGATGCAGAGGTTATCTATGATTTTGGTGGTCATTATTTTGAGGTAAATGCACCGCTTGCCCTTAAAGTGTATGGGGGAGTGATTCTAGTAAACATATTGGTTGTGGCAGTTATTGCAATCTGGAAAATTATTATTACTAAGTCAAGTGAACGCACAGCCTTGATTTTTATTGCACTGGGAATGTTCTTAACTCTATTTATCCCTTCAGTAGTTAACGTGATGAATAAAGCTGGAATTGTTTCTAGGACTGTTTATATTACAATATTTTGTCTTCTAACTCTGGTTGGGCTCTTTATGGTCATAGTTGCCTATATTAATAAAACCAGTGATAAAACTACTTTTATGTTTAAGATTGTGGGGGTAAGTTTTGTTAGCTTCATGTTAGTGTTTAATCTTTTCAGTTATATAGTAATGCAAGAGATGGAGAATACTTATAATTTGCTTCACAAGAATCATTCCATCCTTGCAATGGAAGCAAATCGTAAATCAGAAGATTTAAAATACATTGTAGAATATGATCCAAATGAAGATAAATTTCAATTTACATATAATGCGGATAATATGGATTTGGCTAATGAATTCAAATACGATTTGATAAATTCTTTTATTTATGAATCATTCTCTAAGTCGAAAGATACATCTATCCAAGAACTAAGGCAAATACTCCCAAGTTTGAAAATTAAAGATAGTGAATACATTTCCAGTTACGCTGGGTTAATCAACGCACATTTAGACAATATGGAATTTGATCCAGACAAAGCAGGGATTAGTGTAAACCAATTTCTAGAGTCCAAGGATCGGTTTTTATTTTACCGTTATAACAAAGTTCAGCAAATGTCGGATGATAAATTCAAACAAGAACTCCAAGAATTTTTAAACAAAGAAAAAGGAGATTTTTTACCTTTTAAAGAAGGAATTCAAAAACATATTGATTCTAGCGACAAAGAAGGATTAGCCTTAAAAACGGAAGTTTTAAACTTTTTACTTCCAATCCAAGAAAGCACGAACCGAAAATACCGAAAAAGTCTAGATCAGAAAAATCATTATGTAATCTTTCACTATATCGACTTTGAAAAAAATAAAGTTTATGAACTTGGTTATTCCTATTTGGATTATAGAAAATTCATTCATGTTGTTGGGTTAAAAGTTCTTTATATTCTAATTTTTGCACTTATTTTGGTGGTTGTTGGAACTCCTATATTTCTATCGGGTACTCTAATTAATCCACTCAATGCACTTCTAGAAGGTTTGCGAAAAGTAAAAAAGGGAAATTTAGATATAACAATTCCTGTGAAAGTGCAAGATGAAATTGGATTTCTATCAAATTCTTTTAACACGATGGTGCGGTCTATTAAAGAATCAAAAAATAAACTCGAAGACTATGCTGAGCATTTAGAAGAAAAAGTCGAAGAACGAACAAAGGAATTGCAACTAACGTTAAATCAGGTAGAAAAATTAAAAACCCAACAAGACGGGGATTATTTTTTAACTACACTTTTGTTAAAACCTCTTGGTGTAAATAAAGTCGTAGGCTCTAAAGTCAAAGTAGATTTTTTTATCAAACAAAAAAAAGAGTTTAAGTTTAGAACTATTTCTCATGACATCGGGGGGGATATATGTATTACCCACCAAATAAAACTAAAAGGTCGCGATTACATTACATTCTTGAATGCAGACGCAATGGGAAAATCTATGCAGGGAGCAGGTGGAGTACTCGTATTAGGCGCAGTGTTTCAATCTATTATTCAAAGAACTGTTTCTTATTCTGCTCATTCGGAAGTTCCACCAGAGGTTTGGATTAAGTCAGCATTTAAAGAAATGCACAAAATATTTGAGAGTTTTGATGGTTCTATGTTAATTTCTCTCGTATTTGGGCTTGTGGATGAAAGATCAGGGCTTGTGTATTTTATCAATGCAGAGCACCCGTGGGTAATTCTTTATCGGGACGGTGTTGCTGATTTTATTGAGCACGATATGAACTTTCGTAAACTTGGAACTAGTGGACTAGAAAATGAACTTTTTATTTCTACGTTTCAAATGATGCCTGGAGATTTTTTAATTATTGGATCAGATGGAAAAGATGACCTTGTCCTATCGCGTGACGTTCAAAAAGATACAAGAGTTATCAATGAAGATGAGAGCCTGTTTTTAAAACGAGTCGAAGAGGCTAAGGGTGATTTGAATACGATATTTAATTTAATTACAAACCAATTCGAGCTGATGGATGATTTTTCTTTGTTGTCAATTAGTTATCCTGATTATGGAGATGAAATTAACCTAGACGAAATCGAAAAAGTAGAGGTTACTCTACGTAATGCGCGAAATTTAGTAAGCAAACACAAAGTAAAAGAAGCTATTTCTATTTTGAAAAAGTCCTACGAGGAAAACAAAAATCGTGCAGAGGTTGCTAAATACTTAATTAAAGCTTATATGAAAGAACGTTCTTACAAAGAAGCCGCCTTGGTTTGTAAAGAATTTTTAGAAAAAAACGAACTTGATTCTAACCTTATGTTTAAAGCTTCTTTTTGCCTCAAAATGAACCATGAGTTTGAAGAAGCAATTGAACTTGCTGAAAGAATTAAACTCAGAGAGCCGCATAATGTGCGTAATCTCATTCATCTCGCGGATATGTATGCGTATACTAAGAATTATGCGCGTTCAATGAAACTTGTGAAAAAAGTTTTTTTATTAGAGCCAGACAATAAAGTTGCAATGAAAATCAAAGAAAGAATAGAAAAAGAAGCTTTGGGAGTTTAGGAATGTTTATTTATTAGAGTTTTCAAGTAACATTTTTTTTCTATCTTGTTTTACTTTTTCCATTTCGGTTCGTATGTTTGGACTTTTTTTGGAAATGTAAAGCAAGATAAAATTAAAGGAAGTCATACTTCCATCTTTGAAGGAACAGAAGTCTTCTAACTCGGTTTCACGTCCAAAGGGATTATACTCGTTAGCCTCTGTTTCGACTAAACCACCAGATTCCTTACAAACCAGTAAGGCGATTTGGTAGGGAGAATCTCCTTCACTAAAAAAACCTTTTTCTCTAATCATGGCGACTAACTTTCCACTGTTCACATATTCATAAGGTTTCCACGCTTTACATTCTCTTCCTTTTCTAACCTTGTTAGAGCTATAAACACAGTGAGAGCTAATCATAACTCCACTATGAGGAAATCTTGTAAATGGATGTCTTGGAAGTCTGTCTTCTGGAAATTTATAAGTAACAAATTGAGGTTTCTCGGCAAACTGTAAATCCCAAGCCGATAAACCTTCAGTCATTAGAAATACCATTACTAAAAGAAAAATTAGATTTTTCACTCTAAATATCATAAATACAGAAACTATTGTTTTAAAAACTTAGCAATGATATTTTGGATTTTGTTTAAACAATGTGAGTTTGATCTAACCGAAGATTACTCTTTGTCACCCCCGAAACTTTCTGTCGGGAATCTCAGTTACGCCGACCTTACGATAAAGCGAATTAAGTTAAATTAAACGCAGTTTTAGTTCATAATCATATATTTTGAACCAAACTTAGTATGTGTTTTAAGATTAAGAAATGGCATATAAATTATAGAAATAAAGTAACTACTCAGTGTGGTTTGCTACAGAGGCACAGAGACGCAGAGAATAATGGGATTGCGCTATTTTTATTACTATTCGTCGAATTAANNAATGACTCTCTTTGATTCTCTCTGTGCCTCTGTGGCAATAACTTATGCTGAGTAGTTTCAAAATAAATAATGATTGAATCAAAGTCGAAAATAGCCGAATCTTACTACAATGAAACGTATACTTATAGTTATCTTAATAATATTTTTAAATTGGAATGGATTTGCAAATGAAAAATCCCAGTTACTTATAAAGGATTTTTTTGGTACGGTTGTCAATTGGACAAAATTACAAATTTCGCTGGATGTTTCCGAAAAATTACCTCGTGTAATTATCGATGTAAATGATTCTGAATATGGGAAAGAAAACACTGCGTATAATATTTCTGAAGCTAGAAATAAAAGTCTTCTGAAAGCAAAAGAAAAAATAAAAATCCATTTCATTAGATCAATCGAATCGATTCGATTAAACGAAAATTTTACTATTTTAGAAAGAGTAAATGTAGATGAAAAATTTAGAGAAAGGTTCAATGAATTTTTTCTAAATGAATCAAGTGAGATCAAAGTAAAATATATTCAAGATGAAGTTTATGTGGAGTCGCTAACTAAATTAATTGGAGTTAGAGGACTTTTAAATTACTTAGATGTGGAATATGACTCTGAGAATTTTCCAGAGTTTCCACCGATTGCTGTCTCTGAAGCTTATTCAGGTTTGATTATAGATGCTAGGCATTTAGATGTGAATCCTTCTTTGTTTCCCAAAATTATAACAGACAAAGGTCTAGAAATTTATTCCACAAATGTTGTGAATAAAAACTTTGCCATAGACAACGGTTTTGTGATTTATCTGAATGATCCTGTTAAAGCTATGAAACATCCTAGAGTTGGTGAAAATCCATACTTTGTTGTAGCGACTAACGTTATAGGAAAAAATAAAACGTTAGTAACAATTCCAACAAAAGAGGCAATAAAAATTCTTTCTTCAAAAGATACAAGAAAGAATTTAAAGAAATGTAAAGTAATTATTTTATTGCGAAAGCAACTTTCTTAAATACTTCTTCAGCCTTTGCATATTCAGCGTTAAACAGGTAAGCAAAACCTAAATCTTTCAATTCTGCATCTGATAAAATTTCTTTTTTCTCAAATTCAGAAATTTTATTTATCACTGGTTTAAATTCATTTCTTTTTTCTTCAAAGGAGGGTAATTCTCGTTTGCCTGGGATTTTACCAAATAAAAGTTGTGCTTCCTTGTATTTTCCAAGTGCATTTAGCGAAAGTCCAGCTTTTAGGTAGATATCATAATTTGTATCAAGAAGTTTATATACTGATTTAAAATATTGAATCAATTCATTGTACTTCTTTAGTTCAAAATAACATTCTATACGCTCTTTTATAAATTCATTTGGATTTCCATGACGTTTTAACGATAAATCCATAACTTTCAGGCAGTCTTCAAAACTTTCCGATTCATAAGTAACCTTCACAGCGAAGTTAACAATGATTAGGCAAAGAGGTGGATTATTTTTTTCAAGGTATTCCTTACACTTCTGTAAAGACAAAGATTTATTTCCATTATAATAAGCATGATAGGCGTTAACAAGCGGAGTAAAAACGGATAATCCGCTACTGGAAAGTCCAACAAAGTCCATTTCATTTCTAAAGCCCATTTCATACTTCGCTAAAATTCCTAAATGGTTTAACAGTGTGTTCGAAGGATTTTGTAATGCGATAGTTATCACGTCCTCGTACGATCCAACCTCAAAGCTTTCCCAGGTTTCTCTCTCTAAATTATTTGCAGATTGTTTTGTCGATTGAATCATCTAAAAATCCCCCTATGTCCCTTAAAGATTCGGTAGATTTCTAAAATAGTTTTATAGTTTTTTTTATTTTGCTTTAAATAACTATGTATAAACATTTTAGAGCATGAGAAGGTGCGAACTACCTTATACCGGTATGGGGCTTTTTTATCATTGTGCTACTTGAAGAAAGATATGATAAAATTAATCAATCATGAACAAACGAAGGGTGGCAATAATACTTAATCTTTTTTATCCGTGCTCTCCCCCCTTCGCTCCAAGTTTTCGCGACCTAAGCCTTCGCCTGTTCATCCGTGGTAATCTTTTAATTTTTATTAAAGCGAGTTCGCGCTAATCAATGTACTTTTAAGGATAAAGCCTTCCCATAAGACGTGGAAATGGAATACATTCGCGAACATGTGGCAATCCACAAATCCAAGCGACGAGTCTCTCTAATCCAAGACCAAAACCAGCGTGAGGAACAGAGCCATATTTTCGTAAATCCAAATACCAAGAGTAACTATCCACTGGGAGGTTTTCCTCTTTTAGCCGCTCTACAATCTTATCGTAGTTTTCCTCACGCTCTGATCCTCCAATGATCTCCCCCACTCCCTCTGGTGCAATCAAATCAGCACAAAGCACAGTTCTTTCATCTTCTGGATTTTGTTTCATGTAAAATGCTTTAATAGACCTAGGATAATTCATTACAAACACAGGTCCATCAAAATGAGTGGTTAAAATATTTTCTCTTTCAGCATTAATATCTTCTCCCCATTCTATTGCCTCACCTTTTGATTGTAAAATTTCAATCGCTTCGTTGTATAAAATTCGTTTAAAAGGTTTAGTTACATATCCCAAGATTTTTTCTGGATCACGCTCTAGAATTTTTAAATGATTTAGCGACGAATCGATAGTAGCCGTTACAATTTTACGAATAAAGTCTTCTTGTAAGTCTATGTTTTCCTTGTTGTGATAGTTGGCAGTTTCTGCTTCTAACATCCAAAATTCGGTCAAATGTCTTCTGGTTTTACTTTTCTCTGCTCGAAAGGTTGGACCAAAACAATACACTTGTGTATGAGCAAAAATCGCTGTTTCCAAATACAGTTGACCTGTTTGGGCTAAGTATGCTTTGCCTTCATCGAAGTATTCTGTTTCGAATAACGTTCCCGCACTTTCTCCAACAGAGCCTGTAAGAATGGGAGTATCAATTAACACATAATGGTTTTCATGAAAATACTTTCGAATTTGAAAGGAAAGTTCGTTTCTAATTTGTAAAATCGAAAGTTGTCTTTTAGATCTAAGCCAGAGATGGCGATTGTTGTGTAAAAAATCAGGTCCATGTTCTTTGGGAGTTATCGGATAATCATGCGAATCCCCTATTACTATATAGGAATCCAAAATGATTTCATAGCCTAACTCTGATTTTTCAGAGACAACTAACGTCCCTTTTACTTCAAGAGAAACTTCTTGTGCTAACGATTTGATTTTTTCAAATTCAGCTTCCCCTAGTTTTTCTTTTTCACAAACTACTTGGATAATTTTTCCAGAGTTTCGAATTTGTAAAAATTGGATTTTGTTATTGCCTCTTTTAGCGTGTACCCAGCCAGAAAGTGTGACAGATTTGTTTACATTGTTAGTAAGATCATGCAGATTCATGAATCGAAGATTTTAGAAATACAAAAATTGAAAAGAAGAAAAAAGAATTTATTGCCACAGAGGCGCAGAGACACGGAGGAAAATTGATGTTTTCGAAATGCGAATTGGTAATTTTATTTCCTATCTATCGGATTATCTCCAATCACTCTTTTAATGCTTGCATTCGAATAAACAAAGTTTATTCAAAAAAACTCTGTGCCTCCGTGTCTCTGTGGCAAACCATCTTTTTAAGATTGCAGGTCTAAACGAAGTTCAAAAAATGACAGCATGAGTAGCACATACAA
The DNA here is from genome assembly GCA_002333425.1 of Leptospiraceae bacterium UBA2033. Taxonomy (GTDB): domain Bacteria; phylum Spirochaetota; class Leptospiria; order Leptospirales; family Leptospiraceae; genus UBA2033. Next base: position 72,460 of record DDBL01000009.1, read on the forward strand.
ATTAATTGACTCTGGGGATTATGAAAAACTAGAAATCATAGGTGGATTCAAATTAATCCGACCCGCATTAGGTTCTCCTTATAAAAAAACCAATCCAAAACTATGGGAAAAACCAGACGCGCATTATATTAAAAATGATACTGGAAGTGGACAATGGAAATTCTTTCGCAAAATTCCCGAAAGTTTTACCATCGAATTAGGAAATCTTTCTGCAAAAATCAAACTTACTCCCTTTGGGCATATTGGGATTTTCCCCGAACAAAGTGAAAACTGGAACTTAATTCAAAAAATGGGAGATATACAAAATAACTTTGAAGTCCTAAATTTGTTTGCGTATTCTGGTATGTCTACTCTAGCAGCGTTAAATGGGAATTATCCGGTGTGCCATGTAGATTCTTCTAAAGGAATGATAGCATGGGCAAGAGAAAATGCGAATCTTTCTGGTCTTGCAGATAAAAAAGTACGTTGGATTGAAGATGATGTTTTGAAATTTCTAAAACGAGAGGTAAAACGAAATCACCCTTACAAAGGATTTATTCTAGACCCACCAACTTATGGACGTGGTGCAAAAGGAGAAATTTGGAAAATAGAAAATGATTTAATTCCTTTAATTGAAGAGATGATGAAACTTTGTGAGAATAAACCAGAGTTTGTAATTCTCTCTTGTCACTCGACGGGGTTTACACCTCTTACCCTCACTCGAATTTTACAATCTTACATCAAATCAGAAGGTTCCTATTTTTCCAAAGAACTTTCTATTCCAGAAGATGCTGGCGGTAAACTTCCTGGTGGATTTTGTGCTTATTTTTTGAGTAAAAAATTCTCTAGTCTCTATTCACATTTTAAATAAAAAAGTGTCACTATTAAGTGCGGTTTGCCACAGAGACACTGAGACACAGAGATTTTGGAGTTGTGTTAGTTTTTGTAAAGAGAGTTGATTCAAAATTTGAATTCAATTTTTGTGTTGTAATAACAAACAAAAAGCTTAGATTAATAAACGTGGCTATACTCTGTGTAATTGAATCTCTTGGAATTTCTCTGCGACTCTGTGCCTCGGTGGCAGATATTCTTATTAGTAGTTATAAAAAAGTTAAGGTGTTATGATGTCATAAAGACCTAAGTGTTGTAACATTTTTGCTCTATCTCTTAGGATCTCTCTTGGAATTTTTTTAATCTCAATTGTACCAATATCAGTGCATTTGACTTTATCCCCTGGTTTTACAAATGCTGTTAGAGTTCCTGTATCTAATTCTGGAGATAAACCAATATTTCCTTTTGTATCCATGACAATCAGTTTAATTCTTTTGCCTTTAATTGCATTGATTTGAAATTTATTGTTTTCCAAGTAACTAGTAGATGCATTTTTGTAGTCAATTCCTACTGACGTAATCGTGTTTGGTGGATTTACCTCCAGTGGAATTACTTTTCCCTCTAAACAAGTAGTATCTGGATTTGGATAATCCGCATTCCACCATTTAAAATCATCCATAGCTCTAAAGACTAAATTAGAACGGGAATTTTCTCCCGTGGTATCAGAAACTTCTTCTACAGCGGACAAACTTCCTTTTTCAATCCAACCTTCTCTTTCATCTAGTTTGTACATTTTCATTTTTCTGTTAGAATAGATAAGGCTAGGGATTTCTACTTTTAGTTTAACACCTCGTTTTAAGTATAGCGGCTTATCATAATAAGACGCTGTAAGCTTAAACATTCCAGCAGATTCAAATATATTTGGGTTTGGGTTAAAGTAATACAAATCTATTCCAGCAGTGATAAAATCTAAATCATTATATACCTCAATCAATTCTAAAGTCAGAATATCTCCTCTTTTATAACTTGTAGGAAGAGAAATTGAATTGGCAGGAATTGTGATTTTTGTTCCAAATTTTCCTTGGATTATATTTTCCATTGTTGGATTAATTGAAAATTCTTGTTTTTGTGGCTGAAACTGAGTTAAAAATAGAGGAATCGGATTATCAATCGTAACCTCTTTTTTAATTACTGGTTTTTTCTCGCCCTCTTCCCAACCCCATTTTTTCTCAATTTTTTTAGTTGTTTCTTCGCTCTCTTGGGAATAAAGAACAGGACAAAAAAATACGGATAATAAAATAAAAAATACTAATTTTCTCATTTGACCTCTTGCCAATTTGTTTTTTCCGCTATAACTATCTAAATTTACTACTTAGTGTCAAGAAAAAGAGATCCTGCCTTTTTCGTTTAGAAAGTAATTTTACGATTGATTTCATGTCTAAATTGGAAATAGTGAAAATACAATATGATTGAATTTTTTGTACGTAAAGCAAGTAGACAATTGGGGCGAGTGCTTAAAACCACCGAACAGATCATAACTACTCCGATTTGGGATTTATTTCAGCCTGATAAATCCATTGATATGCTTTTAAATGCAGCCGAGGATATTAAGGATGATTATAAAGTAAGTTTGAATTTACGTTATGTAAATGAGTTACTCTATATCCAAGTTGTAGAAGAGACAGAAAAGTTAGACACTTTTACAATAGACTCCCATAAAGGAAAAGTGTATTTAGAAGGGAATTTCATTACACGTTATTACCCGCTAGCAAAATTCTTAAAGATAGAAAGTGTAAATTATATTGTAGAACTGACTCCCATCTGGGTAAAACACAATCATGTTCGTTTCCAAATTTCAGATTTTAAAATTTGGGATAGTCGTCCAAGGAAATTTGATTTTGTTCGTTTTATTTCTCAATTTGATTTTTTTCATAAACGATATATCATACAAACCATTGTAAAATTATTTCCTAATTTTTTAAGTTTAACTAGATTAAATAATGAAATACGGGTAAATCTTGATTATTTCCTAAATAAAATTAACAATCACCACAATATAGAAATTAAAAAGTTTATCGCGCATAATCACAAAATACTTTTTTTTGTACGTTCTAGTATTTTGGTAAAATCTCTTATGGATATGTTTGGAATTGATATTGTGACAGTGGAACCAATTCGATCCGATTTAGATCCGATCATAAGTGAGTATGGAATTTAAGATGAAGATTATATACCTCACAGATATTCATGACGGCTTACGAGGAATGAAAGAAGTATTTCAACAAACATCTCCTGATTTGTATATGCTTTCTGGTGATATTATTTATAAAGCTTTTTTTAGTGATGATAGAATTATTGAATTTTGTACATACCAAGAAGAATTAGAAATTCTTGCCAAAAACGCAGGAGAAGACATTACTCCGTATGACTATGCAACGCGCGTTATCCGCTTCTCAAGTAAATATTCTGAAGCCGTACAACAATCCTGCGTTAGGTATCGAGAACTTTTTAACCAAGCTGCAAAGACCATGAAAGAAAAATACCAAATCATTGATAGAGTGATTAAATCTTACGCAGGCTCTCCATGTATTTTACTTCCTGGAAATTATGATATAGATTTGCAGTACACTGCTCTTTATGAATTGGATATTCACAGAAAGTCAATGGAATATGGCGGATTAAAATTTTCCGGTTATGGTGGGGCTCCTATTTCCACTTCTGGAATTCCACAAAAGTTAGCAGTAAAATTTCACGAATACAATAAATATGGTCAATCCTACAGTGAGCCAGAAGATTTTTTTAAAGAAGAACTACCCGACGTTGCCATGATTCATAATCCTGCCTATGGTTTTTTAGATAAAATTCCAGGATTTGGAAATATCGGTTCACAAGGAATTAGAAGATATTTAGATGATGCAGAAAAAAGACCAAGTCTTGTAGTTTCAGGTCATGTACATGAAGATCAAGGAATTTTGAAAAGAGGCAAAACGGTTTTTTTAAATCCATCCAACTTTGGTGCGGTTGATTCTGTTTATGGATTTCAGCATGGCGGTTTTTTTGCAGAAATTTCTTTTGAAAATAAATTAGTAAATTCTGTAGGTTTATACAGATTAGTTGATGGTAAAAAAAATCACTTAATGCAAGTGGATACAACAGAAAAAATTTTGAAATTAGACTACATAAATGAAAACTCACCTGTAACGGAAGAAGAGTTTGTGAGAAGATAATGGGCATTAAACGATTCCAAAATCATCCAATTATAAAAGAATTTAATGGACTAAAAAAATTCTTTAGAGGTCATGAAACAACAGTTTCTAGAAATAGAATTAATGACTTCAAAAGATTTGTAGAATTAATTGAGTCTTCCGGTGACACTATCGCATTTGATCTCATGGGCTCTGTAAATTTTGGTCANNTGTCGCGGTATCAATCGTAAATTACTTCATCAATATGAAGAACGTCTCGATGAGGATAGAGAATTATGCGACGTAATCGAAAGTTCATTAGCGGATTGTTTTCTTGGACTCATTCATTCATCGCAACATTCTTATTCATTTAAAAAATACATTGAACGTGTGCAAGACGGGGGCTTTAAAGTTCCAGAAACGATGGCAAATAAAATCAATTCTTATTTGAGTATTTAAAGTATGTTAAGTTTTTTTAGTATATTATTTACATTAATTGTAGTTGGAATTGTTCTGATGTTTTTTTACTCTTCGGAAGATAAGAGACTCGATCAAGAAAAATCAGAAAGAGAAAAAAGAGAAGATGACTTTAAAGGAGCAGATCCAAGAAAAGTATACGGCAAAAATTGGGATAAAAATTTACAACGCCCTCGCATTTGTCCTGTATGTGGAACTGGACTTAAAAAAACAGAATTTTTATACGCTTATATGGAAGACAGCTTCGGTCCAAATGGCAGAAAACCGGTTCATATATACGGTTGTAAGTTTTGTTATTTGGGACAAGTTACAACTGATATTACTTCTAAAGAAGAGGGAAATATTTCAGAGACTTTGGATTTGTGAAGGCAAACGAACAGTAAACGTAGATCCTTTTCCTGGTTCACTTTCTAGAAAAATGATTCCACCGTGACTTTCTACAATGTATTTTGAAATTGATAATCCCAAACCAGTTCCTTCTTTTTCCGAATACATCACTTGCCCAACTTGGTAAAACTTATCAAAAATAAATTTCTGATGTTCTAAACTTATTCCAACACCAGTATCCTTGATTGAAATTTCAATAAAATTACCTATTAAATTCAGGCTTATTTCGATTAACCCGCTTTCGTCTGTAAACTTTATTGCATTAGAAATGAGGTTAATGAAGACTTGCCTCATCCTCTTTTCGTCTCCATTGTAAATGATTTCTAATCGTTCAGGTTGTACAATTCGCATACTTTTTTTGGTAGCTTGTGGTTTCATTATTAGGATAGAATTTAATAAAACTTCATACAAATCAAATTTAGATTTTACCACTGCCATTTTTCCTGATTCCATTTTGGATATATCTAAAATATCATTAACTAATTTTAATAAATGAGTTCCTGATGAATAAATATATCCTAAATGTTCTTGTTCTTTTTTTAGATCATCTGGTAATTTGATTAGATTTGAAAAACCAATGATTGAATTCAATGGAGTTCTAAGCTCATGACTCATATTTGCCAAAAATTCACTTTTGGCTATATTGGCAGCTTGAGCAAGTTGGACTGCATTTCTTAATTCACTCGTTTTTTCTTCTACTAATTTTTCTAAATAATCCCTGTGATTTTTGATTAGATTCTCATTTTTTGTTCTTTCTGTAAAAGTGGAAAGTAAATCCCCGATAATTCTAAAAATCTGTAAATCTTCCTCAGGCCAATCTCTAAGTTGATTTAAGTCTTCAAATAGAGCAAATCCATTTAACAAATGTTGATAAAAGATTGGAATGATAATATAGGATTTGATTGCTCTATCTGACATGGTCTCTTGAAAAAATCTACTGTTATTACAATTTCCAAACAAAACTGTATTTGATTCCAGTATATTTATAGTACTTTTAATATACTTTTCAAAATCCTCTTTTGGTTTGTTGCATGAAGGCAAATCATCATTTACCTTAACTTCTTCTAATATAGAAAAATAATTTTCATTTCCTATTTCCGAAAAACCATAATAAGTAACGCGAGACATATCTAAAAATGATAACAATTCTCTAAATGAATTGTTTAGACTTTTTATACTTGTAAAAGGAGAAAGTAGTACTTTTGAAAAATTACTAATTCCGATTTCATACCTAAGTCGGGTTAAAAATTTTTGTTCTAGAGCTAACTTTTTTGTAATATCCTTGAATACAATAATTTTGCCTAAAAACTTTTCTTTCTTATTGTCTTGAATGGGTCGAATGGTTTCCTCTAAAAAAATTTTAGAGCCATCAGGATACAACAAATAGATAATTTCCCCTTCATCTAAAATAGACAAAATGTTAGACTCCAAACCAGACGATGTTTTTTTTTCTCGAATAGGACTGTATACTGTGGAAAGAAATTGACCAACTGCTGAACTAGAAATTCCTAAAATTTTTTCAGCAGGTGTGTTCATAAATTTTATTTTTGAATCTGTATCAACGGTAATAATTCCATCATTTATACTTTGTAAACTTGTATGAAACCACTCCTCACTTTCTTTTAGTTTTTTTTCGATAGAATGGTTGTAAAGGGAGATGTCTATCGCTACGTATAAATCTTTTGCAGAAACAGGTTTTATCAAATATCCAAACGGAGTTGCAATCTTTGCTCGAGCTATGGTTGCTTCATCAAAAAAAGAGGTAATAAAAACAAGTGGGATATTAAACTTCTGTTTAATGATCAATGCAGTTTCAATTCCGTCCATTTCCCCTTCTAGGGATACGTCCATCAAAATTATATCTGGATTTGAATTTCGAATATCTTCAATCGCATATAAGCCATTTGTAGCCTTTCCTACTACTACGTAACCTTGTGCTTTTAGCATAAACTCGAGGTGCATACAAATGATAGGATCATCTTCTACAAGGAAGACATGTGTATTTTTTGATTCAGACTTATCTATATTCATTGATTTAGTTATTTCCTGTTTGACACAAAAGTCAAACAGGAAATTATAGTTTCCAAGCGAGTGTGGTGAAATTGGCAGACACGCCAGATTTAGGTTCTGGTGCCGAAAGGTGTGGGGGTTCAAGTCCCTTCACTCGCATCTCAATTATTTAATTCCTTCCATACTATTTCTTCTAAATCTTTAGTTTTATACGGTTTTTCTATAAATGTGTATTTTTTAAGTTCCTCATCCTCATCTTTGTGAAGGTGTCCCGGAAATCCAGAGGTTAGAATTATTTTTACCGTTGGAAAATTTTCTTTGATGTAACTAGCAAAAGTAATTCCATTCATTTCACCTGGCATAATTATATCGGAGATTACTAAGTTAACAGAAGTTTTTTTTAAAATATTTTTCCCATCTAAAGCGTTAGACGCTGTGATCACTTGGAATCCTAAATCTGAAAGTAATGAACTTGCAATATTTAACATAGAAGGTTCATCATCTACAACTAACACTACTTTGTCTTGAGACAGACTATCTTTTTTTTCTATTATTTTTGTTGATTCTACTTTCGGATAATTTTGATTATCCTTAATTAAAAAATAAAGTTTAAAACAAGTTCCCTTACTTTCTTCCGAATAAACATGAATATGCGCATTTGATTGTTTGATAAATCCATAAGTAAGAGATAAACCTAGTCCTGTACCTTTTCCTTTTGGTTTAGTTGTAAAAAAAGGTTCAAATATTTTTTGCATTAAATGTGGTGGTATGCCGCAACCTGTATCAATGATAGAAAGTTCGGCAAATACATTATCTGAATTATGAATCTCTTCATTTGCTAATTTTGGATTTTGAACTTGTCTTGTTCTGATTGTTAAGATTCCTACATCATTCATAGCATCTCTCGCATTAATAGCTAAATTGAGAATTACGTTTTCAAGTTCATTTTTATCAATTAATATAGGCAATGGTAATTCTGAAATTTTTAGATCTACTTTTATCTGTTTACCAAGAACTCTTTCAATCATTTCATACATATCTTGAATGATGAAATTCAAATCATAAATTTCTGGAGAGAATACTTGTTTTCTGGCAAATGCTAATAGTTTTTTTGTGAGCTGAGATCCCCTTTCTACTGCATTTAGAGATGACTCAATTTTTTTTAACATAGAAGGATTATCAGAAGGAATTTTTCTCTGTATTAGTTCTAAATTTCCCATTAAAATAGCGAGTATGTTATTAAAATCATGAGCGATTCCACCCGCAATTTGTCCAAGGGCTTCCAATTTCTGAGATTGTTTGAGTTGTTCTTCTACAGTTTTTTTGTAGGAAATATCTTTCACCGTCCCTGTAAAAAATATCTCATTTTTAAATTTCCACTCGGAGATAGCAAGTTCTATAGGAAAAATTTCTTCATTTTTTCTTATTCCAACAATTTCCCGACCAATTCCAATGATTTTTTTTTTGCCAGTTTCTAAATAGTTAAGTAAATAACTATCATGCTCATCTTTATAAGGATTTGGCATAAGCATATTAATATTTTTTCCAATCAACTCACTTGCAGTGTAACCAAAAATTGTTTCAGTTGATTTATTGGCTAACTGGATTATTCCCCTACGATTTATGATTAGTACCGCATCTAATATGTTTTCTAAAATAGTTTTAAGTTTGAGTTCATTTTCTAAAACAATCTCTTCTTCTTTTTTTCTCTTAGAAATATCTTGAATAAAAACTACAAAACTTCCACCATCAAAAGAACGATATTGCACACTTAGCTCAACATCAAAAATACTTCCATCTTTGCGACGATGACGACTTTCAAAACGATCTTTGCCTTGTTCGATAATTTTTTTCATATGAACTGCAATTTCTTCTTTCGTTTCAACATCTTCTAAATCAGAAATATGTAATCCCAACAACTCCGGTAATGTATAACCACTCATTTTGCTATATATATCATTAACTTCGATTAATTTGCCTTGTGTATCCACTAACCAAAAACCATCCATAGCAGTGAGTAAAATTGATTTTAGATGTTCCTTTTCTTTGGACAATTCACTATTAGCCTCATGTAGTTTAAATGCCATACGTATCGAAGCGGCTAATACTGTTATTCCTGAATTTTTCAGCACATACCCATAAGAAGCAATTTTTTCGACTTTTTCTACCATAACTTTTTCTACATGAGATGATAGAAATATAATCGGGATCTGCATAAACTTCAATATTTCTATGGCTGCATTTGCCCCGTCAAAACCAGTCCCAAGATCCATATCCATTAAAATCAGATCTACTGAATCAAAATTAGTCTTACAAAATTCGATTGCAGTTTCTCCTGTTGTTACATGTTGAACACTGTACCCTTCAGATTGTAGTCCTTGGATTTGTATAGATGCAAATACTTCATCATCATCTACTAATAAAATTTGTTTTTGTTCTGTAAACATTTTCCTATTTATCATGTTTCCCAAACTTTTTTCTCCAGGATAATTCTTCTTCTGTGAAGTATTCTTTTAGTTCTAAATAATTAGAATCTCCATTTAAAAAATCTAAAATTTTATCATCTCCGGCTAATAACTCTATTGCGCTTTTATCAGAACGAAATTCATAAACTCCTTTAAGAAACTGAAACTCATTTGGATAAAATTCGCGTAAGGTGCGAAGCAAATGAAGAGTAAACAGCAGACTATGAAATTTATTTTTTTTTGTTAAAAGAATTTGAAAACCCCCACACAGTTTTCCACTATGTTTATGAAATGTGGGCATAAAAATTAACGGACGTAAAATAAATGTATCAGATTGAAATTCTTTTAATCTCCTAATTAATTTTTCATCTTGCATTAAAATATAAGGTGCACCAAAAGTTTCAAATGGTCTAGTTGTTCCCCTGCCCTCAGAAAGGTTGGTACCTTCTAAAAGACATTGACCAGAATACACATAACAAGTAGTAGCCGCAGGAATATTCGGAGAAGGTGGAATCCAAAGGAATGTTTCATCCTTTTTTCCATAAAAATTTCCAATCGGAATTGTATGGATTTTTACATTTAGTTTAAATTCATCATTGTAATATTGCATCATTTCAGCAATTGAGAGTCCATGACGATGTAAAACAGTTTCCACACCTACAAAGGAAGAATACTTTTTTTGCAAAGGAGAGCCTTCTATATTTTTACCTGCAGGATTTGGTGAATCAATCACTAAAATTTCTATGGAATGGGAAGTTGCGGTAGAATTGTATTTTGCGATACTGGATAGGATATAATAACAACTTGTCAAAAATGTATAGTATCTTGCACCAACATCTCTAATATCAAATATAACTAAGTCTAGTTCCTTTAATGTTTCTTCTTTTACAAACAACGAATTTTCTTCGTCACCGTATAGATTTTCCATTTTTACATTTCCAAAATCATACTTGAGATTACTACCTGATACTTGATCTTGCAGTTCGGCAAATAACCCGTGTTCGGGAATAAAAATTACTTTTAAGTCTAAATTTTCCTTTATGATTTCAAAGTGGTATTTCCCATTCGAAAATGCACTCTGGTTTGTAAGCATCCCAACTCGTGACTCTTTAAATTTCTTAAATACTTTGCGATAATTCATAATTATATATCCATAACTATTCAGGGAATGATTCATACAGATAAATTTTTTGCGACTAAGACCATAAAATTATCAAAAATACAAGGATGCAAGATAGCTTTTTTTAGCTGACAATATCCTCATACCTAAAAGAGTATTATTCTAGGCGCGAAATTGCGCTCTTTTATCTTAAATCAGGAATGTATTATGAAAATTCACGAATACCAGGCAAAAGAAGTATTACGCAGACACAAAGTCAGCGTACCATTCGGTGTTGTAATCGACAAAAAAGAAGACGGACCAAAAGCTTTTGAAGAAGTTTCCAAACTTTCTCCCGTTGTAGTTGTCAAAGCCCAAATCCACGCAGGTGGAAGAGGCAAAGGTGGCGGTGTAAAAGTTACCAAGACAAAAGATGATGCGTTAGCTGCGATAGATAAGATCTTAGGTATGCAACTCATTACCCACCAAACAGGACCAGAAGGAAAAAAAGTTCTCAAAGTCTACTTGGAACAAGGAATTGATATAGATAAAGAATTTTATATCAGCCTACTCTTAGATCGTTCTGCCAAAAAAACCATTGTTATGGCATCCCGCGAAGGTGGAATGGACATTGAAGAAGTAGCAGAAAAACATCCTGAAAAAATTATCAAAATTGCAATTGATACCGGTGTAGGTCTACAACCTAACCAAGCGCGCGAAATAGCGTTTAGCCTCGGATTATCGGGTGATGCAATCAAATCAGCAGTTCCTTTTTTCATCGCTCTTTATGATGCATACATGAAAGAAGATTGTTCCCTCTTGGAGATAAACCCACTTATCCTCACCAAACAAAACCAAATCATCGCAGGCGATTGTAAAATGACTTTCGATGACAATGCAGGATTTCGTCATGCTGACAATTTGACTTTCCATGACAAAACAGAAGAAGATCCTTTAGAATTACAAGCCGCTGAGTTTAATCTCAATTATGTGAAGCTAGATGGAAACATTGGTTGTATGGTAAATGGTGCGGGACTCGCGATGGCGACTATGGACATTATCAAACTTGCAGGGGCTGAGCCTGCTAACTTCCTAGATGTGGGTGGTGGAGCGAATGTAGTAACTGTTACTAATGGATTTAAAATCATATTAGGAGATCCTAATGTAAAAGCGATCTTCGTAAATATCTTCGGTGGGATTGTCAGATGTGACCGTGTTGCACAAGGTATTGTAGAAGCTGCTAAAGCGGTTAATATCAGTGTGCCCCTCATGGTTCGTTTAAAAGGCACAAACGCAGAAGAAGGCAAAAAGATTTTATCTGATAGCGGTTTAACAATAGTAGTCGCAGATGAACTTTTAGATGCCGCCGAAAAAATCCCTAAACTACTGGGTAAGTAAGGGTTTGTGTAAGAAGATATGCCACAAAGACACAGAGTCACAGAGTTTAAAAATTTTTTGAATATTAGCAAAAGATTATATAAATATTCCAAATGTTTATACAATCACTTTGAAAAAATATCCATAGACTCTCTGTGTCTTTGTGCCTCTGTGGCAGAATTTTTGTTTTTACATAGTTCTCTACAATGCACGTTTACCAACTATAAAATATTAAGGAAATAAAAATGTCAGTTTTAATAGATAAAAATACTAAAATCGTAGTACAAGGGATCACTGGAAAAGAAGGCTCTTTTCACACATCTCAAATGATCGAATACAACACTCCGTTTGGATCTAAAGTGGTAGCGGGTGTTACCCCCGGAAAAGGCGGAACCAAAAGCGAACATGGCGTTCCTGTTTTTAATACTCTAAAGGACGCAATGAAAAACGAAGGGGCAAATGTGAGTGTAATTTTTGTTCCTCCTGCTTTTGCGGCTGACGCAATTTTAGAAGGAATTTTTGCAGAAATCCCACTCGTCATTTGTATCACAGAAGGAATTCCTGTTCATGATATGACTAGAGTGTATAACGTCCTAAAAGGTTCCAAGACTCGCCTAGTTGGTCCAAACTGCCCTGGAGTTATAAGCCCAGGTAAGTGCAAAATCGGTATTATGCCCGGCTTCATTCACAAAGAGGGGCGAATCGGTGTTGTCTCCAAATCAGGAACTTTGACTTATGAAGCAGTTGGTCAATTATCGAACGCGGGGCTGGGTCAATCTACTTGTATCGGAATCGGTGGAGATCCAATCATTGGAACAAGTCATATCGACGCATTAGCACTGTTAAATGCGGATCCTGATACAGACGGAATCATCATGATTGGAGAAATCGGTGGAACTGCAGAAGAAGAAGCAGCAGCTTATGTTAAGGCTAACATCAAGAAGCCGGTAGTTGGTTTTATTGCGGGACAAACTGCACCTCCTGGTAAACGTATGGGTCATGCTGGTGCAATTATCAGTGGTGGAATGGGAACTGCTCAATCAAAAATGGATGCAATGAAAAACGCAGGCATTCATGTTTGTGTATCCCCAGCCGACATGGGCGCAACCATGAAAAAAGTATTAGGAAAATAATTTTTTTGCCACAGAGGCACAAAGACACAGAGAGAAATATGGGTATCTCAATAAACTGTAAATTAAAAACTATAGATTTTAATTTATGGGAATATATTGAAAGAATCTAATATTTTTAAATCCTCTGTGACTCCGTGCCTCTGTGGCAAAAAAATTTCTAGAGGAGAGTTATGAATTTTAGAATTTTATTTTTGAGTATTGGACTTTTAGCGGTTACTGGTAGTTATGCAGAAACAACTATTGCAGAAGAAACCAAGAAATTAGCGGAAGATAACGGTAAACCAGTCTCGGGGGATGAGAAACCTAAAAAAGTTTTAAAATTAACATTGAAAGAGACAGTACAAAGATCTGTCGAATTTAATCCGACTATTAGAAATGCAAAATATGAATTAATTAAATATGATTCAGGCTTTTTAAAATCAGAGTCGAAATATTCTTGGAGACTTGTGGGTGGTGCCGAAATAGTAGAAGGTAAACTTCCCTACAACCAAGCAAATATTTTTTCTGGAACAAAAACTCAAACAAACAAATACAACTTAGGTGTTGAAAAAATATTTAATACTGGAACTTATTTTAAAATTGATGCAAGTACACAACGGTTTGATAATAACGCTTTCGAAAATCGTTTTACTACACCTGCTGGTTTTAGTGCTCTGGGAATTCCTCCTCTCTACACTGGTGCAATCACAGCGACAATTTCCCAAGACTTACTGAAGAATACGTTTGGTTTACAGGATAGAAATAACCAACAAATTCTAAAAAATCAATCTGAAATTACAAAAGAAGAACTATCTCTCAGACTTTCTAACACAATCGTTGGTGCACTCGTGGATTATTGGAATTATTCCGTATCCGATTCTTCTGCTGTAACTTTTGAACAACTTTTAAAAAATACTAAAAATATTCGCGATCTTACAAAACAAAAAACAGGATTAGGTCTTGCAGAAAATTTTGAAATCAATCAATGGAATGCTCTTTATACACAAACTGAAAATCAGCTAGAAAGAGCAAAATTAGAACGAGACGAAAATAAGCGCAAACTTATTCGTAACCTCAACCTCACATCTGATTCAGAAATAGGAAGTATCACAGATTTAGAAACAGAAATTCCAGCAGGGCTCAATTTCGAAAAAGACTTAGAATATGCTTACCAAAATCGCGGTGATTGGAAAAGTATGAAACTCAGAAAAGAAATTGCAGAATTGTCTATGAAAAATGCAAAAGATAATGCTCTTCCTTCTTTAAAAGTAAGTGGCTCTTATTCGTATCAGGGGCAAACATTGATTTCCCCGCAAGATAATTTTACAAATACTGCCAATGGAATTCCTTCTTTTAAATACCACAATCTAAATGCTAATGCAAGACTCACTTATCCAATTGGAGATACTGGTGTGAAGGCAGAGCTTAGAGATTCAGCAATTTTACAACGTCAAGTTTCCATTATGGAAGAAGATTTGAAAAAAGAAATTGCAGATGAGTTACGTGCTCGTGTAGATGCAGTTATCATCGGGCATAAAATTTTACAAAATGCAATTAAAACGAGAAAAGAATCAGAGAGTTACTATAATGGGTTACTTGGCAGTTTTAGACAAGGAAGATTTACTGCTGTTGCTGTTAAAAATGCGTTAGACACTCTAGTTCAAAATCAATTACAAGAAGTACAATCAAAGATAAACTTCAACATTAATATTTTGCGTTATGAAGTTGCGAAAAATTCTTTACTGAAAAAATTTGACATTGATGTAGATAAAATTATTCCAACTGAGTTTTAGAAGTATAAAATAATTATCCTATATATGGATGAGCTAGATTTAAAGGAAATACGAGCAGCAAGACCCACAAATCTAGCTCGTATAGCATGTGCTGTAATTTTTCTTATCATTTATTTTACTCATAACTTTTCTATCCTGCTTTATTCAGCCTTACTTCAATTAGTGCTTTCAAGTCTTTGGTTTTGGTTTATAGAAAGTAAATTTAAAGTTTATAAAACTAAACCTAATTTATGGTATATACCTGCATCTATAGATGTGTATTTTTTAACTCTTTGCGTATATATTACAGGAGTTTCCTATTCGCCAGTTACGTTAGGTTATATACTATTAGCCTGCATGAGTTCTGTTGATTTAATTAGAAACAGAGGATTATTCACAACGATTTTTAGTTGTGTATCTTATCTAGGAATTGTTATTGCTGTGAAATTTAATTTTCTTCCTTTCATTAATATTGTAAATGAAACTCATAGTGAGATTACTTTATTTTCTGCCATACTATCATTATTACTTTTGATCATTGCTTGTTTTACTGCAAATAGTGTAATCTATCAAATTTACTTTCAATTAAATGAGAAAAATGTTGATCTGAGTAATTCACTTGATGAAACTAAACGATTAAAATTACAACAAGACGCAGACTATGCGTTAACCGCAAGACTAATGGAACCTTTTACTGGGAATCTTGTAAAAAGTAATCGTTTTAAAATTGAGTTCTATATGAAACAAAAGAAAAGTTTTACATTTAAAGGTCATAGTATGGAAATTGGTGGTGATATTTTAATAGCAGATGAAATATATTTGAATGATAATAAGTTTATACTTTTTATAAATGGCGATGCAATGGGAAAATCTATGCAAGGAGCATGTGGAGCGTTAGTACTTGGAGCTATTTGTAAATCAATTATAACGAATATACAAGTCAATGGTAAGGATAACAAACTAAATCCACAAGATTGGTTATTAAATTTTCTAACCGAAATCCATCGAATTTTTGAATCCTTCGATGGATCGATGTTAGCCTCTGCTTTCATTGGACTCATAGAAGAAAAAACTGGCGGTCTATACTATGTAAATACGGAACATCCTCAGGCAATCCTCTATAGAGATGAGAATGCTAGTTTTATCACTGATATACACCTTTATAGAAAAATCGGTACACTCGGAATTCAAAAAAACTTTGATTCAGTAGATTATTTTTCATTGGTTGAAGGAGATATGTTATTCATTGGATCAGATGGAAAAGATGACATTCAATTAAACTCCTCTACCGATCAAACAAGAGAAATAAATCAGGATGAAAAATTATTTCCCCGTATAGTAAAAAAAACGCAAGGCAACTTAGATAATATTGTTAAAGAAATAAAAGCAAACGGCAAATTAACAGATGATTTAAGTATTTTAAAAATTTCATTTCTCTAAATTCAAAAAATACGTAACTACTCAGTATGGTTTGCCATGGTTCGATAAACTATAAACGAACCAGCTACCTAATCGTTTGAAAGCTGACCTTTAATCCCATATCCAATGCTCGTTTCTCCATGCTTTTGATTGAGCGTTCTCGGAATTTCTTTTCAGCTTTCTCGATTCCTTCTTCTACATAATTAAGTCCATGCTTTAATAAGTTGTAAAATAATATTGCGATCTTTCTTGCTGTTGCGACATTTGCGACTTTATCTCCACTTCTAGCTCTAATCCTTTTGTAAAAACTGCTTATTGATAAAAACTTACTATTTCCTCCGCGTAGAGCGGCTTCTCTAAATATTTGACCTGCATAATTAAATCCTTTCTTCTTTTTCTTCTTCTTTGATTTTCCAGAAGAACTAATATTCGGAGCTAAATTTAACCATGATACAAAATGTTTTGAACTTTTCCATCTATCCATATTGATTCCTAATTCTGAAATTAATTGCATAAAACTTAGATCACTTAGTCCGGGTAATACACTAATATCCACTCCATTAGTTAACATCAGCAACTTACCATGCAAATCCTCTATTTCAGGTTTATTGTGGCTCTTTATTTTTTTAGGAGGGTTTACAGAATCATGTTTGTCCTTATCTTTGGTTAATTCATTTAATAATTTTTCGATTTCCGTATCACACTCTTTTATTTTACTCTGATAAAATTCCCAACATTCTAATCCTTGCTTCAATAAAAATAAATGTTCTTGTCTGTAGTTTCCATTTAAAGATTTTATTACGGCATCTCTCTTATGGTCTAATATTTGTTTGCCACATAAATCAGCTAACTTTACAGGATCTCGTTCTCCATTAAGTATACTATGTATTATCCTCATTCCAGAAGTTCCTACAATGTCGCTTATTACTGTATGAAGCTTTATGTTCATTAAATCAAAAGCCTTTTGCATATGCTGTATATGAGATGCTCCTCTTTCGATATGATTATCCCTCAATCGAACATAACTTCTTAATTCTCGAATTCGATTATCAGGAATGAAGGATGAGTTTAATAATCCGCAACTATGCAGTTCTTGTATCCATTGACAATCTAATACATCTGATTTACGTCCTGGAACATTTTTTACATGGTAGGCATTAACCACATAGACTTCAAAACCTTCTTTTTCCAAAATTTCATAAATTGGTATCCAATAGACACCTGTTGCTTCCATTGCAACAGTTTTAATCTTATGTTCTTTTAGAAAATTAGTAGCTTCAATTATCCCCGATGTGTAGGTATGAAAATTTTTTACAGGCTGCCCTTCTACTGCTACAAATATTTTCTCCGACCCAATATCTATTCCTGCCGCATAATTGTTAATAGTCTTAATCTTTGTTTTTGACATTGTCGATCTACCTCAATACATAAGCCTGTAAGTTTTACAATTTGAAAAGCTATAAAGCGGGCAAACTATTTCGCCGTAATGACTAATAGAGCACCAAAATAAAGTAACATAACTTACAGAACCATTCTCACCAGCGGGTACAAGACACCAAAGCTTCGACGGTCACACTGCTTACTTTTTTTCTATTAATTTTATTTCTAACCCGTTCGTCATCTTAAAAAACGAGTGTGAAACACTAGTTTTATTCTCACCACTGGCGCCGGCAGTGAGAGAGACACAG
>DDBL01000088.1 GCA_002333425.1 Leptospiraceae bacterium UBA2033
TTTAAATTTTTTTACCGTTTGAAGTAATCGCAAGAGCGTTCCTAGTATGAAATTCTAGAGTAATATTTAAAAAGTAATGTTTCTATAAAACAAGATTAGAAATTTAAAGCACGAAGTATTTTGCGGATAATAACGATTATTCGTTTCAGGGTAAGATCAAATTTAAGTATTTCAAATTATATTATGTATTTAAGAAATTAAAATACGATAAGCGCTTAATCTCGAAGTAAAAGCAAGAACGAAAAGTGATCGTAATGAAATCAATCACAAACTTTTGATTAGCCGCTTCTCATCTTCCTAGCGGCAAAGTGAAAGTAAACTTACTTCCTTTTTTGAATTCACTTTCTTCACAAATCGTTCCGCCTTGTTTTCTAAAAATTCGTTACATCTTTTAAAGATGTTCGTCCGGCTAATTAAAAATAGACCATAAGCTTCAAATGCTCTAATGAAGAAAAACTTTTATTATACCTATCTCCTGAATATTTACTCACTGTCTTTTGAAATTTATCTAAAGAAATGACTTACATTATTTGTATCCCTCTTGCTTCAAAGCAAGTGCAGCATTTTCGATTTACAAATGTGTAATTTATTTTGGCGAAGGGTATCTAAAGTGAGGATAATAACTTATATCCATTAACTCGAAAATGGAATTTCGATACAAAAATTAACAAGGGATCGACCACTATTTTCAAGATAGTTTTTAATGTTTAAAGCTCGAATACTTCCTTTGTGATTTCGAATAATTTTTTCTACATAACAAAGCCCTAATCCAGAATCTAGTGTAGGATATGAATCATAAAGGTAACGAGATATTCTAAATCATTGAATGGTTCAATAATATAATCATGAATTCCCAGTTTAAAAAGTTCGATTACATTGTTAACATCAGTTTCTGATGTAAGCATAATGAAAACAGGTTTGTATCCTGATTCAAATACTTTCTGCATGAGTTCTTTACCATCGATTTCAGGCATTTTAAGATCCGAAAGTATAACTAAACTGGGATCTTTTAAATATAAATCCAGTGCCTCTTTTCCATTTGTAGCAGATATTATTTCAAAATTCGTATCTTCTAACGCAATCTCAATCAATTCTAAAATCGCCGGATCATCATCAACAGCAATCAGTCTATTCTTCATAATTTTTCTCCATAAAATGTATCGTTTTTTCCAAGCGGCAAACGGAAAGTAAACTTACTTCCTTTTTCCAATTTACTTTCTACCCAAATTGTTCCACCTTGTTTTTCTACAAATTCTTTACACAAAATGAGTCCAAGTCCTGTTCCTTTTTCTTTTTCTGTTCCTAGATTACTAAATTTTGAATCTATTTTAAAAATTTTATCTATATTCCCCGGTTCAATTCCAACTCCTGTATCAGAAACTGATATTTCGAGAAATTCTTTTTTCTTTTCAGTGGATAATACTACTTTTCCTCCGGAATATGTAAACTTGATTGCATTGGTTAATAAATTTCTTAAAATTGTATTAACTAATAATTTATCAGCGTAGACTATTTCGTCATTCATTTGTTGCATTTCGATTGTGATATTTTTCTTTATTGCCATTGCGCTTACAATTTGAATTGTTTTAGAAAATAAGTTATTTATAGAAATGTTTTTTGGCTTAATACTAATTTCACCTGTTTGTGATCTTGCCCATTCCAATAAATTTTCAAGGAGTGACGCGGCTGATTTAGAAGAAGTATTAATGATTATCGTTAACTCTGCAGTGTGAAACGGCTTAGTAATATAATCCACAGCTCCGATTTCAAATCCTTGCACTATCTTGTCTGAATCTGTAAGAGCAGTTAGAAATATGACAGGAATATCTTTTGTCTCAGGTTTTACTTTTAGAATTTTACAAACTTCAAACCCATCCATCTCTGGCATTTGAATATCGAGTAAAATTAAATCGGGTATTTCTTTTTTTCGAGAGTCTAATCCTTGTTTGCCAGAAGTGGCAAAGGAGACATTGTATCCAATATCGTGCAGGGTTTTGCCTAATACCTGAATATTTTTTGGTGTATCATCTACGATAAGAATAAGAGGTTTTCTCAAAGTTTCCATTTTTCTTCCTTTTTAATGAAGATTTCTATTTCATTCAAGACAGTATAAATATTTTCTGTGTTGAATGTCTCAATGCAATCTCTTAACTCAGAGCAATACTCTTTTAGTTTTGCAATATCATGCTTTATTGAAAACTTTTCCAAATCTTTTTCGAAGGCTATTAAGTTATCAAAATTTATATTCTCTTGAAATCTGTGAACGGTTGGTAAATACTTTTGAAGTAATTCAATTTTCGTTTCAATGGATAATGGTTCTAGTCTTATTCCCTTTTCAGAAGCTTTAATTGCGAACACAGATAAAATTTCATCTATGAGACTTTTCATATTTACAGGATTATGACTAACAACCATACGACCTGCTTCTACCATAGAAAGGTCTAAAATATCATTTATAAGGTTTAACAATACTTTGCTGCTCTGAACAATGTTACCTAAGTATTCAGTAAATAGTTTATTACCTTCAGTCTTTTCTTGTAGTATAGTTGAGAAACCTACGATTGCATTAAGAGGTGTGCGAATTTCATGACTCATATTTGCCAGAAATTCGCTTTTTCTTTTGTTGGCTTCCTCGGCTTCGAATCGTGCCTGTTTTAAGGACTTCTCTGCTTGCTTACGCTCAGTAATATCTAATATTCTATTTGTTTTCCAAGCAGATCGTTAATATGATAACCAAAATACCTTTCTGTTTGAACATTGGCAAATTTTATAATTCCTTTTGAATCAATTAACACAATCGAATTGGGCACTGATTCGACTAACAAATGAAACATTTCGTATGCTCTTATGCGCTCGTTCATTTCGGAAATCATATTTTCATTGGCTTTGGCAAGTTCTGCTGTTCGCTCATTTACTTTAATTTCTAATGTTTGGTTGAGTTTTTTTAAATTGTTTTCTGCATTTTTCTTTTCAGTAATATTTTCATGCGCAATAGTAACAAAAACAGGTCCTTCACTTTCGAAGCGAATAACGCGAATATGAAACCATTGCTTCTCTGTAAGCGAATTGAAATCGATATTATTTTCAATTTATCAAATAACAGGCTCAGATCTCAGTCAACTCCCAGCGTATAAAAAAATACTATTTTCTTTTTACGTTAAAGCACATTTCCATACAACTCCCAAAATTTTCCATTGGGCACTTTATCGTCCCCATCTTTGGA
This sequence comes from Leptospiraceae bacterium UBA2033, assembly GCA_002333425.1. Classification (GTDB taxonomy): domain Bacteria; phylum Spirochaetota; class Leptospiria; order Leptospirales; family Leptospiraceae; genus UBA2033. The sequence goes on from DDBL01000088.1 coordinate 3,224, forward strand.
ATATTGTGGTTTTAATCCATGCACATAATACATATCTACCTCACCTTTGTTTTTCGCATTCACCTTACCTCGAAATTCACATGTAAAAAAATCTTTTACCAACTCATAAGTTGAACCACTAATATTTATCAGCCCTGGTGTCCCACTTGACTCCATCCGACTTGCTGTGTTTACTGTATCTCCCCAAACATCATAGGCAAATTTCCTCTCTCCAATCACACCTGCAACAAGTGACCCACTGTGAATGCCAAGTCTTAGCTCCCAATACGGAAATCCCATTTCCTCTTTTAAACTTTTCATCATATTCATAAATCCTTGGATTTCCAATGCAGCTAGCACACAATCTACCGCATGAGTTTGATTACGTCTAGGAATTCCTCCTGCACACATATAGCTATCGCCTATCGTCTTTAGTTTTTCTAAGTTGTATCTTTCTGTAATTTTATCAAACTGAACAAAACAGGCATCTAAGTCTTTGATTAATTCCTGTGGACTTAACGTCTCAGCAATAGTGGTAAATCCTTTGAAATCAGTAAACATAACGCTCACACTTTCAAAAAGTACCGGTTCAGCAAAACCTTTATCTTTAAGTTCCTTTGCAACATCTTTTGGGAGGATATTTAAAAGTAACTTCTCTGACTTATTACGCTCTGTCTCTGCCTCTTCTTTGGCTACTTCTACTTTTTTTAATAGTCGTGCGTTAAAAACAGAGCCTGCAATTAAATCAGAAAATCTTTCTAATTTTAAGCGAAGTTCTTTTGTCAAAAACATTTCCTTTTTGGGAGAATGTACAAGTAGTATCCCAATTAATTCATCATAAATCACAAGTGGGAGTAAAAATAGATAATCAAAATCTCCTTTTAAAGTCCAATTTTTAGAAATCAAATCAGCATCAGAAATATCTTCCTTTTCTACATAAATTGCTCTTTTTGTTTCGAATATTTCTCTGCATACACCTTGTAAATCGCTGTGTGATATTTCTTTACTCAGAAAATATTCCCTAATTTCATCCTTATGCCTAGTAGATGTAAAAGAAAATGGAATCAGTTTTTTTTCACTTTCTTCATTTATAAGCAAATAGAAATCACTAAAATTATATTCCGTCTCCAAGTAATACATAATAAAGGACATGATGTCAACCAAACTCGAAACTGAATTAATATTGCGCATAAGTTCATTTAGCCCCTCTGTTTCGTTTCTCGCTTTTTCTGCTTCCTCTCTTGCGAGTTGGGCTTGTTTAAAAAGTCTGGAATTAGAGATAGCTCCGGCAATTTGATTGGTAAAGTTTTGCAGTTTTTCTATTTGCACTTTGGAAACCGACGAAATATTTCTGCTGTGAATAAAAAGTATTCCAGTGACAGCTTCATATACAACCATTGGTAAACTTAAATAGTAAGAAAAATTATGAATTTCTTTTAAGTTTTTCTCGAACTCAGATAAATTATCTTTCTCCAAAAATACTTGATTTACTTTTTTATGATTGTAAGCCTCTAAAATCAGAGAGTTTTCTGTTAATGGAATTTTTATCTGCTTGAGAATATTTATTTTTTCGGGAGTTGTAAATGGTGAAACAAATGCATAAGTATAAAGTTCATCTGATTCTTCCTCTTTTAATAACATCCAAAACTCATTGTATTTATAATCTTTTTCCAAATGAAACATGATAAAAGTTAAAATGTCGGTGAGATCAGAAACGGAGTTAATTTTTTTCATGATCTTGTTTAGTTTATCAATTTCTTTATTTGCTAGTTCTAATTCCTGCGTTCTTTCTTGCACTTTGACTTCGAGATTTTCAGTAAAATGTTTTAACTCAACGGTAGTCTCTTCTAGACTTTGGGACTTTTTATCCAAATCTTCTGAAAGTTTTTCTGCAGAGTCCATACCAAAAGCAAATCGACGTGATAAAACAATTGCCTGAAAGAAGGTAAATGCGAGTAATCCGTAACTAGCGGCAAATGGAGTTTGCAAAATTCCTTGTGCTTTTAAAATATCATTTATGACAGAGCTCGAAAAAATGATAAACCCAAATAAAAAAAGTCTAGCCCCCATCAGTTTTCGTTTGATAGAAAGAACCAAAACATAAATAAGCTGAAGTATCAGGAGTAAAGACACTAACTGAACGATTGTTCTTGCTGAAAGATAAACTTTCATTGGAAAAAGTATAGTGAGAAAACTAGAAACAAGTGGAACAATACTCAATACATAATACAGAGGTTTCCAAAATCCATCAGGGAAAAGACTTTTTACAAATCGCATAAAAAGATACGAACCAAAATAAAAAGATAAAAATTCAATTTTTCGAGCCAAGAAAAACGGAAAATCAGGAAACGCATCTAGAATGATTCTCTCCCCAATGGAAACAATCCTAAGAGAAATTATACCATTTCTTGAAAAGA
>DDBL01000233.1 GCA_002333425.1 Leptospiraceae bacterium UBA2033
GGCTGGCCTGTTCAAAAAGTTAAATCAGTTAAGAACGTTGGACGCGAGCCAATATCTCTTGAAATTCCAGTTGGTTCCGAAGAAGATTCTGAACTCGGAGATTTTATTGAAGACAAGGAAGTAGAGTCACCACTTAATTCTGCGGCTGGAAGTATTCTCGCAGAACAGATACGTCAGGTTCTACATACACTTCCTGCGCGTGAGCAAAAAGTCATTCGTATGCGATTTGGGTTAGATGATGGTTATGCGCAAACTTTGGAAGAAGTTGGATATCAATTTAAAGTAACAAGAGAGCGTATTCGTCAGATTGAAGCGAAGGCACTTAGAAGGCTTCGTCACCCGACTAGATCTAAAAAGTTAAAGGATTATATTCTAGATTAGAAAAAAATAAGGGCTGAATAAAAAAATGCAGGAGTCTATCTATTTACTTTCGTAAGTAGATATTTTTTATCAGCCCCAAAATCAGACACACAATTTATCTAAATAAATTATCGTCTGAGTTCAAAATTTACACTGAAACTTTTTTTAGCAAAAATTGAATATGTTGGATAATAATATGTTAAATCTCTCTAAAAGTTCTATTATAAGTTTGCCACAGAGGCACAGAGGCACGGAGAAAGGAGAGTATAAGGGGTTTAATAAGTTTATATTGAATTGTTACTTAAATTCTCATTACGAGAGCATTTTGAAAAAAATTCTTATCTCTGTGTCTCTGTGCCTCTGTGGCAAATCAGGACTTTCGCGAGTTGTTGTTTTACTATTCATTCTATCTCTGAGTGCTTGTTTTGAGTATGAGGAGACCATCAATTTTAAGAAAGGATTTTCCGGCTTTGTTGAAATTAGTTATACAGTTCCTTTAAATCACAAATCGGATAATTCTGTAATTAAGTTTTTACCGATTCATGAACAGGATATTAATAATCGCATTAATAAAGGACTATTTTCAAAAAACTTAAAAATTAAAGATCACTCCTTAAAGTATTTAGAAAAAAATGAAAAAGAAATAAACCCACTCTTTCAAAAAAAAGCAAGAGTGAGTTATAAAATTGAATTCAATGACTTGGCTTCTTTGGACGGAGTTTTATTAGGTTCTCTTTTTGTGAAAAAAAGATCTGCGAATAGTATTAGTATTAAAAGAGAATTTAAATCTGTAATGAAACCAATTGATCAAACTTCTACTGCGGGCGAAAAGAAAATTATTTCTGAATCTACTAGGCTCCTAGGAGAAGGTTTCATTTCGTTTAAAGTTAACTTTCCATTGACCTCTGAATGTAGATCGAGCAAAGGAGATATAAGTCTTGGTTCGCTTTATTACAAAATTCCTCTGGTGGATACAATCGAAAAACCAGGTCCTAAGGCTTGGGATTATACGATAACCATGCTTTACTAATATCCTAATTCTCTTGACAGTCTCTCCTAAGTCTAAAGAGTAATAAATGAGCTAGTGAAATCTAATTCTTTAATATAAGGAGGAACAATAGTGCGAAACAAAACAAAAATTTATGTATTAATGGCTGTATGTATACTCATAGGCACTGTTCTATCACCTATCGTTTTTTATGGAAAAAAGGATACGGGACCAATGTATTTACAGGCGGAGACAAATACTCCTGTTAAGGATACTCCTGCTAAGGCGCAAGCAGTCGCATTAGAAAATGCATTTCAAGATGTATTCGATACTGTATCTCAAAGTGTAGTATCCATTTCTACAGAAAAAACTGTAAAAATTAAAAACCATCCATTAACTAATGATCCTCTATTCGATCATTTTTTTGGTGGAAATGCTCCAAGGCAAGGTGGACAAGAACTCAAACAAAAACAGCGAGGACTTGGTTCTGGAATTATACTAAATGATGACGGATACATTCTTACAAATGAGCACGTTGTTAGTGATATGGACAAACTCACTGTTAAACTCAAAAATAAAAAAACTTACGAAGCAAAATTAATTGGCTCAGACAAAACTATTGATCTTGCACTTCTTAAAATCAAAGCATCTGCTGTTGATTTAAAACCTGTATCATTAGGTGACTCATCTAAAGTCAAAGTGGGTAATTGGGCGATTGCAATTGGTGCTCCACATGGATTGGAACATTCCTTTACTGTTGGAGTTGTAAGTGCAATTGCTCGTGGTGGAATTGATTCCTCTGGGCTTGGTTATATTCAAACAGATGCAGCAATCAATCATGGAAATAGCGGAGGACCGCTTCTAAATATTCATGGTGAGGTAATCGGGATTAACCGCATGATTGTTTCTCCTAGTGGTGGTTCGATTGGAATTGGACTTACAATTCCAATTAACGATGCAAAACGTGTTTTTGAAGAATTAAAAAACAATGGCAAAGTAAAACATGCTTGGCTTGGAGTTGGTTTAGAACCAATTATGGAAGAAGATATGAAAGAGTTGAAACTTTCTGATTCTAAAGGAGCTGTAGTGAGAGAGGTTAAGAAGGATTCACCCGCAGATCAAGCTGGAATTAAGATAATGGATGTGATTGTTCGCGTTGGAGAAAAAGACGTTGAAACAAGAGAAGACGTTATCGAAGCAGTTCTTGGAACTCGAGTGGGAAAAAAAATAGATGTAAGGCTAATTAGAAAAGGCTCTCCTCTAAAAGTTACTGTTACAACTGCAGAGAGACCTTACTAGTTTACGGATATTCTTTGTTAAACGATAGAATTTTAAATCCAGAAGATAAAAGTACGGACGATTTGACTTTACGTCCTGATACTCTTACAGACTTTATTGGTCAAAGAGAACTTCTGGAAAACCTTCGCATATTTATTGAAGCTGCAAAGAGAAGAGACGCAGCTCTAGATCATGTTCTGCTTTCAGGACCGCCCGGGTTAGGCAAAACAACATTAGCCGGAATTGTTGCAAAGGAAATTGGTTCTAATCTGACAGTTACATCTGCACAGGTTATTTCTAAGGGCGCAGATTTAGCTCGTTTCTTGACTATGTTAAATGAAAAAGATATTTTATTCATTGATGAAATTCATAGTCTCAATCGAAATTTAGAAGAGATTCTCTATCCTGCAATGGAAGATTATAAAATCGACTTAGTTGTTGGAGAAGGAATTACTGCNNAGCGAACCTTTAAAAAATAGATTTGGTATTCAGTTTCGTTTGGATTATTATTCGGATGAAGAGATGGGGCAAATTGTTATTCGCTCTGCAAAAATTCTAAACATACAAATTGACCCAGATGCAGCATTAGAAATTGGAAAACGTAGTCGTAAAACTCCTAGAATTGCTAATCACTTACTAAAACGAATTCGAGACTTTGCTGAAGTGCAAAACAATGGCAGAATTAATCTTTCTATTTGTAAATCGTCTTTGCAGAAATTGGGTATAGACCATTTAGGATTAGATAATATGGATAGACAAATCCTAACTTGTATGATCGAGAGATACAAAGGTGGACCAGTAGGCTTAAAAGCAATTGCGGTGATAGTCGGAGAAGAAGAAAGAACGATTGAAGATTCTTATGAATCGTATATGGTTCGCATTGGGCTAATACTGCGTACCCCCGCAGGACGAATGGCAAGTGAGTTGGCATATAAACATATGGGTCTAGAAATGAAGGTAAAAGATGAACAAAGAAATCTTTTCTTTTGATCTAAATTCTTTAGATGCGGATGACAGGCGTTTGCTTCTCTCGGCGAGCCTTGTTTTTTTTATGATATCTTTCACGATTGCTCATTTGTTTACCAAGAATATGTTATGGAGATTATTAGGATCTGATAGCAATATTGTTGATATTAAAAAAGGTGGAGAAAATCAAAAAGTTTATGAAGTTCTTCTAGAGCAAGAGTTTACCAATAAAACAATTAAAGACGAAATCAAAGCTCTCTCTAATGAAGATTCTGCTGGATCTGGTGGGCTTACGGAGAAAGAAGGATTTCATACCAACTCTCCTTTTTATGAATTCATATATGGCGGAATGCCAAGCTCTGCTCCTCAGATGACTCAAAAAAGCTCTGAATCTCAAAAAACAGAAGATGAAATTTATGAAGTGGGGATTTATCAAAATGATCCAATGATGAAAGTTACTCCGCAAAAGACTGTTGTCTCAAACCCATCAACAGGACAAGAAACTAAGATACCTTTCAACTATCGTTTCCAACAAGATTTTTTATTTCGTTGGGATGGTTCTAGCTCTTTGTCGATTCCTCGAAAAAAATTGGCTGGTTATGAGTATTTCAAAAATATGATCAAACAAATCGAAGAAGGTTTTGCTGCTCCCGGTGGGGGCAATATCGCCTATCGTGATATGGCTGGTTTTTTTATCCGTGAAGGAATTAGTCCGGGGGAAACAAAGGTTAGCTTCATGCTAAACGATGCAGGACAAGTCATAGATGTAAAACAAATCACTTCACAAGGTCAAGAAATTGTAGACCGTGCTTGTATGGACGCTATTCGTGGACAAAACTTTGGACCAGTCCCGCCAGAGGTCAAAGAGCAAGGTATGATCTTTGGAATTAATTTCGTTTTTCCTGGGCATATAAAATATAGATAATTTTTTTAAACTATTTTACTTTTAAATCCCCTGACTTTATGCGACGTGCCAGACTTTATCTAAGTATTGGGGTTGTGTAAAAAGATATGCCACAGAGGCACTGAGTCACAGAGGTTAATAATATATTAGACGTTATTGCAAGATTATACGGATACGCAGGAAGTTTATTTAATATCTTAGAAAAAAATTCAATAAACTCTCTGTGTCTTTGTGCCTCTGTGGCAAAATTTTTGTTTTTACACAGTCCCAGATTTTATTGCATAGGGCAATTCCATGGAATCTAAGACTACTCTTTCATAAAAGCAACGCTGTCGCTTCGAATTATTAAACTTCTTCTTTGTTTGTCTTGAGAACTTCTAAGTATAATTTTTCACTTAACCAAAAATTTCCTTTTTCAATAATTTCATCTAGGACAGGTTTCACCTCGTTAATGATTTTCTTTTGTTTGGCTAATGTCAAACAGCCTACGGTTCCAATAAACTTTACTTTATGATATTCAGCTATTCGTCTTCCTTCGATTTCATCTAACAGTAAAAGTTGGGCTTGATTTTCAAGTGCTAGAGCAATCGATTCTGATTTCCCCAAATGTAAATCTATATTCAAGAAAGCTTATATTCTTTCGTCTTTCAGTTTTAAAACTTGTATATTGGGAGTTTCTAATGCTAATTGCAGCTTAGGAAAAATTTTTATTTTGTCGAGCAATTCAGTATTAACCGCTGGAGGAATTTTAATTTCACCGAACAGGCTGTGAAGAATATCTAATCTTTCTATGGAGGAAAAATTGATGAGTGGAGTAGTGTTGGAGATAATCAAATGAAATCTAAACTCTTGATAGTTTCTAAATCTTGGTTAAAATCTTCTACATCGTAATGACGTGGGATTTTCTTCTCCCCCAAAAGAAAATGAAATTCTACTTTACTCATTTCCGCCATGCGTGAGCAATTCGCAAACGATAAAAGTTTATCCCGATACAATTGAACCGCTAGTTCTTTCTTTAATTCTAGGATTAATTTACTTTCTGGAATTCGAACGTGAAACAATATATCAGAAGGTATTTCTAAGACTACGTTTTGCATGTTTTCATTCTTAGTTTTTTAAATCTTTTTGTCAATGCTTTTCAATCAAATCCCCTAACACTCCGTATTTGTTAAGCTTGCTATGCGTAATCCCGTTTACAAAAGGAGATGCCTCTTTTTCCAGAACTCACACTATAAATTTCTTGCCTTATCGTTTAACTTTTTCTCATTGCATAAAGCAATCCTATGAAATCGACGACTACTCTTTTCAAGCAAGCAAGCAAGCAAGCAAGCAAGCAAGCAAGTCGGAGTCGTGGGATTCTTTGTTATCCGCTAGAAGAAATTGAAATTACGAATCTATCTTTTTGAATTTGTATAGTTCTAAAGTGGAAATAAATTTAAAATCTTTTGTATTAGAAGTGAATAACGCCATTTGATGTTCAATAGCAGTCGAAGCAATAATTGAATCTGGTAAACCTAATCCATGACTTTTCGTGTATTTTTCAATTAGTTCTAAGGATCGAACTGAAATGCTTTCACTTAGATGAACTACTTTTAGTTTGCTTAGCGCTTTTATTATGTTCTTAATTTCTTTTTTATTGAATGCTCCGACATACAATTCCATAAGCGTAATCGCTGAAATATGAATATTTTCGTAGCCTATTTCACTGAACTTTTCCTTGAGGTTTTGACGACCTTTTAAAAACTCGATGATTATATCGGTATCGCAAAGAATCAAAATTTTCTTTTCCAAGCCTTTTCCCTGATTTCTTTTAGAGTAATATCTCTGTTAGCCCATATTCCAAATAGATTTTCAAAATCTTTTTCAGAGGCAACTTTCTTCTTACTTGTAACTTTCTTTTGAGGAGAGGTTTCAATTTCTACATATGAAAGTTCTTTCAATACAGAAAAAAGGTGAATTGCCTTTTGTTCATTTTTTACTCGAATTAACATTTCCATACATCGAATAAAAGAGAAATCTATGAATTTGTCAACCCCTATTAAAAAACTCCTACTCACACTATAAATTTCTTGCCTTATCCTTTACTTTTTTTCACATTGCATAAGGCAATCCCATGAAATCGACAACTCCTCTTTTCAAGCAAGCAAGCAAGCAAGCAAGCAAAGCAAGCAAAGCAAAGCAAGTCGGAGTCGCGGGCACTTCGATACAATTTTCGCAGTAAAATAGATAGTGTCTGCCTTTGGCAGGTCTTTCGTGTAGTACGCGAAAATCACTCAGTGACCGGATTTTTTAGTTTATCGTATAGTAAAAAGTCCACTATTCAAGGCGAAAGTAAAAATTTACTCAATATTATAAAGTCCGGTCATCAGCGTAAGCGAGTGAAATTTTTTTCGAATGAAAAAAAATTTGTACCGAGATGCCCCAAATACTTTCAGTCCCTCATTACTAAAACTATATCAGCATTATCCTCTTTTTCTAAAATAAAGATTACTCTGAGTTATCCGCAAGGCTTCTTTCTTTCTATTCTTTTTCAAATAACGCATACTTTAAATAAACCACATAATCTAAGGAGATTTCTATGAAGTTAGTAAAATATTTTTCGATGTTGCTAGTTGTTTTGATTAGCAATGGGAGTTGTAGTACGGGTAGCGATAAAACAAATGGAAATGGAACAACAACGCAACCACCACCAACCGATATTCCACAACAACCGCTGTTCTTTGAAGTAATGCAGGATATTTCTTCTTGCGATACGAACAAGATGGAGATGATTCAGCCTAACAGCGTTATTGCGCCGGGTCGGATTAGTTATAAAAGATTAAATGGAGATATAGACTTTATTGATAATCCCGGTAGTGGCTCAGTTCCAAGAAGAACTATAACTTTCCCAAGCGTTACGTCTGAATCAGGGCAAGGTTTTAATGCGGGCATAAGCATATCTACTTTGAATAGCCGTGGAATGAATCTAAAGCTTGGAGGTAATTATGATACTTCAAAGAAAATTAATTTTTCTATATCCATGCTTGGGACAGAAATTTCAACACTTGATGGAAATGCAATTACGCAAAGAATTATTGATACGCAAGGTTCACTGCTTCAACCGGATTATAAAGAGCCTCCTGTAATTTATAAATCAATTGTATATGCGAGAGGTATTAAATATAAATTTGAAAAAGAAAATAATTCTTCCGGAATGCTTGGGGTTGATTTGAGCAAGACGGATGCCTTCGAAGGAAAGATAGGCTTCTCGACTTTTAAAGTTGATAAGACGACGAATACAATTGAAGAAACTTTTGATTCAAGTCAGGTAGTGTTATTCTGTAAAACAAAATTATCGGAAGAAAGAATTCGAACGGACATTGCAAGCCGAACTCCAAGTATTTCTTACCGTGTAAATTTACAAGACCAAGGATGCGGAAACCCCGGAACATCGGAGGATAATGATGGTAGCCACAATAACCAAATTACATCTTATGCTCAACAGATATATTTGTTCTCCTTTAATCTCAAGAATCAACCGAATGGTTGCAAGGTAAAATATGTTGCTAACACTGATGGCGTTGTGTATTCCAATGGTGGAGGTAGGGCTGGTCATTCAGGCTGTAGCGCGTTCATTGAAAAAATTAGAGCTAAACTAGAAGGTTGCCCTGCAAATTGGAATGTCAATTACAGAGTGAATTCCCGTCGTTCTGGTTCAGATTCAGGCTTAGGCGATTGGCAATCTTGGAAATGTAATGATGACTGGTCAGGAGTTGACGGCAGAAAAATCGTTGCAATGGAAGCAAAAATCACAACGAACAACGAGTGTTTGAGGTAAATGATGAATATCCTTACTAAACAAAAAAGTAAAGAAATAAATAAAAAGCAAAAGCAAAGGAAATGGTCACGTATACTCTTCATAACTAAACCATTTGTAACTATATTAGGGCTAACAATATTAACACTCTCGATGATTAATTGTAAATCATTTGATAAGAAGCTATTGGAGGAGCCAGTTAAAGAAATAAGAGGTTACGAAAATTATAGACTTGGCGTTGATTTGTTCGATGATTACTCTATAGTTATAAAAAATACGTTTGATTATAATCAAAGAGATTCGACTCGTGATGGTGAAATTTTTTGTACTATATATAATAAAAATGATATAGGTTTAGGCTCAACATTTTTGATTATGATTCCGCCTTACTTTCCATTGTTAGGGATTCCCTACGGATACCGGTGGTCTACAATGGAAGCCGAATTTATTCTGAAGCCAAAAGATGGGAAAAAAATAATTAAATATAAAGGAAGTGCAAGTGCCATTTCCTTTCCAGCGCTATATTGGGGGACTGAATCACCGTATAGAGAAGCGCAGTTGAAAGCATTTAGAAAGTTACTTCGTAATTTTATAGACACCATCGAAAAGGAGAATTCTAAATGAAAATTGATTTTTTAAAAATTTTTCTTGTCGTTCTTCTTTCAATGTCTTTCGGTAAATGCTTTACTACAACCGATTATGAATCTAAAGTAAAGTATAAAAATTTCGAAGTAGAAAAGATAAAAATAAATAATGTATCTGATATTAGAAAGGGCTCTAAGGATTTTGAGTCCACTTCTTTGCTGATAATTCCAGATATTGATTCACGGATTCCCATTGTTATCCACCCAGAAGGAAAACTCGGTCTTAAATACAAAAGCGATGAATGCTTTTTTAACGCGAGCACGTCTAACATGCTTATCAGTGGCTTTACATTGTATATAATCCCATTTTTTACTGGATGTAAAAGAACTATTAGCTTAGCAATTTATTTCCGTAATACCCCGATTAACAGAATCGGCTTTCGAGAGAATTATACAGAAAGTAATATTTACAGCCCTACTGTATACTTGGTGACATTCCCTATTCAAATTCTATGGCGAATTATCGGAGACCCTTTTGGATATAATACCGAAGCACAAGTCCGTAACGACTTATTAGTATTAGCCTACCCAGACCTTCTCAAATTTTCAAAAATGAGTGAATCTGAAATGGAAGCTTACATTGGTTCAAACAATGAATCTAAAAATAGTGAGACAAGTTTACCCAAATCCTTCAACGACATCGTAGTTCTAAAAAACGGAGACATTCTCGAAGGAGTTCATACGAAGGTAACACCGACTACCCTCGAAGTAACGGAATCAAATGGAAAGAAGACGATTTATAAGAAGTCGCAGGTGTTGAGTGTGAAGAGGAAATAAACGCCGTAGAGACGCACGGCTGTGCGTCTCTACGTTTTGTTAGACAAATTTAGTCTTGACATAGTCTTCTAATGACTAGAATAGAAAATATGGAAACAATATCAATTTCAAATTTAAAAACCCATTTGAGTGCTACTTTGAAAGAGGTAGTAAATGGGATTCGTTATGTGGTGATGGATAGGGAGCATCCGGTTGCAGAGCTGATTCCTTATTCTGAAAAAGTGAGACTCGTCATTCGTTTACCTATCGGAAAAAAGACGAAGATAAAAAATACATTCAAAGGCAAAGTGAAATTAGACCCAGTAGAATATTTGTTGCAGGATAGAAGAGGGAGTCGGTTTTGATTGTTTATCTGGATACATCCGTTTTTTTGCGTTGGTTACTGAATAGCTCAAAGGTTTATTCCGAGTTTCAAAATTGGAAGGTATGTTATACAAGTGAGCTACTTTATATAGAAGTGAATCGAGTCCTAAATCGCCTGCGTTTAGAAAAAGAAATAAGTGACGAAGAATATGCAAACTTGCATAAAACCTTTTTAGAATTCTATAAAACAGTGCACGTAATTGAAATAAACCAAACCGTAAAACAAAAAGCAGCAGAGCCATTTCCGACCGTGATAGGAACGTTAGATGCAATCCATTTAGCATCGGCTTTAGTTCTAAAAGAAGAAAATCAAAAGTTAGAGATTACATTTTTAACGCATGACAGCCAATTATCCACCGCCGCAACTGCAATGGGCTTTGAAGTGGCAGGTGATTGAATGCAATAATAAAGGAGAAACCAATGAAACAAAAAAAACATACCGCAGGTAGAGACGTAGCGCGCTAAGTCTCTACCTGCGTCTCGATAACCATAATCACCCTAATCCTCGCCTTTACAACCTGTAAAGACCTAGGCAAAATCAAACCAGAGCCAAGCGCGCAAACCACCCCAGCGGCAAAAGAACAATTAACGCTCAGTTACGTAGTAACCTTCGCAATCGGAAAAGCCACAGCCGACGGAAACCCAATAAAGTCGGGCGATGTGCTGACAGGTGAGCCAAAGCTAATAATTCCAGCAACTTCACAACTCGATATCCAAGTAAAGGGAATGCAATCGGATGTGAAACTCCGAATGAAGAGCAATACGGATATTCAGTTGTATGCGCGAAAGAAAAATGGAATATCGGAATTTCTTTCCTTTGTGAAGAAGGGAAGTGTGC
>DDBL01000178.1 GCA_002333425.1 Leptospiraceae bacterium UBA2033
CTCAAGCCCAGTAGAACGTTAGTCGCAGGCACTAGTTACACACTGAATGTAAAGAGGACAGTCCAAGACTCTGCGGGAAATCCGATGAGCTCTGACTTTACTTCCAATTTTACAACCGGAGGTGGGGTAGATTCTACTCCTCCCAAGGTCTCTGCTATTTTTCCATCCGATGGTTCAGTTGACATTCCGATTACACAAAAAGGAGTCATCCTCATTTTCTCTGAGACTTTAGACCCAGTTAGCATTACCAAAAACTCGATTCAAGTTCAAAATTCCTTGTCCGAAACAATTTCTGGTTCGTTTGTTCGAATTGCAAATACGGTTGTGTTCTATTCCTCATCCAATTATGAGGCTAATGTTACTTACACCATAAAAGTAAATAAAGAACTCAAAGACTTGGCGGGTAATTCTTTGGAGCAAGAATCTACTTTTACATTTAGAACAGTATCTTACCAAACTTCTAGCTCTGTGCCTCCGCCAACTTTTACCACAAGTTCTATTTCCTCTAATCTCACGAACGGGCAAACGGGTATAAACCCCTCAAGCAGTATCAGTCTCAACTTTCCAGAAGCAATCGATCCCGCCAGTGTGAATGGAAATAGTATTACGTTAGTGGATAGTTTAGGAAATGCGATAGCTGGAACTTTTGTGTTTACCAATAACAATTTGAGTGTAGTCTTTGATCCAAGTGTCGATTTGTCGCCAAATACTACTTACACCCTAAGTGCCCTAGAAGGAATCAAAACACTTTCGGGAAACAGACTTTCTTCGACGTTTACTCTTTCGTTTACCACAGGTGCGATAAGTGTTGCACAATATACGATAGGCGGCACAGTGAGTGGACTTGTCGGCTCTGTCACTCTACAAAACAATTCTACAGATACACTGACACTTACAACAAACGGGAATTTTACTTTTAGCAATGCTTTAAATAGTGGTTCTAGTTATTCTGTAAGCATTTTAACACAACCATCCGGTCAGACTTGCTCGGTGTCTAACGGTTCAGGAAGTTTGACTGCAAATGTTACGAATGTCACAGTCAGCTGCATAAATAATGTAGCCACAACTTTGCCTACTGCCTCTTATCCTTGGGGAACATTTACAGATATGGGAAATGGAACCGTTCGCTTTGTCGGAGTAGCAGGTGTTTTTGGTGGACAAACCTATACTGCGGATACTCTCTATTTTGCGAAGTGCAGTAAAGATCAAACTTGGGATTCAGTGAACAATACCTGTACGGGAACGGTAGGACAAGCTAGGTACTGTTCGTCAGCGAATAATTCTTGTAATGACTCTACGACTTTGCAGTTAAATGGAACAGGAACTAGCCAAGCGTGGGATTATTGTAATTCGTTAAATCTAGCGGGTAGATCCTGGAGAGTTCCAACGAAAAATGAGTTAAAATTAACGATTCAATGTACAAATCAAACCATTCTTTCGTCGGATGATGGTTCTTCTTGTGCGAGTTCTCCTGCAATCAACACAAACCTTTTTCCAAATACGGCGACGGCGAACTGTAGGTATTGGACAGCTACTGCATCTAGCAGTTCTAACGCGTGGTTCATAAATTACTGTACTGGTGTCGCTATATCAAACAACAATAAGGATGCTTTTAATTATATTCGTTGTGTGTCAACCGGACCTTAGTTCTTATCTGTCTTTGATTCCATTTATAGCCATACAATTGATTGTGCTTTTTTACATTGACATTTTCCAAATTCAAAATTAATATTAAAGTGAGGAGATGTTTATGACAAACTATGAAATCTTGATTTTCCTAGTTTACAAATTCTTTCTATTAAAAAACATTTCAAAGCATGAAAGCATTTGAACTCCAAAACAATTTCGGTTTAGAAAATTTAAAACTTATTGAAAGACCTGAACCAAAAATCCTAAATTCAAACGATGTCTTAATTAAAATAAAAGCTACTTCCCTTAACTTTAGAGACTACTTAGTAGTAACCGGTAAATACAATCCCAAGTTTAAACTACCCTTCGTGCCACTCAGTGATGGAGCCGGCGAAGTATTGGAAGTGGGTTCGTCTGTGACTGATTTTAAAGCTGGTGATAGAGTTATATTGCAATTTGCCCCTAAGTGGCTCGACGGAGATGCAAGTTATGAACAGTCGCGTTATACACTCGGCGGTCCACTGGATGGAACTTTAATGGAACAAAAGGTTTATCCTGATTATGCGCTTGTTAAAATTCCCGATTACATGACCTACGAAGAGGCGGCAACTCTGCCTTGTGCGGCTCTTACTTCTTGGTCTTCTCTTGTGACTTATGGTAGAATCCTTCCTGGTGATACGGTTGTTGTCCTTGGAACTGGTGGAGTTTCCATTTTTGCTTTACAAATCGCCAAGTTTCACGGCGCAAAAGTAATAGTAACCTCCGGAAGTGATGAAAAACTAGAACAAGCAGAGTCTCTCGGTGCAGATTTTGTTATCAATTACAAAACAAATATCGAATGGGGAAAGAAAGTTAAAGAAATCACAGGAACCGGCGCAGATCATATCATCGAAGTAGGCGGCGCTGGAACTCTCGAACAATCCATCAAAGCCATTCGTCCTTTCGGTCAAATTAGCCTAATTGGAATTCTTGCAGGCGGTGCAAAAGACCTAAACCTACATCCCGTTCTCATGAACAATATCAAACTTCAAGGAATTCTAGTTGGTAGCAAAGCCGGATTAGCCGCTATGTGTAAGGCGTTTGATTTTCATAAAACTAAACCTATCATTGATAAAGTTTTTTCCTTTGAAGAATCTATACAGGCAATCGAATACCTAAAAACGGGAAGTCACTTCGGGAAAATCGTGATTAGCCTGTAAATTTTTTTAAAAAAGTGATATTTTTTGCGCACACTGTGAATCTTTTTTGACCTATTATAGTATGATTAGATTCCAAAATAAAAATGAATTTGTTTGGCTTAACATCAATGAAGAAGAGGACTCTGTTTCCACTTTACTCATTCCCGAGTTGTTGGTCGCTGACTTTAATCTGAAAAAAGAGAAATACAATAAAAATGTTTCTCTTTATCTTCGTAGCTTACTTCGTAGATTTCGCTCTTTCACCTATACCGGTATTTTACCTGAACCTGTAAAAATTAAAACTCAATTTCAGGATGAAAATCTGAATTTAAAAAAAGTTAGCTTTCGTCCTAGAAACTCGGATTGGATTGAACTTGGGGAGTTGGCTCTTTTGTTTGGGAAATCTCGCTGTTGGGTGTTTGTCTTTCTGTTGAAGTTAGATTTACTTGGTTTGTGGGACATTTTAGTAAAAGCTGGGTTGGGCAAATTAGTTCCTACGATCCCCAAAGTAGGACTGAAGGTTTTTTGGAATTTAGAGAAGGTAAACAATCACTTTACGCGCGGGTACTACGTAAGGGTTTAGACAACGAACAAAAAAGTGTAGAGAAATTCAGAAAGATGAGGATAAAACAGAACACAAGGGAATACTAATATTCGGAGAAAATCGCAAATACAAACAAGGATAATAACGATTAATCTCAAAAAAGAATAAATTAGTAAAATTGACAATGAGTTAAGTAAACAAAATGAGAAATGATGCCATTTTACACTATTAAATGCAAACGTCCAAATTATTCCCTCCAGTATTCGCTTTCGCATAATAGAAAATATGTATTCAAAAAAGATTGAGGTAAATTTTATTGTAATAGGTAAGGCTCGCTTGGCAATAAGGTGGATTATCAAAGTGCGGTATTTTAAGTAAGGAAAATTGTATGAATCTAGTTAAGAATATTGAAAAAATTCCAGAAGAAGTAAGGGCGTTAGTTGAAACAGGTTTGAATTCGGCTTTAAAAAAAGAAAGTCTTGGAAACACGGTTATTAATTTTATACAGATAGAAAATTCTCTTTCGGGAGGTAAAACAGGTGCGGCAGTTTTTGTTGCTCGATATGGATTTGATAGTTCGTTAGATTTGGAAAAAGGGAAATCCATTCCTGCTTCTTCGTTTATTCGTGTTCTAAAAATAGCCCCCAAAGAAGTATGTGAAGCGGAGAATGAAGGTTATATCAAAACTCGCGAAACACTTTTGGACATATTCAGTCAGGTCGAATACCATGGTAGTGATGAATTTGAACATACAAAAACAGAAGAGGGAATACAGAAAAAGGGCAGTTACGGGATTTTACTTTACCAAGATGTAGGAACTGTTGCGGCTTCTGATTTGAAGGGAGTTGCGAAATATTTTACGAACAAAATTATGAATCTTTCTGCAAGTGCGGAGGAGACAGAAAAGTTTGCGCGTGAGCTTTCTCTTTTACTACTGCGACTTTGTCAAGTCGCACAGGTTTGTAGAATAGAGTCAAAGTGTGCATTAACAATGTCCTCGTGAATTTTAATAAATTGGATTTTTCTTTTCTCGAATAGAATCAAAAGAATTTTCTGAATTTGCG
>DDBL01000048.1 GCA_002333425.1 Leptospiraceae bacterium UBA2033
ATCAAGTAAGAGGTTTTTTTATTTTGTAGGTTTCGCCTTTTGTTTCAATTAAGTCTTCTTCTTCCAAGGCTTTGAAGGTTCGGCTGATAGATTCAGGAGTTGCGTTTAGCAGAAGGGCAAGTTGATTTTTATTAATCTTTAGTTGAATAAAATTATGCTCAGCTCCATTCTGGTGTAAGTATTCCATTAGCCGCTCTTTTAAATTCAACAACATTAAAGAAGAAGTTTTATTTCTGAGGTAATGCATAAATTGCATCATCTGAGTTGTAAACTGAGTTTGATAATCAGGATTGGATTTTAGAAATTGTTTGAATTGATTGGTCTCAAAAAAATGAACAGAACCATTTTCGATAGATTCGAGAGTTGCAGGATAGTTTGGTGCACCAGAAAAAATGAGTGGACCTCCAGCCATTTCTCCTTCGCTCATCACTCGAAGAATTGCTTCTTTCCCATTTGGATTTAGATTATAAATTTTAAACTTTCCAGTTCTAATTACAACAAATCCTTTAAAGGGATCTGTTTCA
Source organism: Leptospiraceae bacterium UBA2033 (assembly GCA_002333425.1). Lineage (GTDB taxonomy): Bacteria > Spirochaetota > Leptospiria > Leptospirales > Leptospiraceae > UBA2033. Next base: position 525 of record DDBL01000048.1, read on the forward strand.
GAAAAAACAATTTCGCCTTTTTCATATTTTTTGATTTGAGCAATTTCTTCTAATTTGCTCTTAGTATCGGGTTGTAGATTATTCCAAAAGTTTGCACTCAATTTTATTCTCGACTCATTGATATAGGTCAATGCAAACTTAGAACTGGTATGATACAAGTCAATAATGATTAAGCAGGAGAATTAACATGCATTCTACAGAAAGTAAAACCATTGAACCTTATCGTATTTTTTTTCCAGTATCGCTATTGGGAGTGATTATTGGGGTGAGTCTTTGGATTTTGGCTTGGATGATTCAGAAACAGTGGATTCAGTTTGGATATTCTACATATCCTATCGTACACCATATTAATTTTATGTCTGCAGTCTTTTTGTTACCTGTTGTAAAAGGTTTTGTTTTCACTGCAATTCCAAGGTTTACGGCTACTAGCTTTTTGTCGCAAAAAGAAATGATTGTATTATCTATCTTACAGTTTTTGGTTCTGACGTTTGTTTTCTTTTTTGAAAATTCTTTTTTATTTTATGCGTTTCAGTTTTTAGATTTTGGATTCCTACTCTTATTTATTACCCACCGTTTTAAAGTATCAAAAGTTAACTTGTCCAATTATTTGTATTTTATTGTCGGTGGAATTTTTTTAGGTTTAGTTGGTTCTTTCTTGCAATGGATGAGTTTGGGTTTTGAGCAAAATCTATTTTTCTCTTATGGAAAAGATTTTATTTTTTATGGAATGATTCCCTGTGTCATTTTTGGAACTGGCACTAGAATGATTCCGATGATTGTAAATACCGAAAATCCTTCTAAAAAAATGGAATGGATGCAAAAGGCAGAATTACAAAAAAATGTAAAAGGGATTCTAATTGTATTTATTGTATCATTTTTTCTGGAGCTTAGTTTTTACAAATTAGTTGATTCTAAATTTTTGATTGTATTTAAGGGGTTACGATTTATTATCTGCACTTCTTGGATTATAAAATACTTTCACATATTTGAAATTTCTAGTTTTACAGGAAAACTTGCTAGAACACTTTTAATTTCTTGTTATCTATTTATTTTAGGATTAGCAGGTTATTCCTTTGGATTAAATTACTCTGCTCATTTAGCGCATATTTATCTAATTGGCGGATTATCCTTGTTAGTCCTAAGTATTATGACTCGTGTGACTTTATCTCATGGAGGCGGGGATATGCTACAAGAGAAAACGTCTAACGTCTTTTATGTAATCGCAGGACTTATTTTTTTTGCCGCATTTACAAGAGCTTTTGTTTTTTTATTTCCTGANNTAGGGATAATTTTATTAGTCCAACTGGTTAAAGTCTTTTTCTGTATTGATACGTAAGAATTTTTCTACATTATCTTGATTAATTAAAAGGTAAGGACAATTAATTCCTCGTTCTTTTAGAGTTTGTAGCGAAAGCATTTTTTTACTACGACCACTTTTAACTTCAAAAGCCCATTGTGGAACACCGCGTTTGCAAAGAATAAAATCAATTTCCTTTCCATTTTCATTCCAGTATTGAAGTTCGTATTCATTTTTCCCAAAGGTGATATTTAAAAGATGGGAACCGACCAAATTTTCAAATGTAAAATTTTTGAGACGTTCTTCTTTTATCGAAACATCTACTAAAGCAGGATTCGGGATGATCCATTTCGGAATACTTTTTTTAGTTCGATGCATCGCCTGAGAATATTTATAAATAGGAACAATCACAAATGCCATTCTTAAAAGTTCCGCATAATGCACAATAGTCGCAGAGTTTCCTTTTCCTTGTAATGCTCCAAGTATTTTTTCGAAACTAACCATTTGCGCTGGTAGTCGAGATATATACCAAAATAGCTGACGCAAAAGTGCAGGTTTATCAACGGAGTGTAAAGATAGAATATCTCGCCCCAGTGTAGTTTCGATAATACTGTTTTGAAGATAATCATTTGCTCTCTCTTCGTCATCCTTGAGTGAATATATTTTAGGATACCCACCCCAATAAACATAATCATATAAACTTGCTTGAAAAACTTTCTCCACTTCGCCAAAAGTCCAATGTGGAAAATGATTTAATTCGAAACGCCCCGTTAAACTTTCCGATAATCCTTTTTCTAAAAGCAATGCCGAAGAACCAAGGATCCAGCAATTTTGTTTTCCACCCGTTCGAATACGTTCATCCCATATTTTTTTTATAACCTCAGACCATCGTGGAATTTTTTGAGCCTCATCAAAAATAATTACTCCATCCTCTGGTAATTTCTTCTTAGCTTTTTCCCATTCTATTAAAATTAAATCAGCGGTTGGAGATGTCGGCAAGTCCGCCGTTACATAATGAGTTTGTCCATCTTTTGCTAGATTTAGTATCGCAGTCGTTTTACCAACTTGGCGAGGACCGATGATAACTTGGATCAAATCCTCTGAATTTTGCCAATGTTTGATGAGATTTTGCGGGAATAAGCGTGTCATAGAGTCAATAAAATCAGGCTATTATAGTGGTGTCAAGATTATTCGAGGTATATCTCGGAAAATAGGAAACTGGCTTTAATTAAAGTTCTGTTTTAAAACCATAAACGATAAAGTTCGAATCGCAAGGTGGGGTTGGCGGACAATACACACCGTAAATTCCTGATCTATGGTTCCAAATTCGTTTCATAGTAGTAACTGAAACTAATGATAACGCTAATAAACGATAGCATTTTTCTTTATTATGACATTTATCATAATGAGAGTTATTTTTAAATTAATACATTTGATATACATCAATTACTTCATCCATCAATCCTGTTAAAGTAAAGAAAATTAAGGAGTTAAAATTATGAAATTCATTCAATCATTTGCAATCTTGATCCTAATAATCCTTTTAGCACTTGCTTCCTGTAAAAAGGAAGAGGAAGGAACTGATTCTGGAAATAGCAGTCCTTCTGCTGATAGTAAAGGAATTGGACCTATTACTAAGGTGGATTTAGGAGAAATTGATCAAGCTAAAGCGGCTAAAGGCAAACAGCATTTTGATACTAAGTGTAGTGCTTGCCATAAATTCGAGGAAAAGGTCGTCGGTCCACCACTCGCTGGAGTAACAGAAAGAAGAACACCTGAATGGATTATGAATATGATTTTAAATCCAGTAGAGATGACTCAAAAAGATCCAGCGGCTATGGAACTGTATGCGACGTATCTTGTGCAGATGACATTTCAAAATGTAAGCCAAGATGAAACAAGAGAGATTTTGGAATACTTTAGACAAATGGACAAAAAAAAATAAGAGGAGATTTATATGAATAAATTAATTAAAATAATTTTCCTTGTTTCTCTCGTAGCAATTATTGTTAGCTGCGGAAAAAAACAAGGACAGGCAGTGCTTGCGTCTAACGCAGCACAAAAAGTGTATGTGGCTCCTGGCGAAAAGGATGAAGTGTATGCGTTTATGTCCGGCGGTTTTAATGGACAGATTGGTGTATACGGAATTCCTTCTGCGAGACTATTTAAAATTATCCCCGTTTTTTCTCTTTTCCAAGAGAACAGTTATGGATCGGATGAAGAAACGAAAGATATGCTTTTGACTTCTAAGGGATATGTTACATGGGATGATTCGCATCACCCGGAACTTTCTCTTACAAACGGAAACCATGATGGTAGATGGTTATTTATCAATGGAAATAATACACCCCGTATTGCAAGAATTGATTTAACTACTTTTGAAACAAAAGAAATTATTGAAATTCCAAATACTGCGGGTAATCACGCTTCTCCATTCTTGACGGAAAATACAGAGTATGCGATGTCGGCTACACGTTTTTCGATTCCAATTCCACAAAGAGATATTGCAATTGAAGAAATGGGAAAAGGTAAGTTTAACGGCTCTGTTTCCATGATTAAAATTGATCCTAAAGATGGAAAGATGAGTGTAGAATTACAGATGTTAGCCCCTGCATTTAGTTATGATTTAAGTAGATGTGGAAAAGGTCCTTCTCATGATTGGTGTTTCTTTAGTACATACAATACGGAACAAGCATTCCAGATGATAGAAGTGGGTGCTTCTAAAAATGACAAAGACTATGTGATGGCATTTAACTGGGTGAAAGCAAAGGCTTGTAAGGATGCTGGAAAAGCAAAAGATTTTTCCGGTGTGTATTATCACAATTATATGCCAGAAAATGCACCTGCTGTTGCAGAAAGAATGTCTGGTGTAAAATTACTTGATCCAAAAGATTGTCCTGGTGTAGCTTACTTTTTACCAACTCCAAAAAGCCCTCACGGAGCAGACGTAGATCCAAGTGGTGAATACATTGCCGCAGGTGGAAAACTAGCTTCTGTTGTAGCAGTTCACTCTTATTCTAAATTAATCAAAGCAATTGAAGATAAAGCGAATTTTACAGGCGAAGTAATGGGAATTCCTATCATGAAATATGAATCCACATTAGCAGGAGAGGTTAAGAAAATATGTCTTGGACCACTTCATACAGAATTTGATAACAATGGTTTTGCTTATACTTCTTGTTTCGTAAGCTCTGAAGTTGCAAAATGGGATGTAAAAACAAGAGAAGTTGTGCAACGTATGCCAGCTTATTATAGTATTGGGCATTTAAGTGTAGTAGGTGGGGACAATAAAAAACCTTACGGCAAATACTTAGTAGCCTTAAACAAAATTACGAAGGATAGATACTTACCTGTTGGAATGGAATTGGCTCAAAGTGCACAGCTCTATGATATTTCTGGAAGCACTGCTGAACTTTTATCTGACTTCCCTACAGTGGGTGAACCACATTATGCGCAGATGATTCCTGCAAGTATGTTAAAAGACAAAACCAAAAGAATCTACCCGCTCGAAGAAAACAAACATCCTTATGGAATAAAGTCTGAAAAAGAAGCTAAAGTTGTAAAAAATGGAAACCAAGTTCATGTTTACATGACTTCTATTCGTTCTCANNCTGCTCTTCACCAAGAGATGCAACAGTATATACGAGTTAGCCCGTAGGTTACTACTATGTGGACTAAAAAATTAACAAATCTAAATAGGTGGCTAGTTCTTCTAGCCGCCGTTCTTATGGTAACTGTTTACTTTATGCCGATGTGGTATATATCGCTTGAAGCTCCTCAATATCCAGAGGGTTTAAGCATGTATATCTGGATCAATAAAGTTTCCGGTGGAACTCAGTATGATTTACAAAATATCAATTTGCTAAATCACTATGTGGGAATGAAAGAGATTGTATCTAGTTCGATTCCTGAGCTTTTGTTTATGCCCTATGTTTTACTCTATATGATCTTTGGTGCAGTGGTTACTTTCTTTTTGCCGCGACTTTATATGATTGGACTTGGAATTGTAAATCTTACACTTGTTGCAATCGCTGGACTTGCTGACTTTTGGAGATGGGAATACAACTACGGTCACGAATTAAATCCAGAAGCAGCGATCATCGTTCCAGGAATGTCATACCAACCACCACTACTTGGTTGCACGCAAATGTTAAATATCAACGCTTGTAGTTTGCCGAGTGCGGGTGCAATAGTTTTATTCGGTGCAGTCTCTATCTTAGTTTACATAATTTGGGCAGAGAGAAAAATCTACCAAGAAAACAAAGGAGTTTAATATGAATCGAAAGAAATTTATCCAAACAGCAGCGGTTGTTGCACCAATTCTATATTCTGCAAAAATAGCAGCACAAGAAACAAAACCAACTTCCTCTACAAAAACAGGTGGCAAGTATGGAGCACTGATTGATAGTGCAAGTGATTGTATCAAGAAGGGCGAACTCTGTATTAGCCACTGTGTTGATATGATGGCTGGCGGCGATAAAACTATGGGACCTTGTTCTAAGACTGTTCGAGACATGCTTGCAATGTGTGAAACCCTTGTTAAGTTAGCTACAAGCAATTCCGAGTTCACGAAAAAACATGCAACACTTTGTCTAGACGTTTGCAAAAAATGTGAAGACGAATGTCGTAAACATCCAAAGCATAAAGTCTGTATGAACTGTGCAGAAAGCTGCAAAGAATGTATGGAAGAAATAAAAAAAATTCTAGGTTAAGGAAATGAAAAGAAGAATGGGCTTTTTACTAAATTGTCACCCTGAGCTTGTCGAAGGGCGACTCTATTCAATAAAGTCATGGATTCGACAGGCTCACCATGACATTGTCATAATCAGTCTATTACTTCTCTTCTTTCTCATAACCTGTGGTAGCAAACTTCCAGAAGAAATATCCCCAGGTGAACACAAATGCGAATTTTGTAAGATGGGAGTGGTAAGTCAAAATTACCACTCTCAAGTTTTAACTAAAAAAGGAAGACGTTATCACTTTGATTCGATTGAGTGTATGTTTTCTTTTTGGAATAGCAACCTAGACAAAGTTGATAAAGTTTGGGTCAAAGATTATTTGCATCCAAAAGATTGGATCGAAATTCAAAATGCTAAATTTCTAAAAGCGGATAAACTACCTTCTCCTATGGCGGCTAACCTTTCCTCCTATAAATCAGAAAAAGAAGCAGAGGATAATCGTCTATTATACGGTGGAGTTCTCATGACACAGGAACAAGTTATGGAATATGTTAANNTTCGGGGATGACAGTAAAAAAACATATCGGTGTTTATCGGTGTTCATCGGTGGTATTCTTTTTCTTCCTTTTTTCCCTAAACGCCAATACCCTCACAGTATGCGAAACTTGTAATTATAAAACAATCCAATCCGCAATCACTGCGGCTAATACAAATGATACGATAGAAGTAAAAAAAGGAATTTATAAAGAAAGTCCAATTCTAATTACAAAATCAATCAAACTAAAAGGAATTGAAAGTCCTACTTTAGATGGCGAAAATAAAGAGCATGTTGTAGACATTGTATCGGATAATGTAATTGTAGATGGATTTACAATTATCAACAGTGGAGTAAGCGACATACGAGAGTTTGCCGGTATTCATGTAGAAAATGCAAAAGGTTGTGAGTTAAGAAATAATACTTTGGAAAACAACACCTATGGATTTTATTTTGCAAAAACAACGGATTGTATTCTTGAGAATAATAGTTCCATTGGTAATGCAAAAGATGAAATATCTGGTGGAAATGGAATTCATCTTTGGTCTAGCAATCATTTTAAAATCATAAAAAACAAAATCAGTAAACATAGAGACGGAATCTATTTTGAATTTTCGACTGAGCTTTTAATTGAGGAAAATGAAAGTTTTAATAGCATTCGTTATGGAATGCATTTTATGTTTGCNNAAGTAAAGGACAATCTATTTGAGAGAAGTAGATATGGAAGCTCGTATGGACTTTTAGTGAAAGATATTACGGATAGTGAATTTATAAATAATGTTTTTCAAGATAATACGATAGGCATTACAGCTGACAATGCAACTCGAAATAAATTCATCGCGAACCAGATTTTGCGAAATGGCTGGGCTTTTAATATCATGGGAAATTGTGAATTAAACGAAGTTAGGGAAAATAATTTTATTGGAAATGTTTTTGATCTTTCTACAAATACTAGAGAGAATCTAAACACTTACGAAAAAAATTTTTGGGATGCTTACAAGGGTTTTGATTTGGATAGAGATGGAACCGGGGATAAACCTTATTTGCCAGTAAGATTTTTTAGCTACTGGGTCAATATATATCCTTTTTTAATGGTATTATTTCAATCTCCTATAATCGAATTTTTAGAAATAGCCGAAAGAGCTTTTCCCGTAATGACTCCAGTAGAGTTAAAGGACAAGTATCCTCAGATGAAGAAATTTGCTTTATGATACAAATACAAAACTTAACAAAGACATATAAGAAAAATACCGTTATCCGCAACTTGAATTTAGACATTCAAGAAGGAGTTATAACAGCCCTTGTGGGTCCAAATGGATCCGGTAAAACTACTTTACTAAAATGTATATTAGGGCTTACCTTTCCAAGTAAAGAATCAAAACTATTACTCGCGGGTGTAGAATATTTAAAACAAGATGCGATTCAAGAAATTGGATACATGCCGCAAACTCCTTTATTTCCATTGAACTTAAAGGTAAAAGAAATTTTAGAAATTCTAGAAACACTAGAAAAGAAAGAACCTGTATTCAAAGAAAAAATAATTGAAGAACTCGAAATTAAAAAGTTTGAAAACAAATACTTTGGGGAATTATCCGGCGGAATGAAACAAAAAGTGAATATCCTCCAGTGTTTTAGCTCTGAAAAGAAATTTTACATCATTGATGAACCTACAGCAAGCCTTGACCCGCATATTTCTTTTTACTTAAAGAATTTACTCAAAGAGCGCAAAACAATGGGTAGCTCCATTTTATTCACATCGCATATCATGTCAGAGGTAGATGAAATTGCTGATCGAGTGATTGTTCTGGTAGAAGGAAAATTGATTTTGCATGAGACGCCGAGGGAAATCCTTGCCAAGAGTAAAGCTTCCAACATGGAAGAGGCACTTCGCTCTTTTTGGATGAAGGAAGGTAAACATGCGTAATCTCTTCCAAGTAGCAAAATTTGAATTCAAGGAAAACATTCGGAACAAATGGATATTTGCCTATGCAATCTCATTCTTTTTAATTTCGAGTCTACTCATTTACTTCGGGGGGAATGAAAGTGCGAAAATTATAGCAAGCCTACTTAGTATTATCCTCTTGTTAGTTCCTCTTTTTGCACTTTTATTCGGTAGCACAAATTTTTTAGATTCTCTTTCTTTCATGGAAGTAATATTCACTCGTCCTATTTCTAGATTCCATTATTACACTGGAAAATTTTTAGGACTGTCTTTTGTGTTAAATCTCGGTTATCTGCTGGGCGTTGGAATTCCAGTTTTGTTATTTACAAATCCAGAGTCCAAGTTGTTATTTTTATCTATTCAATTACTTGTTTATGGATTTTTATTGAATCTAATTTTTCTTGCTATATCACTACTCATTGCCGTATTATTTCTCAAACGAGAGGCTGTGCTTTCTGTTTGCCTCGCGCTTTGGTTTTATTTGTATTTACTTTATGATCTTCTAATGCTTGGAATTAGTATCAACTTTGGTGAATATCCACTTGAAGTTCCCATTTTGTTACTTACTTGCCTTAATCCGCTTGACCTTGTGCGGATAATCACGATTCTCCAGATGGACAATGCAGTTTTACTTGGATTTACCTCTGCTTTCTTTCAAAAGTATTTGGGAAATACAAATGGAATTTTGCTCTGTCTCAGTCTCTTGACTTTATGGACAGGAATTCCTTTCTATATCGGTTATCGCTTTTTTGCGAAGAAGGATTTGTAATTTAACCTTTTACTTGTAGTCCGAGAGAATTTGCGTTTTTTGCTAACTCTGCGTCGTGGGTTAGCAAAAAGTATTCTCCTACTTCAAATTCTTCTTCATACAAAACACAGGTAGCTAAATGAATTGCGTCTAACGTTCCAATTGAATGCGGATACGATTGACTTGCCTTTTCTAAAATCCGATCATCTATTTTTACCCAATGAATATGTTTTGATAATTCCTTGAAGTATTGAATACACTGATCTATTTGTGTTTGGTTGAGATTGCCTAGCTTTAAATGTCTATCTAAAGTTCTGCTAAATTCGACTTTCAGTAGAGTTGAGGAAATAGCAACATCCCAATTTCCAAAATCAGTGTAATGATTTGGTGACTGTAATACCCAGCGTATTACAGCAGAGGTATCAAGATAAAAGGAGGTCATTTCTATTCTTACGGTCTTGGAATAAAACTTCTACCGGGTCAAAGTCCCATGTTTTGATAAAGGGAGGTTTTAAAATAACAAATTTCTTAGGTTTTGCAAATTCTACTGACAAAGGTTTTCTTTCTTTTCGGCGGGGAGAGTTTTTTTGGGTTTGGGAAATTCCAATATCAATGATGTTGTCCAATTCGGAAGCCAAACTATGTACCAAAACCTCTTTAAAGCTCATTCCTCTGGAGATTGCTACAGACTTTGCTTTTTTTAATAATTCATCTGGAATTTCAACCGTTGTTTTCATTTACCCATATTGCCATATTTATGGAAAAGGGCAAACCTTTTTTAAAATCTTGCCCAATTTAAAGAAATTCTGTAACTACTCAGCATACCTTATTGCCACAGAGGCACTGAGCCACGGAGAGATTTAAAGAGAGTCTATTTCATAATATAATGTTTAATTTGGTAATTTAGCCTTGGTTATTATTTTTTGCAATATGGTAGTTGAATCCAAATATTTCACTAGCTCTCTTTAATTCGATGAATAGTAATAAAAATAGCGCAATCCCATTATTCTCTGTGTCTTTGTGCCTCTGTGGCAAACCACATTGAGTAGTTACGAAATTATTTTCGAATGCCTTGAAATTACAAAATATTTGACTTATAACTTTGGTACACAATTCTGACCTAATGAACCAGAAAACTGTTAAATTATTAAAAAAATACGCCGACCTCAAAGGCATCGATAAAAAACAAATCAAACGTGAATGGCTTTCTCTAAATGAAATGGAAAAAGACAAAAAACGCCAAGAAATCGTTTCCGTTCTCGTTAAAAAATAATCTATGTTAGCCACCTTTCCGCAAGAGATTCAGGTTGATTCAGATAACCTGACTATCACTTGGAAAGATGGCTTTACTTCTAATTATAATCTTTTAGATCTTCGCAAAAAATGTCCTTGTGCTGTCTGTTGTGGCGGTCATGGTGGGAAAATTGGTGCGGCTACAGGTCATATCACTTCCATTCAACTTGTATCTTGGCGTAAAGTGGGACGTTATGCGCTAAATTTCACATGGAGCGACAATCACGACACTGGAATTTATTCCTACGATAATCTCCGCGCTTATTCAGACGGAAAAGCAGAGCTATTGTAATTTAGCCAGCTCTTTTAAAATCCTTCTCTGCGACTCAGTGCCTCTGTGGCAATCCTTTAGTTAAAAGTTTTCCTTTAAAATAAACAGCCTCAATCGAGCCGGGAAATGTATGATTTTCAAAAGGTGACCATCCTGATTTACTTTTTATCATTTCTTTTGTAAATGTTGTAGGTTTTGCTAAATTCAAAATTGTAAAATTGGCAGAATAATCCTTTTTAATTTCCCCAAATCCTCTTCCGAATTCTTGCGGCAAATACGGATTTACAAAATCTCCAGGCTTTTTTGCACAAGTTTCGGCTATTCGTTGTAAGCTCACGTTTTCATTTTTGATTAAGTGTGTGACAAACAAAGCATAAGTGTCTAATTGGGATAATCCGCTAATACCTTTTAACTTTTCTTCGATAGAGTGTGGAGCATGATCGGTAGCTAAAAAGTCAATCCATCCATCTTTGAAAGCTTGCAGCAAAATGGTCTTATCCGTTTCATATCTAAGGGGAGGATTCATTTGAAACCATTTATGATTTTCTTCTGTAAGAATTGATCTATCAAAAAACAAATGAGTAGGTGTTACTTCGCAAGTGACTTTCACTCCACGTTTTTTTGCCGCGATAATTTTTTGTAAGCCTTCTCCACTGGAATAATGACAGAGTTTTCCAACTAAATTGTATTTTTCAATTAAATACAAAGCGAAATCAGTTGCAAGAATTTCTGCTTTGACTGGTCGTCTATCTTCATGTGTAGAGGCAGTTTTTGAGTCTTCCAAAATTACTGGATCTTCACAGTGAAAACTTACATTCTCTCCCGCATAACGTTTAATTACCTCTTCTAATTCTTCATTTGTCTTAAAGAACAATTCTCCGATAGAAGGTCCCATAAAAACTTTATAAGGAACGGATTTGCTTAGAGGACTTGTATTTGGACCGATTCCAGCATAAATTGTAATTTGAATGGGAGCTTTTTTTGTGAGAGCTTTTTTATCTTGATAACTTTTATCATCTACCGGTGGAATGGGATTATTTGGCATATCCGCTACATGGATCACTCCACCGTTGATAGCGGCGGCGGATGCAGAAAGAAAGTCTTCCTTGTAACAGTGTTTTCCACTAACGTCTTCACGTGCATGAATATGAATATCACCAAATCCCGGAAATAGCAAACATTCTTGTGGATTATAAAGTGTAGCCTCTTTGTCGATTTCTTCTTTTACATTTGTGATAAGACCGGTTAATGAGTCGTATTCGATAGTTCCTAAAAATTCTTTTTCGTGAGTNNCCGCGAATTTGATTTTCGGAATATCCGGTAGCTTGGTCATTTGGTTAGAGTTGTGAATATTCTCTTTTTGTTTATCATAATTAGCACCTTATTTTGTTTAGTTTGATTTTTCAAAGAAAAATTTCTCTAAATAAAAATTGACATTGCCTCACAGTTACAAAAGCCTAGGTTTTGTAGCGAAAGACTAACAGCCAAAATTAGGTTTTTGGAATGTGATTTACGAGGTTCGGTTTGGAAGATTTAAAAAAAGAAATTGAAGATTTAAAAGGAATCATTGCCTCGTTTGAGACATTACATGAACTTGGGCAGAAAGAATTAGGAGAAGCTAGAGCCGCCATTAAAGGATATGAAGCGATGCTAAATCTTTCTGCAGAAGAAAGGAAACAATCGTACGAAACTGTTGAAGCCTTTCGTTTGGTGCAAGAAGTTTCTCGTCAGGAGTTGCTCGGAGCTGATAAAGTGATTCAAAATATTCTTTCGCTCGATCGAGAGCTAACTACATTTTCAGATGTAAAACCTCTCATGAGTAATATTCTAAAATCAGCAATTCATTCTTTAGATGCAGGTTTAGGAATCATCTTTTTGATCAAAGAGAAAGAACTCGTTCCTTTTTATTATGAAAATATTACCGAAAACCAGATTTCTATTTTAGGTTATATTAAATCATTAGTTAGTAAAAGCATAAAATCCGAAGAGGGTAAGGCTAAAGGCGATTACTTAGTGAACCATGACGGACAAGAACATACAATATCGTATACTTGCAATGGATTTAAAAAAGAGGAGAAAGTTGTCGGTGCAATTTACTTAGAAAAGGGCGCAGGAAAAGGTTTTTTTAATAGCAATGACCAGAATTCATTGGAAGTTTTTAGTTTACAAGTGGCTATTGCGTTTCAGCAATCAGAAACAAATGTAAAAATGATTTCTATGCTACGAGAAATTAATAAGAAAAACCAAATGCTTGAAAAAGCACAAGAGTTAAATGAGAGGCTAAGCCAAACAAAAGATGCATTTATCAAAAATCTTTCTTGTGAATTAAAAACTCCACTTTCTTTTATTCGCGGCTTTTCTGAATTATTGCAGGGCACTGAGCCAGCGCATATCCAACAAATTCAATCTTATGTAGAATCAATTTATTTAGAGAGCCAGAAACTAAATGCACTATTGAATGATCTTTTGTTGATAACGAATCTTGAAACGGAAATCAAGTTAAAAAAAGAAGAGTTTAATCTAAAATTGGAAATTGATGATTGTTTAACCAAATTACAAGATATTACTAAACGGAAAAAATTAGAAATCTCCGTCATTGTTGCGGGTAACGTTCAGGTTGATAAGATTTTGTTCACAAAAGTTTTATTTAACATAATTAAAAATGCAATTTATTACAATCAGAGAAACGGCAAAGTTGAAATCATTTCAGAAAAACTTAAAACTGGAATGCGTATAACGATTAAAGACACTGGAATTGGTATATCTGAGGAAAATTTAAAACATGTTTTCGAAAAGTTTTTCCGAGCAGATAACGTTGACTCTTACGAAGGAATCGGATTAGGACTTTTTATTGCCAAACGAGTGATTGAATTACACGGTGGTTCTATTTCAGTAACTAGTGAGTTACTGAAAGGTAGTACTTTTCAAATACATTTGCCTTAGATTAAACATTCTATTCCTGACTTTTTACGATTTTCTTTCCTTCTGACCAAATAGAAAGAAAGTGCTTTAGATTAAGCGTCAAAACAATATTCGCCTTCATCTTCTGAGCGGCTAGTATTTGTAATGCGTCATTTACCGTTCCCCCTTAATCGAATGTAAAGACGAATTCTTTAGAACGCTAATATAATCTTCTTTTTTAAATTCTACACAACTTACTTGTTGTTCGTTATGGGTTTTATATTTTCTGTAAACAAAAAAATCACTTACGTTTTCACATTCGCTACTCGGATTAAAGAGCCAACCGTCGTAGGTATATTTTCTGCTTTTCTCAAACTCTGCTCGGTAAGAATTAGATAACTTTGCATCAACTTCTCCCCACGAAAATGTAGATGTATAAAAGTAAATTACTCCACCTAAAATTGCCGCTTCGCCTGTGCTTATGATATAAAGTCCTAACCCTAAATCAGCTATCAAACCAATCAAAGAACCAATTTTTCCATATCTATATCCAAAAGGTGAGTCTTTTGATTCATCAATTGCTGGGTCATCAAATTTACACATTCTTTTTAAGATTGGCTTGTTCGAGTCAATACGATCAAGCGGATAACCAACAACTTCCCCCATTTTGCTCGAAATATGAGATAAACAAGAACTTGATAGTGTAAAGATCAGAAGAAAAGAAATTAGGATTTGGAGTTTATTTTGGATCATTCAATTTCTAAAAACCCAGTCTCTTCATCTTCCATAAATTCTCTAATAGATTTTTCGTTTTTAAGAATGATAGAAACTGTTTCCTCGTTTGATAAATTTCCAACTTTGAATTTTATGATTTTAGGAGGAAAACCATTGAGTAAGAATAAATCATCAAAATCACTGTCGTGGGTAATGATTGTAAAACTCTCTTTCTGTGCATAATACCAAATAGCCTTATCGTCTGAATTAGTGAGCTTTACTTCGTTTACATGTTTTGAATTTGGAAAAATGTTTAGAATCTTTTTAAGATTCTATAAGAAATATTTTGGTCTAGTAGAAATTTCACGCGGCAAGGATTTTGACTGATCGTTCTCTATCAGCGGCATACGCGAGGCAAGCTAAAATATCCTTTTGCGTAAGCTCTGGAAAGTCGTTAATGATTTCCTCTATCGACATTCCGTTTGCGAGCCAGCCTAGAATATCATAAACAGTAATTCGCATTTTTCGAATACAAGGTTTGCCACCTCGCTTTCCAGGCTCGATGGTTATTATGCCTTCATATATTTCTTTTAATGACATGGGCTTATTTTATTTAGATTCGTTTGGAATGTCAAATAGAAAAATTCAATCGTTATTGAGATTCCCGAATGAAAATATCGGGAATGACAAAGATAAGAATACTAATTCAACGACAGCTCTTGTCTTGCTTTCTTCAAAACTTCTAGAATTTGATTGTGGATAAAGCCATTCGAGATAACGATATCCGATGGATAGGTAATCATCTGGTCGCCTTTGTAGTCAGAGATGGTAGCGCCTGCTTCTTTGAGGATAACGGATACTGCGGATAAGTCCCATAAGCCTACACGTTTTTCCCATAGACCGTCGATTCGACCTTCGGCTAACCAGCATAAGTCGAGGACGATAGATCCTGTTCGGCGAATACTTCTGCCTGATGTGAGAAACGCAGATAGGTCTGCGAGAATTTCATGTAGAATTACTTTGCGATTTACAGGGAATGAGGAAATTAACAANNATTGCTTTGTAGACATCATTCAATTCAGGGACAATTACAACGCCTGCCACATTCGTTTCGCGGTGTTGGATTCCAATTGAGATTGCATAAAGAGGAAGTTTGCGTAAGAAGTTCATCGAGCCGTCGATTGGATCTAGAACCCACGTAAAATTATTTTTTCCATGTTGGTGGTGCTCTTCTTCGGAGGAAACAGAATCGTCTGGAAAAACTTTTGTGATTACTTTCATGAGCGCATCATGTACATTACGCTCCACTTGACCGAGAAGTTGTTTTTCCTCTCCGTCAGTGAGTGTTGAGGAGATGGCTAATTCTTGTTGGATTCGTTTAACGGAATCAATGATAAACCCGATTTTTTCTTCAATGAAGCTGACTCGGGCTTGGATTTCTTCTAAAGGGAAGTTTAGTTCGGGAGCGGTGGCATTACTCATAATAATTAAACTATGAGTTCATCTTCACCAGAACGAGCAACTACAATTTCGCCCGCTTCTTCTAGTTTACGTATGATGTTTACGA
The DNA here is from genome assembly GCA_002333425.1 of Leptospiraceae bacterium UBA2033. GTDB lineage: Bacteria > Spirochaetota > Leptospiria > Leptospirales > Leptospiraceae > UBA2033. The sequence continues at coordinate 16,472 of DDBL01000048.1, forward strand.
TTTTTTGCTGTGCGTCTTCCACATCTTTGAGTCGAACAGGACCCATGAAGTCCATATCTTCTCGGAGTAGGTTTGCCGCGCGCTTGGACATATTCTTGAAAATCTTCTCTTGCACTTCGGAGTCGACCGATTTGAGTGCTTTTGCAAGCTCTGTGTTGTCCACCTCGCGCATAACTTTTTGGATCGCACGGTCGTCGAGTAATACGATATCTTCGAATACGAACATACGTTTTTTGATTTCTTCTGCCAACTCCGGATCTTCTTCTTCGAGTGCTTCGATGATCGTCTTTTCCGTTCCCCGATCCACGTTGTTCAAGATTTCGACAACAGAGTCGATACCACCCGCAGTCGTGTAATCCTCGGATGCGAGAGTAGAGAGTTTACGTTCGAGTACGCGCTCAACTTCACGAAGTACGTCCGGGCTTACCCTATCCATGGTAGCAATCCGTTTTGCTACTTCGGCTTGAATTGTATGAGGAAGAGCGGAAAGAATACTCGCTGCTTTGTTTGGGTCTAGGTAAGAGAGAATTAACGCGATGGTCTGCGGATGCTCTCCCTGTATAAAGTTTAATAATTGCGCCGGGTCAGTTCTTCGCACAAAGTCGAAAGGTCGAACTTGGAGAGAAGAAGTCAGACGATTAATAATATCAATCGCTTTTTGGTTCCCGAGAGCTTTTTCGAGGAGTGATCGGGCAAAGTCAATACCACCGTTGGTGATAAACCCTTGTGCCATCATGAGTTCGTTGAACTCGACTAAAACTTTCTCTTTGTCTTCGGGAGTAATTTTGTCTAAACGAGCAATCTCAAATGTAATTTGCTCAATTTCATCTTCTCGTAAGTGTTTAAAAATTTCTGTAGAGACTTCACTTCCTACAGCAATCAAAAAAATAGCGGCTTTCTGGCGACCAGTTAGGTTTGTCTTTTTACTTAGCATTTGAGATTCCTAGTTAAATATCGGTAAGATGAAAAAAAATCAATACGGAAAAAAGACGTAATAAGATAGATTTCAATGAGCCGTGATACGATTTCGCTCCTGAATCAATTTCCTCTTTTCTTTTTTTGAGTTCAAAGTAAATCTGGATTTCGGGTACAATATGAACACACAACAAAATAAGAACATTTCAGATTCGCCAGAGAGCATTTATATCGAAGATTGTATAAAAAATGACAAGTTTATGCTAATCCTAATGTTCTCACATTTACCCTGGATTGTCTTATTCTCTTATAGTTATGGAACTTTAGTTCATGGATTGATTTTGTTTTCCATTCTGACACTATTATCTAGTTTGAATTATTTTTTCTTGCGTGGAACTGAGTTTTCTCGTCATTTTTTTTCTGCGATAGTTATGAGTTTTTCGAGCCTTTTGGTATTTATACAACTTGGGCGAATCGAAATGCATTTTCATATTTTTGTTACTCTCGGGTTTTTGTTGATCTATAAAGATTGGAAAATATTTGTTACCGCAACGTTAACTACCGCAATACAACACGGACTTTTTAATATTTTTCAGGATCATAATCTTACGTTTTTTGGTGTTCCACTTAAAATTTTTAATTATGGTCATGGTTGGGATATAGTATTGTTACATGCAGTTTTTGTGATTTTTGAAACGTCTACTCTTGGGTATTTTTCAAGAAGGTTAAAGGAACAATTTATGCGAACTGAAACACTTGTTATCCGCAACCAAATTCACGAAAAGAATAATCAGATTATTCTCGAAGTAGATTCCATTTCTCAAAAAACAAAAGAGTCCGTTGGAAAACTGTATACCTTTTCTGCAAAAATTTCAAACGAAGCACGTAATCAGTCTGGATCAGTTAAAGAAATCAGCTCATCTTTGAGTTCCATTTCATCTAGTATCGAAAATGTTTCCGGTAGTACAAAAAAACAATACACTAGTACCGAAGGTTTAACTCGAAATCTTGAAACACTAAATGAAAAAAATCAATACTTAATTAAGATGATTGGAAATTCAGAAACAGGTATTGAAAAAACACAAAAAGTTGTGCGGATAGGGGAAAGTAGCCTCTCTTCCATGCAAGACTCTATGAACAATATTTCTACGACCTATCGAAATATGCAAACTATCATCCAAGGCATTCACGAAATTGCAGATAGAATTAATTTGTTGTCTCTCAATGCTTCTATCGAAGCTGCTAGAGCTGGTGAATATGGGCGTGGGTTTGCTATTGTTGCTAGGGAAGTATCTAAATTAGCCGATCAAACTGCAACGAGTATTAAAGAAAGTGATGGGCTAATGAAAAGTATCCACAATGATGTAAAACAATCTGTTGAAACAGTGAATCATGGTATGAGTATTTTTACTGAATTATCTGAACAATTTAATCTTCTTTCTAATCAGTTTAAATCAGTGATTGAAAGCGCAAACGATCAAGCTCAGAAATTTGAAGAGATCAAAAAAAATATTACCAGCATAAACCAAGAAGCATATGCGATTCAGCAAAATACAGGCGAACAACAACAGTCAATGTCTTCTATTCTTAATTTAGTAAATGGATTTTACCAAACGATGGAGATTTTCGTTAGTAATTCCCAGGATCTAGTTAGTTTAGGAAAAGGATCTGAGGAAATAATAAAAGATTTAAACAAAGCAATTGAAGCTTTAAAAAATGAAGTCTAAACGAAAAAAGTATTTAGCAGTAATCATTTCAATTCATCTCTTGGCTTTTTTCGCAATTTATATTTTTCATAATCCAAATTCTTTTTATGGAATAGAGGCTAATGTAGATATTCCTCAATTTGAAATGATTGATCATTTGGAAAGAAATTTTACCCGTGAGAATCTTTCTCAAAACTATTTTTTCTTATATTTTGGTTTTTTACATTGTTATGGAGTTTGTCCCAAATCTGTTTTTACTATGACAAAACTTACCAAAGAAATAACTGATTTAGATGTGCGGTTTGCTTTTATTACCCTCGACCCCGATCGCGATGATATCCAAAAGTTAAATACCTATATTCAAAATAGAGATAACCGATTTGTAGGACTTAGGCAAGATGATTTAGAAAAACTTACAAACTTTACCAAAAGTTTTCGAATTCAGTTTTCCAAAGAACTTTTTGTAAAAGAAAATTCCAATTACCAAATGTATCATAATTCAAGCATTTTTTTAGTCCACAAATCTCTACATAAAATGATTCAATACCCTGATGGTTTAGATGATATAAATCAAATTAAATTAGATTTTCAAAAATTTAAAAATTTGAATTAATTTATGAACAAAAGCGAAAAAGCATTGATTCTTACAGAAGAAAAAAGGTAACTACTTAGCATAAGTTATTGCCACAGAGGCACGGAGACACAGAGAGATTTAAAAAGAATCTAATTCATACTATACTGTTTATTTTAGTAATTCAGCCGTTGTTACTATTCTATTACAACATAAAAATTGAATCCAAATATTTCATTAGCTCTCTTTAA
>DDBL01000168.1 GCA_002333425.1 Leptospiraceae bacterium UBA2033
GTATAACTACCCGGCTTCCAATTCTTAGATTTAAAAGCACTTTTCTTTAAGAAATCCCCTGGCTTTTTCTCCTCAATCTTTTTAATTGTCAGTATGCATTCTCTATCTTTTTGAAACGGATAAACATTGGGTAGATTGGCATTGTTTAAAAAATCTACTGAATGAGTTGTAAATATGACCTGAATTTTTTCCTTTAAATTTTTAATTTCAGAAAGTAAAAGTTCTAACATCTGCGGATCTAATCCATTTTCTAATTCCTCAATAAATAAAACAGATGGCAAATTTTTCTGATTTAATACAGCAAGATAAGTTAAAATGCGAACCGTTCCACTAGACAATAGCCACCCTGGAATTCTTTCAGGCGAACCCTTCTCTGTCATTTCAAGAAAAATTTTTCGATGAATACTCATATTGGGGAAACTATTTAACACAGTCAGCATCTCTTCTTGTTTTAAGCTAAAGTATGAGCTTTTTTTTGTGAGGCATATTTATATAAAGTCTTAGGCTCAATGTCAACATTGCCAGAGAGAAATTCTAAACAACCCCACTCTGAATTAATCTTAGCAGTATGCAAATCATCCGCCGTAACATACTTTACAATTAAATCTTTAAGATCTGTTTCTTTAACTTCTCCATTTTGAAATGTTAATAGAAAAATGTAATCTTTCTTTTGTTTGCAATCAATCAATTTCATATTTACTCCAAAGGTGCAATGGAATGAAAATTTTGCGTTTCCCACATTTCTATCAGCTCTTGTTGATGAACTTCAGTCCATTCTCTTACCATCTGGCGACATTTTTTAGGAATGCTACCTTCAATAATGTTTAGATTTCTTAATTCCATGACTGCTTCGTATTCACCATATTTAATATGAATATGTGGTGGCGGATGTTCGCTGTCAATTAAATACATTCTTATGATGATCCCATAAAATCTTGCTATTTCAGGCATATTTGATATTTCCTTAGTTCACTGTAATTTTTCTTTTAAATCTTGCGATGTTCATCACTTCAAATTCCCTCTTTCCAAAAAGGTGTCTGTCGACGACTTGGGGCTACCGCCCCAAACCCCGTTATCCTTCAAACACAAAATCACTTTAAATTCCCTCTTTCCAAATCTCTATAGAAATTCTGAATCTGTGTTTTCTCTACAATGCTCATCTTAGGAAATGAATTTAATACTGTCAGCATCTCTTCTTCTGTGAGTCCATACAAATGAAACACACGTGCGTCGATTTCGGCTTCCCATTTGGCTGTGTCGGCTAATGGGTCTTTACCTTTCGCCGCTAGGATTTTGTCTACGAGAGTGATAAGTGGTTTTTGTAGTGTTGGATTGTCGATGGGGGAGCGGGGAATGGGAAATGGTTTAAGATATTCTGTCTTGAATGTAAAATACCCACCTCGAAGAATGTAACCAGTAGAAGAAATAAAATACCATAATATTTTACTATTTAAAGTGGCGATAAGATACTTTATACTTAATGTCTTTTCAAAAGATTCTTTCAAAACAAAACTATATACTTTCGTTGTATGATATAAATTTCCTTCAACATCAATAGTTAGCTCACATTTATTTGCTATTTCTGGAGTCATAATTTTCACAGAATCAAATTCTGTCATGTTTTGAGGACGAGAAAAACACCACCATTCATTTTGAAATCTACTATGCTCCCTAGTTTCTAATTCTCTTTTATTTCTTTTTAAATATTCCCAAGCAAGCGGAAATTTTTCTCTTATAGCCTTTTGAGTCATTAACTTAGCTTCTTTCTCTCCAAACAAATTTTTCAATTCATAGGGAAAGAGAACAACATTTTTAGCAATTAAGTATTCATATCTATGAACGTCTTTTCCCATTAGAAATGGTTTTACAAATCCTTTTTCGATTTCAATTTCTTCCTCTAAACTTTTTGAGAAGCATATATAAGTTGTTTTCTTCTCCTTTACTATTTCTAATATAAATATTTTATCTCCGCCAGTTTGCAAACCAACGAATATTTTCCTTGTTATCTCACCAAGTGTAATTGCATTGGCTTTCAATTTATCAATTAAATTGAAATTTTCTGTTTCTCCAAAATGCCATTCCTTCTTACTAACTTCTGGTGCTTTTATTAGTGTCTTTTTATAATCAGAACGATTTTTAGTTATTGTAAGTAAATCACTTTCTATATTGCTCAGTTCTAATAATTGGAACGCATCGTTCGGTTTTGCAGATAAAAATAATAAACAAGTATAAGTCGTCGCTTCTTCAAAGACTTGCTCCGCTCCAAATCTAACTATTTGATACAAAGCTTTCCTCTTAGTAATTTGTTCTCGAATACTTTCACCAAACTTCGCTTGAAAAAATTTATGCGGTAAAATGTATGAGAAAAATCCTTTAGAGTTTAACAACGAGTAGCCTTTCTCTACGAATAAGGCATATAAATCAAAGCTACCAACGGCACTTTTGTATTGTGCTTTATAGTAACTCATTGAATCAGGTTGTGATTGCTGAATACCTTGCACTCGAAGATACGGCGGATTCCCAATCACCACATCAAAGCCAGTATGAATTTCAAACATATACTCAGGGTCAAACCATTCGGAAGATTTTAAACGGTCATAGGGATTCCAGGCGGCTACTAGGCTTGCGGTTTTGGCGGGNNTCGAAGTGTTGTTGGCGGATGTCTTTTAGTTCCTTTTCTTTTTCTTTGAGTAGATGATCTCCGAAGGTTGCCTCTTTGGGTTTATCGAGCGCAATAAGTGTATTAGCCGCTACGAAATTATTTTCTAGGTTAGGAAGAGGGATGATGCCGAAATTGTCTTTTCTAGCGTTGTTTGCTTTTTGGTCTACGATGAGAGAAATAAAAAATCGTAATTTAGAAATCTCAATCGCTATCGGTTGGATGTCAACTCCGTAGATACAGTTCTTTAGAATATACAGCTTACGCCCGTAATCCCTTCGATTTTTATCTTCGTTGAATGCGGATTCTATTTCTTTGATTAAATGATTTCTGAGAGTGCTGTCAGGAGTTCTTTTGGCGTGTTCGATTTGGATTCTCTTCCACTCATCGTTCTTTGGATCTAGTTTTTGTAACACATGCACAAGCTTATGAAGTATTCCCATTGGAAATGCTCCCGATCCACACGCGGGGTCAAGGATTTTCATGCTATTGATTGCATCTATTAAGATGAGAGTTTCTTTCTTTTCAAATGGCTGTGCTTCCGAATAGGAAACTAGTTCGCGGAGTTTGGACTCTATGTCACTACTCGCCCCTCCCTCATTCCCTCCCCGAAGGGGTGGGAGGTTACTTTTAATTATTTGCACCACTTTATCTAAATTAGAAAATATTTCTTCATTCCTAAACCGTAAAACAGAGAAGCCTAACGAATTAAGAATTTTAGTTCTTTGTTCATCTTTTTCTTTTTGAAATTCATGAATCTCTCCATCAACTTCAATTATCAAATTTGAATCTAGGCAAACAAAGTCAGCAATATAGAAGCTAATAGCATGTTGCCTCCTGAATTTATGTTCAAGTTTCTTATTTCTTAACTCCTGCCAAAGCAATTCTTCTGCTTTAGTAGAATCCTTCCTCATTTCTCTTGCATATTTCTTTAACTCTTCCCATTTTTTCAAATCAGCAGTCTGCCAGCCAAACTTTTCACCTACCATCCCAACCCTTTGGGGAGGGAAAGAGGGTGGGGCTAAAGTCTCCTTAAAATGCGCAATCAAACTTTCGTCTACCATGTAGTTTACAATTTCTCTAGGAGTATAAAAGCTTCCTGTTTGTTTTCGCGCGGTCGCTTTTGTTTCAGGATTGTAAGAAGCTAATAGATTTTCAAATACCCTTCCGAGTAGTTCAGGATCAAGGGCAACATCTTCTTCAAGCGGAGTATTTTCCGTAACCGTAAATTTATACTTTCGCAAAATATGGATTATCCCTTCTACTCTTTCACTCTTGCGTTTCTGGTCTCCATAGATTTCACTCAGATCCACTTCTTCTTTTCCGAAGAATAGAAAGTCAGGAACAACCAATTTCTTTTGAGTCTTTGGATGATCTGTAAAACAATCGATTCGGATTTCTCCTTTGCCTTTATCCGCTTCTTCTTTTCTTTGGTCTAGGCATTCAAACAAACCCCCATTTAAAAATGGGATATTGTTAAAGTATTCCAATACTTTTTTTGGTTCTTTGAATTCATTTTCATAACGGTAGAGAGTATGAACCAAATAGTCTTTGTCATTCGCTTCCACTCCATTGGAAGTTCTAAACCTTCTATCTGCATCAATCTCAGTATTTAAAGTTGCAAAGAATAAATTTTGTAGAATGGCTTTATAAAAGGAAGAACCAGTACCTTTTTTCTCCATGAAATTTTTTAAAATATCTTTTAGATGTTTTTCATTGAAGATTGCATCTGGAATAAATTCTTTTTCTCCATCAATCTTTTTCTCTTTTAAAAACCAAACNNAAATACCAATTCGCAATGTCTCGATAAAACCTGCGGTTGAGTTCTTTTGTGTCTAATACTTTCTGCCAAGCATCGTATAAATCAATAAAGTTATCAATGACATACGCATTCTTTAGAGCTTGCAAATCTAAATCATTTAGAATTTCAATATGTGCTCTATGAGGATTTGCCAAATTGATATTATGAATAAGGCTTACTTTTTCGAGCACATGTTCTTGTGCTTTAACAGGGTCTTTACTTTTACTGATTCTTCTATCAATAACGGATAATGTCGCTTGTTTGTCCGTTTTAGAGCCATATCGAAATAATAGAATGACTGGCATTTGGAATGGTTTATTGATCTCGCGGGTAATCGCCGCTAACTCCGAGCGAGTGTATTTATCCCCTTTCAGATCAAGCGTTGCAAAGAAAAAAGAATCAATTTTCTTAAAAGAACTTTCTTCTTTCTTAAAAAGATTATTTGTATCATCCGGCGTGAATTGGAACAAAAACTGAAAACTCACCCAATCTTTAGAAATACATTTTTCTGAATTGATTTCTTTTTGTAATTGTTCCTTTATTAATTTTTGGATTCCTTTAAAACTGGAATCATCTACTGAAAAATCAGAATCACTTTTATAACCAAGCGAATGTAAAACAGCAAGCGAACCGTCTAATAACGATTTGTCTTTAAAATGGATAAGCGCAGATTGAATTGTTTCTTTGTTCGACATTAATTTACCTAAAATTCCTATTCCTTCACTATAAGCC
>DDBL01000176.1 GCA_002333425.1 Leptospiraceae bacterium UBA2033
CGTGGGATGCTCCTAGTCGCGCCTTGTTTTCTGCGACTGAGAATAATATGTCTTTTACTCTACCGGATTTGTGAACATCGCTGTAGATTTCATTTTTCTTCATGATCCTGCTTACTGCTTTGAGGATTCCGAAGATTACCCACGGCAGTAGGTTTATCATTACCCAGATAAAGCCTTCCATCAGGGTGACTTTGTATAGCTTGTAAACTAATTCTTCTAACATACTTCATCCACTGATACTGATTTTTTTTTGATGATTACGTTTGGCGTGGGCAAGTCGCGACTTGCCCCTACGGGTTTTTTTCGCTTACGCTTTATTTTTTTCGATTCGCTCATCCAAACTTAATTTCTTTCCCCTCTTTTTGGTAGAGGGGAGTAATGATGTTATCCTACGCTTCAAGGGGAGCCTCGATTTCTAAGTTGGTTTCATAAGGTTTGATATGGAATCTTTCTTGCCCTTCGACAAGTCCAACGCCAGTAACCTCTTTAGCTTTCTTTGGGTCTTTTTGAATTGCTTGTTTGTCGAGTTTAATATCCATCGTGAGATAAATCTTAGCGAGTTTTTTGCTAAACTTCTCAGATGCTTCTAGCATGTTGTTTTTCTTGAGGATACTATCGACTAGCTTCTTAGTTGAGTTACTTTCTACTGCATCAGGGCTTTTTCGATACTGTAAATCGCCAGTTGCCAGTGACCATGTTTTTTTCTCTTTAAAGAAAAGGTCTTTTCGTTTGTCACAATACACTCGAATAGAATACCCTAAAAGTTTGATTTCCTTTTCGATTGGAGCTACTTTGTTTGTTAGCTCTTCTTGTAACTCTTGGATTTTTGCGTTTATCTCGGATGAGATTGTATCGCGCTCTTTTTGTAAGTCTGAAATCTTTTTGATTGCCGAGGTTAATTCCTCGTTATTCAGAAATTCGATTGGTTCGATTTTTTCTTGAATTGGTGTTTGTGTGTCTTTTTTCTTTGCCATTACCGACTCCTTGTTTTATACATAAGGAATCGAGATAGTGGCTAATGTTTGTTATGTCGTTATTTCTTACTTGTAAAGATTACCACGGATGAACACAGATGTTATTTTTCTTCTAAGTCGAATTCTATTTCTATGAATTCGTTTGTTTGTAGTTTGTTTAGGTATTTTAAACATTCTCTCAGATCGTAGAGGGCTTCTGATTCTTGTGTTAGCATTTTTCCCTCTATCAATACTTCCTTGGACGTGTCTTGCTCTGTTGTTATGTAATTTGATTTGAGTTTGTATCTCAGGTTTTTTAGTTCTTTGAGGTTAATTCTGTTTATTCTAAGTGTCATTTCTTTTCCTCTATCGGTTCATACTGTATGCCGTTATCCCCTGGGTAGGGTGATGTGTGATCGTTTTCATTAATGTAAATCTTTTCAGGTATTCCATTTGGGAAGGCTTGGCAGTTATACCAGCCTTCTACTTTGTCATAGTGAATACAATTTACACAAGGATATGGTAACGTTCTCATAGTTTAACCTCTTTCTGTAATTTTTCAAAATACTTACTTACTTTTACGGAAAGTCCATTCACTACATTAGACCTTCCATTCTTATACAAGGTATAACTTTCCGCAAAGAAGTCATCTGCATTTTCAGTCGCATATTCGGAGATATGATTTTTAATTTTATCTTTCTTGATTGAATTAAAAATTTTTGTCCACTCATCATATAACGGATTACTTTTTTGACCCAAGGAGTTACGGATGATATGCCCCATTTCATGGTCTATCATTCCTTGCACTGTGTCATCCTTTTTTAATTGTCCAATAGAAAATCTATGATAGCCTTTGGTTTCCGTTTCTCTGGATTTCTCCCACAACCAATCAGCCGTATCTTTTCTTTTCAAACTACCAATATTAAGTTTATTGTTTCCTTCAACCATCATGTAATACTTTTTTGTATTAATATCTTTAATATATTCCATTTTGGAAGGTAGTGTATTTGGGTTAGAGGTTAATAATTTTTCAAGAGAATTATTTATCTTACCCGCAATCACAGGTTCAATGTCAGAATAATCAACTTCATTCGCTATTGTTTTTTTAGCTAATTCTTGTAAAGCTTTTGACTCAGCTACTTCTTTAGAAGTTAGTTGTCTATTTTCTGGAGGCGGTTCAGTAGATGCCATTTTAAATTTTTGTGTTTCTTGTTGGATAATGACCGTTGTTCTACAGAATGCGTGGTAAGGTGGTAGCTTTACGCTCATTTTGTTGTAGAGTTTGTTTATCTCGGCTGGTGTGATGTTTCGCAAGTCGTCTTCGGTTTGTGGAAAGTCTTTTGGATCAGGCCATGGGAATTTGGAAACTACTTTGTTTGGGTCTGTGGCTAATACTTCGTTGACGTATTGAACTGCGGTTTTTGTTTCAAATACTTTTCCGTTTAGTGTGCGACATACGATAGATGTTTTCTGATCTAGTATTGCGGAAATTTCGTAGCGGGTAATGCCTAACTCTTCATAGGCTAAGGCTTGTGCAAAGTTACGGGCTTTGTTGACTGCGTTTTCTGCAACCAGTCTATAACGATTCTGTACTTGTAAGGTAGAAAAGATTTCTCCTAGTTTTTCCTTTGCCTTTACTGCACGCTCGATTATTTTTTGGGAGCTATCCGTTCCTTCGAATATGTCTTTGATTGCTTTGCCCATATCGTCGCGGAAATCGTTGTATACCCCGCCGTAGTCGTAACGATTCGCTGATTCAAACCAGTTGATCGCAGTTTGGACTACTGCATAAAAAGTGGACACGAAATTAGGTTTCCGAAAGGAGACCCAGATGAGAGTATACACAAAAGAGTTTAAAATAGAGTCA
>DDBL01000249.1 GCA_002333425.1 Leptospiraceae bacterium UBA2033
TTATGAAATAGACTCTCTTTAATTATCTCCGTGTCTCGATCCGCCCTGCGCTTGGTCGCGCCCAGTGCCTTCGCACTCTGTGGCAATAACTTATTCTGAGTAGTTACAAAATATCTCTCACAGAATTTCGATTTTTTTCTTTGTGCGTTTAATTAGAAAATCCTATTTTTACACAATCCCATAAAAAGTAAGTTTAAAACTCAATGTATCCTTAGTAAGACTCCATAAAACTGATTTTAAATAAAATAAATTTTTATCCGTATGTTCATTCATAAAGCTAACATAGGTTAATCTTTAAGTATTCTTTGATTTTAAGATTGTGTAAAACTAATAAATTTATATTTTGGTAGTAACATGGACTTGCAGCTCAAAGTAGAAGACAAATACATAGTAATCTATCTAAATGGACCAGTGGATGCAAAATCTGCTCGTGAAGTAGAAGAAAGTCTTGAGAGGATTATTTCTTACCATCAGGATAAAGATATTATTATAAATCTTTCTGATGTGAAGTATATGTCTTCTTCTGGACTTAGGATTTTTATAGCTGTTAAGAATAACCTAATTGATTCTACTCAAAAATTAAGCCTCTGCTCTATGACAGAACCTGTAAATCGGGTATTTGATGTTACCCGCGTGTCGGAGTTATTTGAGATTTACCCCACAGAGTTAGAAGCGACTAAGGGTTATTAAACTCAAAGTCTATAAAATTCCCGTTTGGCGTAATCACTCGGAAACGATTTTCTTTTTTCAAATTTTCCTTAGAAAATAAAATTAAAAAATTATAAGAATGAGTTAGTTTTTGGTTTAAATCTTGTTCGATTGGTCTTGCACTCATTGAATAAATAAAACCTCTCGATGTTCCATAAAACCCACCCATATAAAATGCTCCTGGAGTATTATAATAGCGAGTTCTAATATTCGTTTCGATAATTTCGTTATAATACGAATATTGTTTTAAAGGAGAAAAATCATTTAATTGGAATTGAAATGAAAGAAACTCACTTGGGATTCTGGTTTCTGGAAAAATTTGAAATAAAATATAATTTCCATCTTTTGTTGCAATTTCTGAAATTTCTTTCCATTTCTCTTTTGGATTATCTAGTTTTTGCATTGCGATACTATTTTTAATTTCGAGTCTAACTTTGTTTAGCCGCTCTTCGTCGATATTCCAAGCAGAAACAGAAAAATCCTTCCCGTAATAGAAAATTTCTTCTATTTTTGAGGTAATTCCTATTAGTTTGTATTCATTTGTTTTACAGTTTGTTAGTAGTAAAAAGATTAAAGTTATAATAAGTTTCACGTTGTGTTAGGCTCCTGTTAGTCGGATAATCTTGTCTGCTTCCCTTTCTCCACTTAGATATGCACCATGAACAGTTGCCGGATATTCAAAATTAGTCGCCTCCCCTGCAAAAAAAAGTAAGTCATTTACTGATTCCGATAGAATTTTGTAATCATTTATTTCCGAATTTACTGCCAAATAAGAATTTGAACCAAAGCTAAAAGGATCAGATGTCCATTTGGTAGAAATGATCTCGATTGGATTTGGAGTTTTGTTTCCGTATATTTTCTTAATTATTTCCATACAATCTTTCGTTATTTCTTTTTTATTCTTATGTTCAATTGAAATTGCTTTTTCTCCAGATATAAATGCAGTCAATATAGTGGAATTTTCTTCTGGGTTTAAATTATTGAATTCACAAATTTGATCATTTGATTCAGTTACCATACTAAATCTACTTTGTCCTGAGTTCCAGAATCGTTTTGGAAATTTTAGAAAAATTTTATTAATAGTTCCCATCCCTAGATTTAGAATTGAATTCTGTTTATTTGATGGAAGATCTGGTGAAAATTGAATTTTGTTTTTTTTGAGAATTCCTATTGGAAGAGTAAGTATCGCAAAATCAGAAGTAAACTCTCCTTTAGATGTATATACTTTTATTTTTTTGTCGTATTCGATTTTAGTTACTACATTTTGTAGTTTTATATTCAAATCGCGAGCTAGAATGGAGGTAACTTCGGATAAACCGCTTGGAAAAAGAATATCGTCTCCCACAAAAGATTGATTTTCATCGAAGTACTTTAAGGATAAATTTTTTAGATTTGCACCATATCCAACTTCAAATTCAGAGCGAACCATCCATTCCAGTTTTATTTTATCCAATTCGTTTATGTTTAGCTCAGAAAAAAAAATATTCAGAGCATACTCAATAGAATCTTTTGGCGAAACTTTTTGTTTTAAGTCATATAGTTTGTCTAAAAATTTTTTATATAAAATTTCAATTTTAGAATGATCTTCTTTAGAGAGTAAATTTCCTTTTGAGTCAAAAATCTCATTATTTTCTAGATTTACTTTTGTTGTCTGTAATTTGAACTGATCGGAAAGTTTTGTGATTGGATTTCCCTTGGTTCCGTGAATTATTTCAGCTCCCATTTCTACTGAACTTGCCAAAGATTTGTTTGTCCAGATCCTTCCACCAATTCTGTTTCTTGCTTCTAAGATTGTGACTTGAAATCCTTTTGTTGTTAGTTTGCGAGCTACGGCTAATCCTGCTATTCCCGCACCAATTACAATTACAATTACTTCTTTGTTTGTCTTGGATGAATCTGGAAATATTCGTCTTTCGCCTATCGTAGAAGTAATACTTGCTAAAAGGATTTTCAAAAATTGGTTTCGGGTCATTAGATTTATTACAAAGAGCATTCTCATTTAAAAAATACCAAAGTCAACCAAATACCTGTATTTTTGTTGGAAAATGGTGTTTCGTCCTTATTTGACTATATCTTTTTTATTTGATTTTTTTTAGAAATTGGTTTTTTTTGCTTGCAATTGTGAATTTTCTAGTATACTGTCGGCGAAACCATCTAGGAGTTCTTTCGTGAAAACTAGTATTATTTTACTTATATTTTCGTTATTAACCGGTTGTACAAGCACAGACCAGCTTCATATTTATAACCCATTTCCTGATAAAGATTTAGTTTTGGAGAAAAAAAATATTTCCTGTGCAAGCTCTGCTGATATAAAGATTTGGTATGTTTTATATGGAAATTATCTTCTTAATACTGTTAATACGAAAGAAATTTTTCCTTCCCCTGACTATACTTACAAAGTAGATCAGGTTTCAACGATAGGCGATAAAGTTATTTCTATTTTTACCGGACTATTCTTTTCCGTTAGCCGACATACTTTGCGTGTTGATACTTGCGAATTAGCAAAAAAGCAAACTGAAGCAGAGCATCCTGTAAAAAATTTAGAAAATCCAAAGAATGACTCTAAAATGAATGAGTTAGAAAAAGAAGTTTCCTATTTAAAAGGAAAAATCTCTGGCATAGAAACTTCCTTTACCATGATCGCGTTACCGAAGGAAACTGAGAAAATACCTGAACAGAAAAGAGAGGCTTTACAAACAGATAAGGATAATTCTGATTTAACCCAAAAACAAAATGAATCAAGTTATCTGAATGAACCAGAACAAGAAGAAATTAAAGTTCAAAGCCAAACACCTAAAGCATCTACTTATTCATATTTGTTATTTAAAACTAATTCTTATGTTTTAAGTTCTTCTGAAAAAAATAAAATTTACAAACTCCTTCCACATTTTAAAAAACCAGCAGCAAAATTGCTTATAGTGGGTTATGCGGATAAAACAGGTAAATTCAAATCAAATTTGAATCTTTCCTGGCAAAGAGCATTAGAAGTTAAAAGACACATGATGAGATTAGGAATTAACCCTTCCAGTATTGAATTATCTGCGGCAGGCGAAACAGGCGAAGCACCTAGAGGTAAATCATCCGAAACTTCAAGAAGAGTGGAAGTTTATTTATTAAGTGCGAATTTTTGATTTTTAAGCGTCAATACAAGCAGATAGGAGATAATCTTGATTATTTTATACAGCCTTAAAGGACACAGTAAATAATAATTCTTGGATTTGTAATATGAATACTAATAAACTTATGATTAATAATTTTCTAATTGCCCTCGTTCTGTTTTTTAATCTGAACTGTGGATGGGCAGGATTTGGTAACCAAGCAGAGAAAGATAAAAAAAATGAAGAAAATCTTCTGGTTTTAGGCGGTTTGTTTTCTTTTCTTTCATCAACCTCTGCTGCTCCTGCTAACGTGTCTGATTTAACGGCAACTATAAATCCTTCGGATTTAGCGACTAACGTTTCTGTTTCGACCGGTATTGCTATAACTTTTAATCGAGCAATTAACGCATCAACGATTCATTCGTCTACGGTATATTTAACGCAGGGAACTACTACCATACCTGGCTCTGTTATTGTTGCTGGATCTAATGCTGCTGTGTTTATTCCCACATCACCATTAAATTATAATACATCTTATACTCTGAATGTAACTACAGGGGTAACTGATACATTAGGTCCGCCTCGAAGCCTTACTGCGAATATCACTTCTAGTTTTACTACGCAGACTGATTCTAGTTTGCCAACCGTTACATTAGTTTCACCATCAACTAGTGCAACTGACGTATCGACTAACGCAAATATATTTATAACTTTCAGTAAACCAATGGCTGCGGCTACATTAAATACTACCAATATTACCCTGACAAATGGTGTTACTCCTGTAACAGGAACGATTTCAACTTTTGGTACATCGGGAGTTTATTTTATTCCTTCCTCTACTTTAGCCAATTCTACTTCCTATACAATCAATATTTTGACAGGAGTTACAGATTTAAGTGGGGTTGCATTAGCGAGTTCTTATTCCAGCACATTTACAACTATTGCAACTACAACTATCGCAACTCCCGATACTACTCCGCCAACGGTTACGGCTACTAACCCTTCCAATAGCGCAACTAATGTACCTATTTCTCAAACTATTTTGATAACTTTTAGTAAACCTATTACATCT
>DDBL01000170.1 GCA_002333425.1 Leptospiraceae bacterium UBA2033
CTACCGTTTTCCAATACCGAGATAGCCAGTATGGGTAAACCACAAAAGTAAAAGATTTTTTTCTAAAAGCAAATTCAAAAAATACTATATGAAAAATCAATACTATGAGAAAGAGATATTATGAATAGGCAAAGTAATTTAAAAATTATCATCACTACAGTAATAGTCCTTGTCATCGCTGCCATTGCTATTTTCACCGTTGTAAATTGGGCAGAGATCGTCAAAAAGTTTCAAGGTGCCGCAGCTAAAGCAGATGGGATAGAAAAACA
Organism: Leptospiraceae bacterium UBA2033; assembly: GCA_002333425.1. Lineage (GTDB taxonomy): Bacteria > Spirochaetota > Leptospiria > Leptospirales > Leptospiraceae > UBA2033. The sequence goes on from DDBL01000170.1 coordinate 270, forward strand.
CGAAAGAAATACAGTTCCGCCAACGAATCACACAAATGCATTTACCGCAAACACAGATGAATGGAAGGATATCCCGTCATCTCATAAAGAAGATACAAAATTACCAAATAATACACAAATTGATGTTAACTCAAAAAACCCTTCTAAAGAAGACTCACTCAAAACAAATTCAAAACTAAAGGAAAAAGATCCTTACGGACTAGAAGAGCCGCCTATCATCAGTCCAAAAGATTCAGGAATCGGATACAAGTATACGCACAATGATGAGTATCCAATGGGTAACGATAGCTCTTTGGAACCAAACAATTCCCCTTTCAACAAAAAGACAAAAGTCAGCGCAGGGAAAAAATACACAAAAAAGAAATACAAAAGGAAATCTAGATATTCAAAAACCCGTTTAGCTAAAGTAAAGAACTTAGATAAACGAGTGAGTTATTTAGAAAAGAAATTAGGGATCAAAAACTCTCCAAAGAAGAAACCTAGTTTAGAAAAAAGAATTTACCAATTGGAAAAATTAATAGTAAAAAAGAAGAATTAATTTTGATTAACGAAAATTACCAGTTCATCCTTGAACAAATCAGAAAAATTCGCCCCCAAAATACTCCTAAATTGATAGCGGTTTCCAAAAAACAACCGCTATCAAAAATAAACGAAGCCCTGAATTCAGGTCTACGTATATTCGGCGAAAACCAAATCAAGGAAGGAATTGAAAAATTTTCTAGCCTACAAACGAATTTTCCTGATCTAGAATTACATCATATAGGACCAGTTCAATCAGGAAATCTAAGAAAACTATTTGGACTTTTCACTTACACCCACGGAGTTGGAAGCCTTAGCAGCTTAGAAGAGTTAATCAAACAAGCCACAACTCGCAAAAGTAAAATAGAATATTTTTTACAAGTAAATCTTTCAAGAGAAGATAGTAAATCAGGTTTTGAAAAAGAAGATATTTTGAAAATTCTACCAACTATTTCTCAGTACGATTCAGAATATGCCCAGTTTCATGGACTAATGACAATTGGACCTGCAAATGGAGATTTGGGGATAACAAGAAGTATCTTTAGAGAATTAAATCAAATTCGAAAAGAACATTCTCCAAATGCAAAACTTTCCATGGGAATGTCTGGAGACTATCTAATAGCTGCTGAAGAGGGAAGTGATTACATAAGGGTTGGGTCTGCCATATTTGGAGAAAGGATATTAAAATGAAAAAAGTAGGAATCGTTGGACTGGGTAATATGGGTTATCCCATTTATAAATCTATTCTATCTGAATTTGATATTAGGTGTTACGATCCTTATAGCAAACGAACAGATATTCAGTTTGAATCTGATCTTTCTAAACTAGACACAGATTGTGAAATTCTAATAATCTGTGTTAAACCAGATAAAGTTTCTGAAATTCTAAAACAATTAAAATCTCCTAAAAAAATTATTTCTATTGCCGCCGGTAAAAGCCTAAAGGAACTAAAAGAATTTTCTCCACCCGGCTCTTATATTGTTCGAATAATGCCAAATCTTCCTCTACAAATCAAAGAAGGTTGTATGGGTTACATAGGAGATAAGGAAATTTATCCTGATGTCCAAGTTATTTTTCAGAAATTAGGATTGCTCATAGAACTATCTAATGAAACTGCAATTGACGCTTTTACAGGATTAGCTGGCTCTGGTCCTGCCTATGTTTTTAGCTTCATCCAAGCTCTAGCGGAAGGTGGAGTCAAATCAGGACTTTCCTACTCAGATTCTTTAAAAATAAGCATTCAAACTGTGAAAGGAAGTGTTTTACTTTTAGAAGAAGAATTAAAATCACGTGACGCACACCCTATGGAACTTAGAAATAAAGTCACATCCGCAGGTGGTACAACTATTTTTGGTTTAGATAAACTAGAAGAAAATAATTTTAATTACAGTGTGATGAATGCAGTGTTTGCAGCCTTTAAAAGAGCTGAAGAATTACGAATTGGTAATATTCGATAATTGAGCAAAAAAAGTAATTTTATCTAAAATCATTTCAAGGACTTACAACACCTTTAATTTTTCTGTGAACATCGTCAACTGTATACACACAAGTCGTTTCAGTGTAATTTTTGCCACATGCTGAGTTCGGTAAATTTTTGAAACAATTACAAGGAACACCTTTTTTTCCTAGGATATATATTTTTTCACATTCTGGTTCGGAGGGCTGCTCGATTGTATAGGAGTGCCTTTCTTGCCAGAGTTGCAAAATTTCTTTCGATTCTTTAAGCGGTAATGCTGCGGCTAATAGAGCTTTATCTCGCATAGAAATGCTTAACTCTCGAATATTTTCTTTGCTAAAGATTGCCTTTTCAATGTCAGATCTCAAATCTTTTGTATCACAGGTATGGGAATTTTGACCGTCTGGACAAAAATAATTTGCATCACAGTTGGAATTTGCTAGAGTTGGAAGAACTGCTGGACAAGAATAATTTCCATAGGCAACAACAAGAAGTGCGGCAGGCAAATACACAATAGCCCCTCTTTTCATTTCTCGTTCTAATTCAAGACAGCCAAGCTCTGCTCCTAAATTTGGATCTGATTTTGCAATTCGTCGTAGAATTATTTCTGAAGCTGCATCTGTTTCGTAACGAGGTGTGGAATTTACAATCCGGCGCATCCGAGTAATCATGGCTGGCATATACTCAGGATTATCCAAATCGGCATAACGAACAGAACGCTCCAATGCAAGAACACTAGACTCTTCCATAATTGCTTTTCTAAATTCAGGTATTAACTTATTTTTCTCTGATGAGGGTAATTTTAAGTATTCGTCATCCCAAGCTTGTAAATTGTCCATCGAAACTTGGCGGCGAGCATTATAGGGAAGTGTTTTAATAAGTAGTTCGGTTACTGCCGATTCACCGCTTTGTTGTTTTACTTCTTTCACTAAATCTTCAAAGGCAAAACCTCCACAATTGCGAGCAACAAGTTCAGAACCAGCCTGATTAAAATGAGGAACCTTTGACCAATCAAAATTATCCGCAAAGTTATATTCTTTACAATCCTTAAAGGAACGATTCTCGCCACCCAAATAAATCACACTCCAAGGCGCAGTCTTTGCACATCTATAAGCAATTCTGGTTCCAAACTCCGACTTATTGGTAACAATCGCAGCTTCGGGCGCCTCTCCCGTAGAGAGAAGACAACCATAAGCAATCTCTCTGCTAGAAAAACCACTACCTAACTGAATGGCTGCTTCTTGGTAAGAACAAGTTCCACTAGAGTAGAGTGTAATACACGGTTTTGTATTTACGACTCTTATGATTAACTCTGCATGAAGTGGTTCCTCTGTCCCTGCAACTTTAATCACCTTCGTCGTAGAGCATTGTTCTAAAAGAATAAAACAAAATAGAATCAGAAGATATGTGGACAATATTTTAAGTGTTGTAACCATTCTGTTTTTTATAATTACCTCATACTGCTTTTTTCAGAAGCTCTTTTGCATGATCGAGCGCTCCTTTTGTAATATGTTCTCCTGCTATCATCTTCGCAAGCTCATTTGCACGTTCTGATTTTAAAATTTTGTGAGCTGTGGTGAATGTTCGACCATTTGCAATTTCTTTTTCCACTTTGATATGACAATCACTTGCAGCTGCAATTTGTTGTAAGTGTGTGATGAGTAAAACTTGGTTTTTCGTTGAGATAGATTTGAGTTTATCCGCAACTCGGTAGGCAACCTCCCCACCAATCCCAGCATCAATTTCGTCAAACACAAGTAATCTTGACTCACCTGCATTTCCAAGAATTGCTTTTAATGCGAGCATAACGCGAGACATTTCGCCACCGGAAATGATTTTTCTAAGTGGGCGCGGTTTTTCTCCTTGGTTGGCAGAAAAGTAAAAATCTATCTGATCTAGTCCATTTTCTCCAATCATGTATTTACGTCCGGATTCTGTGATCTCTCCATCCAGAGCTTGTTCCCAGCGCATAACGATCTGTAACTTCGCATCTTTCATCCCCAGAAGTTGAAATTCTCTTTGCAGATCTGATTCTAATTTCAAAATAGATTCTCTCCTCTGATGTGATAATTTTACAGCAAGAGAAGTCAAATTGTCCCGAATAAAAACTAGTTCATTTTGAAGTGATTGAACTTCTTCCGAGCTAACTTCCAAAGTTTCCAATTCCAATTCTGCTTTTTGGAGAAATTTCAAAATTTCAGGAATGTCTTTTCCATATTTACGTTTCAGTTTATTGATTTCATCTAACCGTTTTTGAACAACTGCAAGCCTGTCACTGGAAAAAAAGACCTCATCTTTTTCGTCATTGATTGTATGGGATAATTCTTTTAGTCTATCGTAAATTTCATAAAATTCAGAGCGGCTAACAGAAAAATCCTTATTAAAACTTTCAATTTTATCAGTAGAATGTAAAATCTTAGAAAATAATTTTAGGACATTCTCCTCTCCTTCGCTTAACAACTCAGCTATCAAACTGTAATTTTCCATTGCCTTTTCGCCATGAATCAAAAGATGTTCGTCTTTTAGAAGTTCATCCTCTTCGTTTTCTTCTAGTTTTGCGGCTTTGACTTCGCTGATTTGGTATTTTAACAGGTCTACTCGACGATTTTTTTCTTCGCTGGATTTATCAATTTCCGAGATACGATTTTTTAGAGTTTGGTAAGTTTTGAAACGTTCTGAAACTTCGTTTTTGAGAGAGGTTAATCCAGCGTATGTGTCAAGGTATTCCATTTGCATAGACTTTTCGAGTAAATAAAGTTGGTCGTTTTGGCGGTGCACTTCGGAAAGAAGGGATCCTAACTCGCGTAAGAATTGGGCAGGAGCAAGAGAAGCACCTATTTGGATACGTGATTTTCCGTCTGTGAAAAGTTCTTTTTTGAGGTAAATTTCACTGCCGTCTGACTCGATTCCTTTTTCATTTAGCCAGAGAATTGCTTTGGGATTTTTGGAAATATCAAAAATGGCTTCTAGTTGGTATTTTTTAGCACCTGAGCGGATATTCATTGTATTGCACTTGCTTCCCATAAGACTAGAAATTGCATCTAGAATAAGAGATTTACCAACTCCTGTCTCACCCGTAATCGAAATCATTCCAGATTCCAATTCGAGTTCTAGAGATTCAACCAGTGCGAAGTCTTTGATTTTGATAAGCTTTAACATAAATTCTCCTTAAAGTGATTACCCTTAGGACAAATGTGTAATACATTGTCCTGAAGGGCTCTTATTTTAAATCCTGTTTTTAAACAGTTCTACCTAAACGCATAAGTAGTATATATAACTATACGGATTTAAGTAAACAAGAATTTAGTATTTTTTATAGATATAATAAAAATTTTTGATAACGTCAGCTCGACATAAGAAAGCTGCCGAATAGAAATTGAAAGATTTCGCAGAAATCATTTACAAAAACCAGCAAAAAATCCCCCCCTTGCTCTTTAGTGTTCAGGGCACCAACGTCTTCACATCACACGAAAAAACGAAAACAATATTATCATCTGCATATGAGAATAGATGTCTAAAGGTTCGGTTTTGAATTTTAGTAAACCATTCAGTATGTTTAGCAAACTTGAAAGCCCCACCTTTAGGCGCTAATTCTTTTCTGGGCATTAAATGGACGAGAAAGTTTTTTTACTTGAAAAAGAAACTAATTAAAATACATTAAAAGGTATAGGATGTAAAACATGCAAGCAATAGAATTTGAAACGTCGTTAAAGAATAATACGATTAGCATTCCTAGAAATTTAAAGCTGATCAATAAAAAAATCAAAGTAATTATACTGTATGATGAAAAAACGGGAATATCAAAATTACCAAAGCTGAAAACATTGTCTAAGCCTTCTAAAATAGGTATAAAAACAAAAGGCTACAAGTTTAGCAGAGAAGAAGCTAATGAGCGGTAATTGCTTTCTTGATACTAATATTTTAATTTATTTTCTTTCCAAAGATGAAATCGAAAAACAGAAAATTTGTCAGACTTTGCTTCAAACCAAATCTTGTATTATCAGCACTCAAGTTTTAAATGAAATTTCGAATGTTCTTTTAAAAAAATTCAAACTTGAACACGAGTCCGTACTACATGTCATTTCTGATTTGAATTCACATCTTGAAGTTGTTCCTATTTCATTTGCAACTATAACTCTAGCTTTAAGGTTTTCTAAAAAATATAAAATTTCTTATTATGACTCTCTAATATTATCATCTGCATATGAGAATAATTGTAGCTTGGTATATTCCGAGGATATGCAAGACGGGTTTGTTATTGAGAAAAAGTTAAAAATAAAAAATCCATTTGCTTTGTAATAATAGACTTGTGTGCTAATTTTCTATAATTTTTTTCGAACACCAATCTAAAAAAAGTTTGACTCTAGTTTTTTCTTTTTTTTCAATTGAACAATCTCTAGTTTTTTTAAAATTTTTTTAAGAGTTATTTTCAGAATAAACCTAGTCATCCATTCGTAATCCCGAAATTTTCTTAGGTCGAGTTCATGCTTTTTAAGTTCTTTTGAATTTTCTATTCTGGGGATAAGGGAATTCAAGATGCAATTTTCATATAATATCCAAGCTTTTGTCAGGGCTATTTTCAAAATTCTATTGGTTAGCTTTGTTGTTACTTTTGTTACGGCTTGTACGGTGTATTCTGGCTTTGATGAGTTTACTGATTCTGAAAATAAAGCTGAGGAGAATAAAGGAGCGAAAAATTGTAGAAAAGTAGGAGGGGCTACTATGCTAATTGGAAATGCATTCTTTCCATTTCTATTAAATGATGAAAGCAGCTGTGCTGTAGCTGGACTTTTACAAGCACAAGCATATAATTCGCCCTCTTTAGAAACTCAAAGCAGAACCTATCAATTATTGGTTGGTTCTAGTGGAAGTATATTTTTGCAAGGTAAAATTACCAAAGCTACCAATGCTACTTGTATTTCTAATCCTCCTTTACCGTCGGGTTTATCATTTATTTCGCTTCCTTATTCTTGCTATATAACTGGAACTCCCACTACGGGACAACCAGCTACGAATTACACGATTACTACCAGTAACGAATTTGGTAGTGCAAGTACCACTATTAGCATCGAGGTGATACCTTTAGTATCGTATGATTTCGAAACTGGTGTTCCAAGTGGGTGGTCTGGAACTTGGATTCCTGAAACAAATCCAGAAAATTGCTTTAGTGGAAATTGTCTACAATCGCCATCGGTACTAAGTGGTGGTTCTGCCAGCGTTTCCTTTTCAGCAACGATAGGACAATTATACGGGACGAGCAGCGTTAATGGCTATGGTTCGATTAGTTTTTATTGGAAAGGTTCTTGCCAATTCAGTATTGATGGAAAATTCAGCAGTGTAAGTTCATCTGGGGCATGGGCATTAAAAACTGTTGGAGTGCCTTACCCGGGTTATTTGACATTTACTTGGACATCTCCAAATAGCTCTAGTGGTAGTTCTTCGTCTGATAAATGTTGGATTGATAGTATTACGATTCCAGGTGAGGGAGGGCGTTATATAAAATATATAGGCAATCCATATAAATTTACGATAAATACTCCGATTATCACTCAGACGCCTACAATTTCAGGAGTAGGAACTATAACAAATTGTACATCTAGCTCGGCATTACCTACAGGGCTATCCTTGTCGCCAGCTACATGTGCTATAAGTGGAACTCCCACAGTTGAGCAGGCGGCAAAATCCTATGTAATTTATTTTTTTGAAAATAATATTAGTATATTAACTGAAATTTCCATAACCGTTTCCGCTCCAGGCATAGCCTATACAGGTAGTCCTTATACTTTTACCAATGGAATCGCGATTGCCACCCAAACACCTAGTTTTACAGGTGCATCTCTTACGAATTGTACTGTCAGTCCCACTTTGCCTGCCGGATTTTCTTTATCAGCTACGACTTGTGCCATTAGTGGAACTCCTACAGTCAATCAATCTGCAACAAATTATACGATTACGGCTACTCACTCTTCTGGAACAGCTACTGCTACGGTTAGCATTGCAGTAGTAACACCACTTTCTTCCATTGCGTATATGAATAGTCCAGTTACATTTACCACAGGTTACAGCGCATCGGCGACGGCTACAGTGGTCGGAACTATCAGTAGTTGTTCTGTGAGTCCTGCAGCACTTCCTACAGGGCTTTCTATTTCGACTAGCACTTGCGCTATGAGTGGAACTCCTACAGCCACACAGTCAGCTACAAACTATACTGTTACAGCTACTAATACATTGGGCAGTGTAAATTCTACAATCAGTATTGCTGTAATTAATGCTGGAACCGTTAGCACATTGGTTGGGAATGCTGCGGCAAACGGCTATGTGGACGGAACGGGGACTTCTGCATTATTTAAAAGTCCGGCTGGAATTGCTGTCGATTCTAGCGGAAATATTTATGTGGCTGATACCACTAATCATGCGATTCGAAAAGTAACCCAAGCGGGTGTAGTTACAACACTTGCAGGTTTAACTACAGGCACTTCTGGTTCAACAGATGGAACAGGAACAACTGCAAGTTTTAGTTCTCCTCGTGGGGTTGCAGTAGACTACAGCGGAAACGTCTACGTAGCCGACACATCAAATTATAGAATTCGAAAAATTACTTCATCAGGTGTAGTAACAACCTTAGCGGGGTCGAGCACATCTGGCTCTGCGGATGGAACAGGAACTGCTGCAAGATTTAATGCACCTAGTGGAGTAGCAGTTGATTCAACTGGCAATGTCTATGTTGCGGATACTTCTAATAATGCGATTCGTAAGATTACTTCTGTTGGTACAGTGACAACTTTGGCTGGTCTAGCTGGAACGAGTGGTACGTTAGACGGAACAGGGACTGCTGCTAGATTTAATTTTCCTTATGGAGTAGCAGTAGATTCTAGTGGTAGCGTGTATGTGACCGACTATAGTAATAGTTTAATTCGTAAAGTTACTTCTGCTGGCGTAGTAACTACCCTGGCTAATTCCACTGCTGGAGTTTCGACACCTGTCGGTATTACTTTAGATTCTAGCGGAAACCTTTATATTGCGCAAGCCTATCGAGTTCTGAAGGTCTTCCCGTCTGGTTCGATAATTACTATTGCGGGATTAGCATCTAGTCAAGGCTCCACAGACGGTACTGGCTCAATTGCTCGATTTAGTAGCTCTTTGAATGGAATCGGTATTGACTCTAGTGGGAATTTATACGTGGGTGATTCTGGTAATTTTAATATTAGAAAAATTGTACAATAATAAGGAAATCAAAATGAAACGAAGCTATCTAATCCTCTCTCTTTTCTTGTTTTTTCTATCTTGCAAATTCTTTGAAACAGAGGCTCCTAAAGAGGAATCTAAACCGGTTAATACAAAACCAACTTTGACACAACCTGTGACAGTTTCTTTAAAAGCAGTTGTAATTTTTTCTGTGGGCAATTCGAAAGTAAACGGTAAAAAAATTCAACGAGGAGATAGCCTAGACATATCTCAAAAAATTTTGGTTGAGCCTAAGTCCTTTTTGGATATCGAAGTAGTAGAAGGCGAGACAACGAGTATTATCCGCGTAAAAGGAAAAGCTATTTTTCATATGAGTGCAGAGAAACTAGGAGAGGCTATTCGAATGAAACCTTCTATCTCTTTGGGAACAGCTTTATTTAACATAAAGAAATTTAAGAAACAAGTTAGCTATAATGTAGTGACTCCCACCTTGATGGTTGGTGTGCGAGGAACTCAATTCCAAGTTATGGTCACGGATGACGGAAGTTCTCTTTTAAAACTCACGGAAGGTGAGGTTACTAGCAGTATGAGGTTAGATACAATCGACTCTCTACGGGATAAAAATGTTATCCGAGATTCGGATATAATCAACGAAATGACAAAATCTGTAGAAACAGAAATAGTTTTAAAACCTGGCGAGGAAACGGACGTTACCCGAAAAGAAGTAGATGCATTTCTGAAAAAATCGGGACTAGATGAACTCATAAAAGACCCGAATATTAAAAAAAATATAGAGGCTAATATATATAATCCACAATCAAAAGAGGATCTTCGTAAATCCTTAGATTCTTTTCAGGATAAATTAAAAGAAAAAAATTTAGATATGGCGAAGTCTTTTGTAGAAACGGACAAAGAAGTAAAATCTATTTTACAAACACAAGTGGACAAACAGAAAAAAGTGCTAGAAACTGAGTTTAAGGAATTGGGTGGAATTAATGAAGAATTTATTCAAGCAGGAAATAATGAGGCAATAAAAAAGGCGATCAACGATAATATCAATGAAAATAGCTCTAAATTTATGAAGCGAATGGAAGCAGTTGTAGGAAAAAAAGCTGAGACTATTATGATTAAAGGTGGGAAGAAACTCAAAGGTATCTTACGTAAGAGTGGGGAGGATTATATTATTACTACTGTCGATGGAGACGTTCTAGTTCCTGCTTCTGACTTTGAAGGGGCAATTTTTAAGTGAATTCTTTTCTATGGAAGTTATCTCTTGTGTATTCGAAAAAGCATATAAAAAGTTTAGGGGATTAAATGTATGAAAAATAGAGTAGTGTTACTTGCAATTTTTCTATTTGGGATTTATTGTTCTCACAATCGAGTTGTGATTGATAATCCAAAATTAGAGAAACTAGATAGAGTAGAGCGAAATGAGTATTTTTATTTGTGGGGAATGATCGGTAATCAGTTAACCGTTGCCGAAATCTGTGGAGAGAAAAATACTATATTGGAAGTTCATTCTTATATGAGAGTATACCAATGGTTAGTCACACTCGTTACCGTTGGAATTGTGCATCCACTTACTTTAGAAATAGATTGCGCAAAATTAAAGCATGAAGGATAAATCAATGAAAAAAATATACTTTATTCTAAGCTGTTTAATTTTAGTTATTTTTACTTCTTGTATTTCTTTAAAAATTACAGATACTTCTGCTCTTTTTCCTGTTGATTCTGAATCTAAGAAAGTGAAAGGTATCTCTTATTCTTTATTTGGGTTTGAGTTTGGAGAGCCAAATAAGGTAGTTTGTGAAGGCGGAATTGCATCAATTGAAATGAAAAGAGGGGGACTTGGAATTCTATTAGATTTTTTACAGGGCTACATGATTTTACCTGGTACAGCTACAACTAGAGCTAATACAACAGTATGCGCTATATTACCCCCACCACCTCCAAAAATAGAAGATCCGAATTCTGATTACAAAGATATTCTGACTCTAAAGAATGGAGATATTCTTACAAATATTAAAGTTATTCTAAATGAGAATACTCTAACCATTGAATTTCCTGATGGAACAAAATCAGAATTGCAAAAGAAAGAAGTTCTCTCGATGAAAAAAGGAAAATAGTCATCCCTGAAAAATTCAAAAGGGATTGAAAAAATAAGGGTGAAATAAGAAAACAGCCGAATAGAAATTGCGAGATTTCTTAGAAATATTTACAAAAACAGGCGTAAAATTCCCCCTTGCTCTTTATTGAGAGCACCAACACATCACACGAAAAAACGAAAACAATATTATTTAAACCAAACCACGAATATTCAAGAATTATCCTATCTTAATCGGTGCTCTCGGTGTGCATCGGTGGTGAACTCTGTGCGAGGTTGACTCTTAGAAACTAATCACTTGGTTAATGCTGACTGGAGTTCCTGCGATTGTTCCAGAAATTGCGATTGTGAGACTTCCTGTTATGGTATTTTGAGAAGGACCTGTAATGGAAGATGTAGCTGTAGGAGGTCCAATCACTGCATTTTTATTGTAAACGGAACTAGAATTTAAAGTGATGTTGGAGCTATAAATCACATCCATTGGAGTAGAAACACCATTGATGACCAAATCCGTGGATTTCGTGGAGGATGTTGTTGAGCCTGTGATAGTATAACTAGAAGTGATTGTATTTGCTGTAGCATTATTTTGGTAGGTGTTACTGGTTTGGTTGGTGCTAGTTGACGCTGATTGAATGGTTCCTGAGTTGATTGTGCTTGCGTTAGTTCCTTCAAATGCAAATGTACTATAAGGACCTATTAGCTTTGCCAATGCCTTCCAATTGTCACAAGTTAAATCCTGCCATTTTTTGGTAAGTATTTCTGCATAGACTTGGTAAATCTTAATTAAGGAAGCTGGGTCACCATAAATCGTTCCATAATTACTGAAACTCAAAGTTGCCTCAAACGAACTACTTCCCCCACTCGTTCTTTTATAATTAGTAAAATCAGCTACAGTTATTGCTGGAGTTGTATTTTGATTTGTATAAGAGCCATTGGAAATACTTACACTTCCTTGGTTTCCATTTTTAATGTAATAAGTCAGATTATCTAACGTACATCCTACAATGTTGGAATTAATGGAACCATAGAGCATGTTAAAATAAGTCCTCAGATAAGAACCAGTAAAACTTCCGCCCGTATAGGAAATTCCGTTTTGGGTTCCTGAAAAATTGGTAGAATAGTTATAAGTGATACTTCCATCCGAATTGACAGTTCTTGTGTAGGTTTTAGTAGTTCCAGAAAGCGCTGCTAGGTTTACAGAACTTTTCTTTGGAGCAAACGACTTTGTAACAAATTTGTCGCCGTATTTGTCTTGAACGTATTTTTTTACTAACTCTCCTGCAAAATAGGGATCACGACCATTTTGGAGAATATCTGCCATTAGTCGCTGCTCCTCTAATCCTGTGGGAAGATCATTTTGTGCATTAAAACTTCCACCACTTGCATTTACTTGTGAGCTAACTGCGGCAGAAATTGATTTTGATAAATTGGTGATGGCGGTTTGTGCACTCACGACTTGGATTTTTTGTTCTTCTTGCTCTGTGCTTAGAATCTCTGAGCCTGTGTAAGAATTTTTTTGAGAAGATAGATATAGTAAAATTCCCAATGTGCTATTGTTCTCTTTTTCATTATTACAATTTAGGAAAAAAAGGTTAAATAATAAAACGATAGAAAAAAACTTAAATAAACTCATAAAATACCTCGTTAGACAAACTGAATTCTAGTTCACCTACTCCTCAATTTTTTTTCAAGTCTTTTTATAACACTTTATTTTTCACTATCTTCCAGTTTTATTTTTTCCACTTTAGAATCTCGAATGATCGTAAGCTCAATTACCTTCTTTGATTTCCATTTATCCATAATTTCTATAAACTGATCAAAGTTTCCAACTTGCTCTCCCTCTACATGAGTGATAAAATCATATCTGCGAAGTCCAGATTTTGCGGCTGGGGAATTTTCTTCTACGTAACTTACTATCATTCCCGCCAAATGAGGAAGGTTCAATTTTTTAGCCAAATACGTTGTAGTAAACGGAATTTCTACAATTCCTCGAAGAGCTTTGTTTTTTAGTAAAACCAAATCTTTTTGTTTTTGTAAAAAATCATAGATCACATTAAAAGGAATAGCAAATCCAGGACCAGAGGCACCTGACTCCAAAGAGGAATAAGTAAAACGCATCATACCAATTAATTTTCCAGTCAAATCCAAAACCAATCCCCCAGACGAACCGGGATAAACTGTTTCACTTAATTGAATGTAGGAATTTAGCGGAAAACTCTCGTCTACCTCATTTCTAAGCGGGTGCGAAATAATTCCAGTTGTAATGGAATCTTTCAGACCATTTGGTGCACCAAACGCCATATACATATGCCCATAATTCAAAACTCTCTCCTGTGGAACTTGTACAAAAGAAAATCTTTCGTGAATATTATCCTCAAAATCAATTTTTAGCAATGCTAAATCATTGGCTTTGTCTTCATTGGCAACAACTGCTTTGTATTTTTTTGTATTCCCGTAGGGGCTAATAAGTAGTTTCTTCTTGCCATATACGACATGATAACAAGTTAGAACATACCCTTCTTCATTGATAAAAAAACCACTTCCTATAGACTGGTATTTGTCTGAAATTCCTTTTTGTAATTGAATGGTGACTGTTTTATACAAATGATCTTTTGCAAATTTCAAAAAGAAATTTTGTAAATGCAAAGCTTGTATATAACTTTCTTGGTTGACTTCTTCTATTTTTGCTTGTCGATTAGAGCGCTCACAAGTAAGAGTAAGGAGTAAGATTACATAAAAAAATATTTTTTTCATTTTCATAAAACGCTATAGTTTCTAAATTCAAATTTTTGAAAAGAAAATAAATAACTGGCAATGTTTAAATAAAAAAGAGTCAATACTATGAAATTAAAATCCATCCAAAAACAATTTTTCTTTTTATTTATGTTCTGTTTGGGTTTATCGCTATTAGTCCTAGAATATAAAAAAGAATATTATGCTTTTCGAGATTTTGAAAGTTTTTTTTATGCTGGTAAGGATGTTCTAAATCACAACGATTTATACAATTTGAATTTAAAACAAGAGATTGCCATTTCTCCTATTCCTGGGTTTTTAGAAAAAGAATTTCTAAAAGAAAACTCAGATTTACTTCCCTTACCTAAACTACAGGCTGTCGAACAAATCGAATTTTTATTAAAAACAGCAATCGGAGTCGATGTAAGAACAGCGTCTCCTTTTTTTACATTTCCCTATATCTACCCACCACTTCTAGCTTGTGTAATAAGTTTATTTGTTAATTTGGGATTTAAGGAAATCTATTTTTTATGGATGACTTTTAGTTTTTTGGCTATTAGCCTGTATCCTCTCAGTGCAGAAAAATTTTTACGAAAGCGTATAACGCATCATTCTGTGCAATTTTTTACATTTGGAGTTTTGGGACTTTTGGTTTTAGGATTTTCTATTTACGATAATTTTTTTTGGTCACAGGTAAACATTTTTATTACTTCTTTACTTATGATTAGTTTCAACTATGAAGAAAAAAATCCAATCTTAGCTGGTTTTTGTTTTGCCTTTGCCTGTATGATAAAAATGAGTCCACTTCTTTTAGTTCTGTATTTTGTATTTAGAAAAAGTTGGAAGTTTTTATTCTATTCGTTTATTGTTTTTATCTTGTTATTTATTTTCACAGTTTTGGTCGGAGAATTAAAACAATGGGAAAGTTTTTTTCAAATTGTTTCTGATATAAGTGATAGAGATAGAATCATCCGTGGACTTTTTCCAGTTGGAATTCCTGGAAATTTTTCTCTAAAAGCATACCTCTATAGAACCTTCCCCGCCGATTTTTCAAATTTAGATTGGATAGTAATTGGAATTGTATTTGTTTTGATTTTGTATACTGTTTTAGAATTTTCCCGAAATAGTTTTTTAGAACTCTCTGACTCTGTTTTTTTATATCGTCTACTTTTTATCATGTACATCAGTAGTCCAATTGCTTGGTTACACCATATGGTATTTTTGTATCCAAACATTTTACTCTTTGGAATATTTATTTCTCATTCAAAAGACAAACTAGAATATAAAATATTATTTTCAATCTTATTTGTATTTTCGTTTTGCCCTGCGTGGTTGTATGTAAAATTTCTGCCGGATATTACCAATCTTACTTTGATAAACCAATTAAATTCCTTGAATTTTTTATTTCTAATCGTTTCTTTTTTTCTTCCAAATTTTTTACTTTCAAAATCCAGTAGAGGTTTGTTTTTCAAAAATTAAAAATTTTCCTATCCTAGTTTTTTCATAAAATTTTAAACCTCTTACGCCTACCGTATCCATAGTTTGTATTTGCATTTGGCTGGGTAGTTTTGGAATTAAAACAGGATAAATTCCATCTCTTACAGTTTCCAGATTATAAATACCAGATGAAATTTGATCAATCAAATCCACCTCCCAGTGGGGAACAATGATATACCGCAAAGAAGTAGAATTAAGTAAAACTCCAAAATATTCCTTAGTCCACTTAGAACGAACAGGAGAAGAAAAGTTAAAAATCAAATGTGTACTATAAAACCTAGACGCACTTTCTCGATTTGCTGAAAGATAAATCACTGGATCATAACCTACAAAAAGAATTGTATCAGAGAACAAAGAATTTTCTCGAATATAATTTCCTACACTAAAAGATTCCTGATAGTTAAAATCATGTGGTCCTTTAAAACTCTGATAATACTCTTCTCTGGAAATTTTTTTTTGGTAATAGGAACTAAAACGATTCCAATCTAAAAAACGCTCTACTAAAAAAGGATAAAACGTCTGGTAGAAAAAAAACAAAATCAGTATAGAAATACATACCTTCTTTATTCGATTGACTTTTCCAATCAATAAGCGGTAAACAAACCGTATTCCCAAACTCACTAANNAATAAAACGTTTGGTAGAAAAATTCTTTTTTAGAACAATGGAAATTACTCCAAAGATAAGAAGTATTAGCCACAATACATATACAACCAATACACTAAAAGTAAACTCTTCCCATAAAATTACACCTTTCTCTTTGGAATAACCCAAAATCACAAACTCATATAAAACTTCTTTTAAAAAACTAAGTGCTTCCTTTGAATAAAAATACAAAATCGTAATAAAAACTGGAACAAAAAATCCCAAACAAAAATAAACACCATTCAATATTTTTCCCAATGCAGTTGATTGTTTATCTCGATTACGAACTAAAATCAGAATTAAAAATAAAAAAACAATTGGAAGAGATGTGAATTTGAATAAAATAGAAATTCCAAAACAAAACCCAGCCAAAAAATCAAACGCCGAAAATAAATACTTAGAGTTTTTTAAATATAGAAATATCTCACATAGTATAAAAAAATTTTGCCAACCTTCCATTTGACAGGAATACCAAAAGTTAAAATAACCATAATAAAAAATTGGAAAAAGAATTGCCGAAATAAAACCAACCCTGCGGCTAATTCCATTTTTCCCAATAAGAAAAACCAATACGCTAGAAAAATAAATAAGAACCAAATCCAAAATTCGAATTCCTAATTCACTATCGCCCCAAAAATACTGAACAAACATAAAAGGCAAATAATTAGCAGGTGGACGAACTTCTACTGCGTGTATATAAGGAAGTTTTCCAGCTAACCATAAATTAGCAACATAGGCTCCCGTAGCTTGGTCACGCCCAAACGGGAAAAAAATACTTGGAATTCCCAAAATCAAAATCTCAAATAACAAAAAAAAGAGGATAAATAAAATCAATTTTGCTGTTTTCAATTTTTGATTATTCATCTAATAAAACTCTATAAAGATAAAACTGTTCGTCTTTGATAAATTCATTTGTGCCAGATGTTTTGTAGAGAAACTGAAAATTCTCATAACCTTTAATTGGAATAAACCCAGGGTGTTCAAATAAGTTTAAGCCAGGTAAGGAAAAATGTACAATTGGATCAGGTGTTTTACTTTCAATCGGGAAATCCAAAACAACAATTGTTATTTTACCTTTAGGTTTTTTGGTTTTTAAAATTTTATCTAAAATTTCTTCATGAGAAATAACTCTTGCACGCTGAAAATCTTCTGTCCAAAACATATAAGAACCAACTCTATCTTCTGCCGGATAATACATATTTTGCGTATGGTCTAAATAGTATAACACTGTCTTACACAAATCAGGCGAATGAGCAATTAAAAAAATTTCCTCAGAGTCATAACCTGAATTTTTCATAAAACCAGCCATCTCTTTTGCATTACTATAATTATAATCTATATCTTTTTTGGTTTGTAAAATTCCTAAGTAAAAAGAAAAAATAAAACTAAACAACATCACTGCTTGAAATAATTTTTCGAGTCCGCTGATTTTACGATTCGTTTTTTCTGTATATTGATCATAATACAAAAACAACCAATACGCAGAAACTACAGTGATCACTAAAAAACCTGCATGACGAGGACCATTCATATAAACAAACGCAAAAAAAATCAGAAGTGTCGAAATCGTATAAATAAAGAAAATACTTGTTTGCCAATACTTTGTAAAAAGCCTTCCACCTAGAAAAATGATAAACAAACTAAATAATAATTTCCAATAACTTACAGTGAGAGGCAAATGAGGATTTTCCGGAAAAAAAGAATTAAACAAAGACTCAGGCACTCTTGTCCAACTCAAAAAACTTGCCTTTTGTGAATTTGGCTCCGGGTAAACTTGGTATAAAAAAAACAAACCTCCCAGAATGAGTATAAAAACTGCGACTAAATGAATCTGTTTTTTATTTTTCAGTTTTAAAAATTCTATTAGATACACAAGAGAAAGTCCAGAGGCAACAATCGCAGAATATGCATTTGTGCTGAATAGTAGAAAAAGTATCGATGTATAAAAAATAGAATTTTCAAAACGTTTAGAATAAAATGCCAACGCCAAAAAAGTTAAAAAAATTCCAATAGAATAATTTCTAGCAAGTATTCCATACTCAAAAACCAAAAAGTATCCAAAACAAAAAAAGAATTTTAAAAACCAAGGAATCTTAGAATAATGAAGAATTAAAAAAACCACGCCAGTAGCAATAAAACAATGAATGATTGTAATCGTAATTTTAGGAAATCCAAACTTAGCGAAGGGGATAAGAATGATATGCCACAATAAAGGATGACCCGTATTTCTAGCATATGAAAGTAAATCAGTCAAACTTGTATCTCTAGCAAAAAGCCAAACTTCCGCTTCATCCCTCCAAAGTTCATGAAAACTAGCAGCATATCCGAGCAAGATAAAATAGAATGTAGTGATAAAAATAGAAATTAAAATTTTTTTTGGATTTTGTGTGAGTAGATTCATGAATTGTAACTTACTATTCTTTACTATTTTCTTATTGCCAATATTTTGTTCTAGCTTATTTCTGTTTTATAAATTTTCTAGTTTGTGAGTTAGAGTTTTCAAATGCCAAAAGAAAATAAACCAAATTTTAATTTGTTTGTTTTGTTCTTAGTTTTTGGAATAAACATTTTACTAATCCAACCTTGGGGTGATTTTCCTTTAAACGATGATTGGCAGTATGCTCATATCACTAAACAATTTGCCGAAACACTTCAAATCAAAATTGATGTACCAATTGCTCCTACAGTAATTCTACAAACTTTATTTGGTGGAATCATTACAAGTTTATTTGGATTTTCTCACACTTACCTAAGAATTCTTACCCTATTTTTCTCATCTATACTCATTTTAATTCTCTACTCGATTCAACGTATAGCAGGTGTGAATAAAATTTCTAGATTTCTCACAGCGTTAGTTCTAATTACAAATCCTCTTTTTATTTATCTAAGCCTTTCTTATATGACTGAAATTTACGGAATGACTCTTAGTTTTTTCGGAGTTTGGCTTTGGTTTAAGGCAAGACAAAAAGAATTTACAACTTCCGATTCAAGAGTGCAATACTTATTAGCCGCATTTTTGATGGGACTTTCTTTTTGGGTTAGACAATTTTCTATTTTGGTTTATCCGTCGTTATTTATTTCCGTATTTATTGTTGGTGTTTTTTCTGAAGGAATCAAATTAGCTACTCAAAATCTTCTGAGGTGGACAAGTAGCACATTCGTATTTGCCGCTCCAATAATTGTGTATTTTGTTTGGGCAATCACTACCAATAATCTAAATGAAGCATTTTCTGATCCACTCAAAAGTTTACTGGTCTTTGATATATATCTCTGGTTACAAGAAGGTTTCATTTTACTCTTTTATCTAACTGGATTTTTTGCTCCGATATTAGTATTTATTTGGATAAGTCAAAATCTAAAATGGAAAACTCTAACGGAAACTGAAAAAATTTTTACTCACCTCTTACTCATTAGCCTACTAACTACAATGATTTACTCTTTGTGGATTGGAAAAATGCCTTATTTTATTATCAATACGCTACAAAGTATATTTCCATTTCTAACTAACATCATAACTCCTTATGGTTTAGGTCCACTTACTCTAACAGAGATTTATACTGAATCACTTGCTTTAGGTCCAAGTTATTCCATTTATTTCTGGGTGTTAATCGAATGCGGTTTATTCTTATTAGCCTGGGTTTGGGGATTTATTGGTTCTAGAACTTATCAATTTTTACAAAAAAATACTGATAGGGTTACTTCCAGAATACAAAGGGAAATTTTAACGTTTGGAATTATACTCACTCTTATTTCATTTATTGGCTCTATACAAAGTTATCAACTCAAAATATTTGATCGATACTATTTTCCATGTTTTATCGGAATGGTTCTTACTATGTCTGTGGTTGTCAATTTTTTACCTTTACCCAAAAACAATTTTGCGGCAAACATTGGTTTTGCGGTAGTCTGGATATTTATTTCGTCGTTAACTGTTGCAGCAGAACATGATTATTTTGTTTGGAATGAAGTTCGTCAGAAACTAGTCGATACTGCAATTCATAAAGATATTTCAGAAAAAGAAATTGATGGAGGATATGAAGTAAACGGCTGGTTCAAGTTTGAAGGAAAGAATAAAAGCGAAAATAATTGTGTCGATTACAAAACCTGGTATTGTGCAGTACAAAAAAAATACACAATTGGTTTAACTCTAAAGCCAAACCAAGAAGAAATTGTTTCAGAAAAAGTAAACACCTGGCTTCAAAACTTCCCAGACATGAAACTAATTAAGAGATAATTTACCTACTCTCTTTAAGTTGACCTATATGAATGAAATGAGATTATCATAACTACTCTGTGTCTTTGTGTCTCAGTGGCAAAAAAACACAGAATAGTTATTTTTTGCATAATTCTCGAAAGAGAGATTTTTATAGTTGTAGGATTACAAACCAGGAATTTTAGATTTTGCTGTTTTTAATTTATTACCAAATTCATTTACTGCCCCAGTCGTTGTGGTTAACGAACCAGTAGCCGACTTGAGTCCATCGTTAAAAGAATTCGTTGTGCTGCTGATTGATTGTAATGCTTTTTCTAATTCTTTTGTATTTGCCTGCATTTGTTTGATTGTGTTTGTCATCTCTGATAAATTTTTATCAAAGGAATTTCCTAGTTTGCCGCTCAGATCTCCTAAATTTTTATCCATCGATTTATTTAGACCTGTACTTAAATCGGTTAAATTTTTATCCATAGACTTAGTAATATTGACACTTAGTTCATTTAGATTTTTATCTGTATTCGCAATTAGTTTTCTTAAATCATCAATACTCTTATTCATATTCTGAGTATTTTTTTGTACCTCTGTAAAAACCGCATCTAATTGTTTAGAAGTTTTCTCAACTGCCAAACTTGCTTTTTCTAAAGCTTCTGCACTTCTTTCTAATTTGTTTAGAGTCTGCTCACTGTTAACCAGACTTTGGCAATTATAAAATGCGGCAAAACTAACGATGAGTAATATACTTTTAATTTTCATAATTCTCTCCCTGTTTCTCTTATTGTCGTATAAAGAGAAAATTTTTTGAGAACTATTTGGTAGCTACTCAGTGTATTCTGCCACAGAGGCACCGAGTCACGGAGTTTTTTGAATTATTCTATTTTTTATTCATATGCGTCGAATTAAAGAGAGCCAATGAAATGTTTGGATTCAATTTTTATATTGTTTTACAATAATAACTAAATTACTGAAATAGACAG
>DDBL01000159.1 GCA_002333425.1 Leptospiraceae bacterium UBA2033
TTACTTCACAGCCTACTTCTACTGCACGAAGGCTAGCAGTTGTATCTGTGGTAAAATAAGGATTACCCGTTCCTCCAGCGAAAATAACTACACGTTTTTTTTCTAAATGGCGAACAGCACGTCTACGGATGTAAGGCTCCGCAATTGAATTTACTTCAATCGCGGAAAGTACTCTAGTGAATAAACCAATTTTTTCACAAGCATCTTGAAGTGCCAGAGCATTCATAATCGTTGCCATCATACCCATATAATCTGCGGTAGATCTCTCGATTCCTTTTTCTACACCTCTGATACCACGGAAGATATTTCCTCCACCTACTACAATCGCAACTTCGATATTCTGTCTGTGAATATCGAAAATTTCTTTTGCTAAGGCGCTGGTTTTATTTCCGTCGATTCCATATTCGCCTTCACCTGCTAGAGCTTCTCCCGATAATTTTATCAGGATTCTTTTATATGGCTTGTGCTGAGTTGGTTCTTTCGAGTCCAATTATCCTCCGATTTGGTAACGAATATATCTCCCGATCGAGATTTCTTCTCCAAATTTTTTGCTAGCATCCTGAATGATTTCTTTCATAGTTTTTTTGTTGTCTTTGATGTTTTGTTGTTCTAACAGACATACTTCAGAATAAAAACTAGTCAATTTTCCAGGAATGATTTTGTCAATTTGTTCTGGTTTTTTGCCTTGTTCAAGTAATTGCGATTTTAAAATCTGTGTTTCTTTTTCAATTACATCTTTTGGAACATCAGAAACGTTCAGATAAAGAGGATTAACCGCAGCAACTTGTAAACTAATTTCTTTTCCAAGTTCTTCAAATTCTGGATTTGTAGCAACAGAATCAGATTTACAGTTTAATTCTAATAGAACACCAATTTTTCCATTGCTATGAATATAAGATATCACACGTCCGGAGCCGGTTGTTTGAAAACGATCTGATTTTCCGATTGTGATATTTTCTCCAAATTTTGCAATGAACTCTTGGATATGAGTAGTTTTATCTTTTGCTTGCGTTTTGGATTTGAATTCTTTTCCAGCAGCATTTAACTCACCAGATACTTCAAGGTAAGATGGATTAGCCGCAGCCATTTGAATTGCAATTTCTTTTCCTAGTTTTTCAAAGTCTTCGTTTTTAGCAACAAAGTCAGTTTCACAATTGAGTTCAAGAAGTGCGCCAATCGTTCCAGACTCGTGGATAAATGATATTACCCTGCCCTCTTTTGTTTCTTTGTCAACACGTTTTGCAGCTTTTGCCATTCCCTTTTCACGGAGATAGTCAATCGCTTTTTGCATATCAGCCCCGTTTTCAACGAGGGCTTTTTTACAATCTAAGAGACCGGCACCGGTAGACTCTCTTAGTTCTTTAATTAAATCAGATGTTACTTCAGCCAAGTTCTTAACCTTCCTTCTCTTCTTCTTTCATTGCATGAATTTCTGGTGTAACCACTACTTCAGTTGCAACTACTTCTTTAAATTCTTTTTGGAATGTTGCGTCATCGTCCATGATGAATCGACCTTTTTCGTCGTATTCTCCACGGTAATCCATTCCCATATCTCCATCAATGTCATCAGTAAATCTTGCAGACTCAGGGATTTCTCCACCGGTTCCTTCGATTACTGCATTGGACATGGTTTCAAGGAAGAGTGATATTGCGCGTATCGCATCATCGTTACCTGGAATTGCATAGTCGATTAATTCTGGATCACAGTTGGTATCAATCACGGCAAACACTGTTAAGCCGAGAGTCTTTGCTTCTTTTACTGCGATTTCTTCTTTCTTTGGATCAATTACAAAAAGAATATCAGGAATCGTTGTCATGTCTTTGATTCCACCGAGAGTTTTCTTTAACTTCTCTAATTCTCTTTTGAGACCTAAATGTTCTTTTTTAGTTTTTGCTTCTTGTTCGAATGTATTGTTGTCTAACATTTGCTCTAGTTTTTTCAAACGAGCGATACTTTTTTTAACGGTATTCCAGTTGGTTAATAATCCACCGAGCCAACGATTGGAAACATAAAACATATTACAACGTTTTGCTTCTCTTTCGATTGCACCACGAGCTTGTTTTTTGGTTCCCACAAATAGAACAGTTTTCTTTTGAGACGTTAGACGCTTTAGAGCATCATAAGCTTCTTTAGCTTTTTGAACTGTTTTTTGTAAGTCGATGATGTGAATACCATTTCTCGCTGTGAATACGTATGGAGCCATTTTTGGATTCCATTTGCGAGTCTGGTGACCGAAGTGAACACCTGCTTCTAGCAGATTTTTCATTGAAATTACTGACATATTTACCCCTTTTTTATCACGAGATAACCTGTTACTACCATTCCAACTAGAGCGGCAGGGGTTAACTGTATCTCGATCTTAATTATATAAAGTTCAAATGAAATCGCTTCTCTTAACAAATACTTAGAAAGCATATGCAGATTCAAAATCTTGTCTACTAATGCTCCAGCCACGGCTCCTATGAAGAGTCCGAGAATAAGCGCTATTAGAAAATTTCCGATAGATACTTTCAAAGAATTTCAAGCATTCGAATGACTTTTAACCAGTAAAATTGACATAGCTTTATGGTCAAGTTTGTATTGAGCAATCTGTTGTGACTCTGACCATTACGGAATTGGCAGTTTCGAATGAACTTACTCTCCATTTTTTTTACTTTACATTTTCTCTAAAAAAGCAAATGCTAAGTAATTACAATGAAAGCAAAGTATATAAATCCTTATACGGACTTTGGATTTAAGAAACTATTTGGAGAAGAGGGAAGTAAAGAACTTTTAAAAGATTTTTTAAATGAACTGTTACCACCTAAGCATAAAATCCAAAATCTGTCTTTAAAGCCAACAGAAAGATTACCAGCCATTTCTACAGAAAGAAAAGTAATTTTTGACATTCATTGTATTTCAGAATCTGGTAGTCGCTTTATAGTAGAAATGCAAAAAGCTAAGCACAATTTTTTTAAAGATAGAGCTGTTTTTTATTCTACTTTTCCAATTAAAGAACAAGCCGAAAGAGGAGAATGGGATTTTCAATTAAGCCCAGTTTATTGTGTAGCACTTCTTGACTTTACTTTTAATAAAGACAAAAAGGAAGATGAATATCTGAGTAATATTCAATTAAAGAATCAGTATTGTGAAGTATTCTATGACAAACTAACTTTTCTCTTTATTGAAATGCCAAGGTTTACAAAGACAGAAAATGAATTAAAAACTCATTTTGATAAGTGGCTATATTTCTTAAAGAACTTAGAGGATTTTACCGAAATTCCGGAAATACTTAAAGAACAAATATTTATTGAAGGTTTTCATAAAGCAGAATTGGCAAGTTATGATGAAAATGAAAGATATCTATATGAAGAAAGCCTAAAAGCATACCGTGATATGTTCGGAATAATGAAAACAGCAACTCATGATTCATTTATGGAAGGTAAGATAGAAGGAAAATTGGAAGGTAAATTGGAAGTTGTAAAAAATGGAATTAAGCAAGGTCTATCCATCGAAATCATATCTCAACTTACTGGCATTGCAAGGGAAGAAATTGAAAAATTGGCACTGCCAAAGATTGTAGATTAGCGCTTCGAAAAATATCCTAGGACAACAACTCGATCAGCTCTTTAGCATGTGCGACATTACTTTGTCCTAACTGTTCATAGATAAGGAGATACTTTACATTATCCACAAGAACATAAAAGAACCCTTCTCCAATATGCTCTCGATGGGAAAATTCAAATTTCAAACCTAGTTCTTCAATTAAAGCTGGGGGACATTCGTTCCAAAGAGAATCTAGCCATTGGGCTAGATTTCGCAATTTTTCTAAGGGAACATTCGCTTTGCGAGTAATAGCTATTTGCCCGTCCTTAGTAATTTGCATCTGACATTCTACTTCAAATGAATTTGCTAATTTCGAAAATAAAAATTCAATATTACTTCCAGGATCGGTATCAAAAAGTTTCATTCTACTGCAACCCATCGGATGAAAAATACATCGTTTGACATCATCTAATTCTATCCATGTCGATTTGTGTTCATCCGTGGTAGGTTATCTTTACTTTTTCTTAGTATCCTTCAAATCATCTTTCTTAAGCAGAACTTCTTTTTTATCTTCTTTNNTCTTTGCCTGTAACCGCATTTGGAACGATTGGATTATACTTCACTGTTTTCTTTTCGATACGTTTGAATTGGTTTGATTCAATTCCATAAGCAAGATCTGCGAAACGAAGCAAATGACAGTTCTTTAACATTTTGTATTCGCTTGATACTGTTTCCTTTTTGTAACGACTGGTTTGCTTCTCTTGTGATTCGTAGCACATAGCTAATAGCTTGTGAGGCTCTGCTTCTTTTTCATACTGATCACCAAGTGCAATATACATTTCTAAAACTTCACCGGATTGATTGTAGTTTTTTAAACGAAATTGATGTTTGATATATTCTCTATAGATACTTGCTTTTAAATCAATAAAAACAGGAGATGTGATAGCATCTGGATTTTCAATTTTATCGAGAGAATTCATCGCTTTTACTAGTTCTATTACGGACTTCTTTCTTCCTTCTAGCGACATACGCTTGTATTCCTTATCAAGTGTATTCTCTCTCGCTTTTTTTTGCCATTCGAACTTATCTTGCGTATTTGTTTCTTTTTCTTTTAAGTTTATTTCTTTCTTTTCTTTGATAGTCTTCTCTGTTGCTTTATAAATAGCAAGAGAGGAATTAAAAAAATCTCTCGCTTCTTCTAGGCGCACTTTTGTATTTTCTTCACTTAAATCATCAAAGATTTTCACATCTTGAAATGCTTCGACTTCATCAGCTTCCTTTCCCCAGGAGCCTTCCGCCTTTTTGGGATCAGAAATAATCAACTCAACTTTGTCTTCTTGCTTTGCGTCAGACAATAAAGGAAGAAATGCGCTTGTGGTTAATAGTATAATTAGGATGCATGTATATCTCATGCTTAGTATTTCGGTAAAACGCCAATTTTTCTTAACGAGAGAAATGAAAAGATTCCTCCTTCCCTCTTTTTCAATTAAATGCAATTTATACTGAAATCAGCTTAAATAGCTCATATACTCGCAATCGGGGAAACGAGAACATATATAATATTCCTTTCCCTTTGCATTTTTTCGTTTTAAAATTTTACTCTGACAGGTAGGGCAAATTTCATCTGTTTCTGACTTCTTCTTTTTTGAAATTGGCTTTTGAAATTCAATTTGCTTTATCACTGCTTGAAACTTTTCATAGAATTTTTTAAGGAAAGCCACACGTTGTAAAGATCCGGTTGCAATTTTATCCAAATCCTCTTCTACATCACGAGTGAAATGATTCTCGAAGAGATAAGCAGTATTTGCCGTTAAAAAGGAATTCACATCAAGACCAAGATCGGTCGGAAAAATAGACTTCAACTTTTGAAATGCATATTTTCTTTTATACAATACTTCAATTGTATTGGAATAAGTTGAAGGTCTGCCAATTCCTTCCTTCTCCATTTTCTCAACAATACTCGCTTCTGTAAAACGAGAAGGAGGCTCGGTATGTTTTTTTTCGGACCTGGCTTCTAAAATTTTAACTCGATCCCCTACTTTTAAATCTGGAAGCGATTTATCCTTTTTCCAATCGGGGTAAATACTTGTAAACCCCGAAAAGCTAACCCGTCTACCATTGGCTGTAAATGTAAAGCCTGCGATATTTCCTTCCACACTTTGATTGATTCCTTCTTCGGGACTCATCTGGGACGCAATCGTTCTAGTCCAAATCAAATTATATAGATTCCATTCATCCGGCGGTAAAATACCTTTTAGTTTTTCCGGCAAAATGGAAGTATCCACAGGTCGAATGGCTTCATGAGCATCCTGCACTTCTGGCTTATTGTTTCTAGATTTAAAACTACCAATGTATTCTTTTCCGAAATTCTTTTCTATAAAAGATTTCGATTTTCTCTGAAAGTCTTCACTCAGTCTAGTCGAATCCGTTCTCATATACGTAATGAGTCCAGTCGTGCCATATTCTTTACCAGCAAATACACCTTCATATAACCTTTGTGCAACAGACATAGTCTTCTTGGTTGAAAATTTTAATTTGCCCCCTGCTTCTTTTTGAAGACTTGCAGTAATAAAAGGCGGTGG
Source organism: Leptospiraceae bacterium UBA2033 (assembly GCA_002333425.1). Lineage (GTDB taxonomy): Bacteria > Spirochaetota > Leptospiria > Leptospirales > Leptospiraceae > UBA2033. The sequence continues at coordinate 6,109 of DDBL01000159.1, forward strand.
AGGATATTTCTTCTTTGCCTCTGTAATTGATTTTGAAATTTCTAATTCCTTTTTATAATTTCTTACATCTACTTCCGAAACTTCCTTTTCTAAATCAATTTTTTGACCTAATATTTTTTCCCAAATCTCTTCTGCCTTTTTCTGATTTACAATCGCCTTGTCC
>DDBL01000203.1 GCA_002333425.1 Leptospiraceae bacterium UBA2033
AAACTTGTGGATAAAGTTAAAAAAGTTGTGGGTGAGTATGGGGCTACTCAAACTGATTTTGTCACATTATCCTATGTAAACGATTTATCCAAATACATTCGCAGAAGACTAGACGTTTTAGTTTCCAACGGCTTACAGGGATTTATCCTCGTTGTGATTTCCTTATTTTTCTTTTTAGGTTGGAGAGTTGCGATGATGGTGGCTCTTGGGCTTCCACTTGCGATGGCGATGACCTTTATCATTTTAGATTATTTAGGTATGACACTTAATCTAATTTCTATGCTAGGGCTAATCATTGTTGTAGGTATGCTTGTGGATGATGCGATTGTAATTAGTGAAAATATTTATCGTTATCTAGAAGAAGGAGTTGAGCCATACGAAGCTTGTATCAGAGGAACAGCAGAGGTGATTGCACCTGTCACAGCAACGATTACTACTACCATTGCTGCTTTTGGTCCGATGCTTTTTGTGACTGGAATTTTTGGAAAATTTATCTATTCGATTCCGATGGTTGTGATCATTGCGCTTTCGTCTTCTCTCTTTGAAGCATTTTTTATTTTGCCTTCGCATATCTATGATGCCAACAAACATGGAATCAAAAAAGGAGAAATCAAAGAAGAAGGGCATTGGTTTATCAGAGTTCGAGAAAGATTTTATCGTCCTTCTTTGTCTTGGGCACTTCGCCATAAGTTTTCTACTTTAGGTATTCTTTTACTTGTATTTTCTCTTTGTGTATCCTCTCTTGTCAAGTTCGGCAAATTCAAATTATTCCCTGGTGGAGTAGAAATCTTTTTAGTAAAGATCAGCGCCGAAACAGGTTTAACCTTAGAAGAAACAGAAAAATTTGCACGAGCAGTAGAGAGAGAAGTGGCATTGCTTACACCCTACCAAGAAAAAGCGGTAACTGGAATTGGAAGTAATATCCAATATTTTTTTCATTCGATTGGATTAATTAAAAATTCAAAATTCTACACGGGCGAAGTGGATAATTATGTTACCCGCGTGGGAATTATTCAAAAGGATGTGAACGATCCATTCACCAAACGAGGAAAAAATTTCGCACAAGTTGTAGTTTATCTTACGCCTGACGCAGAAAGAAAACGTACAACAGATGAAATTATCAACTACCTTCGTAAACGTACAGAATGGCTCATGAATGAAAAAGCTCTTGCTGTTGCTAAACAAAAAGAAGCTGCGAGAATAAACCAAGAAAAATTAAAAAATAAACCCGAAGAAGAAGTTGTTCCTATTGAAATTCCTGAAGAGTTTAAAGACCTAAAAGGAAAATTAGTATCTCTTGATTTGGAAGCGATGCAAGGCGGACCACCTGTAGGCAAACCAGTTGCAATAGAAATTCGAGGGGATGATTTTACTACTCTGAAAAAAATTGCCCAAGAATTCAAAGACTTGATGGGGCAAGTGGATGGAGTGATTGATATTGGAGATGACTTCAACGATGGAAAAGATGAAATCAGACTTACCATTGATGAAGCGTTAGCCGCTCAAGCAGGAGTTTCGGTTCAACAAATTGCTCTTGCAGTCAACACCGCCTACCAAGGAACTGTTGCAACAACCATCAAACGTACCGATGAAGAAGTGGATGTTCGTGTTCGTTTTCCTGAAAATTTTAGAACTTCGATTCGTTCCCTAGATAAAGTATTTGTTACCAATAACATGGGAAATTTAATTCCGATTTCTAGAATGACAAAATACCAGAAGTTACCTGGAATTGCCGCTATTAACCATCTAGACGGCAAACGTTTGTTAACCGCTACTGCTAACTTAGATGAAACAAAAACAACTTCTATGAAAGCAAACCAAGAAATCAAGAAGTTAGTGGATGCAGCTAAGATCATTGACAAATACCCTGGTTATAGAGTGAGATATGGTGGAGAAAATAGAGACACAGAAGAGTCCATGGCAAGTTTAGGACGGTCTTTTTTAATAGCGTTCTTTATTATTTTTATCATTCTGGTTTCTTTGTTTCGGTCTTTTATCCAGCCACTCATCGTTGCAACTGCGATTCCATTTTCTTTTATTGGTGTTATCATTGCATTTGTATCGCACGACCAATATTTTAGTTTTTTAAGTTTCATAGGAATTGTGGGTCTTGCGGGTATCGTTGTAAATGACTCAATCGTACTGGTAGATTTTGCAAATCAGCTTCGCGCACAACGTCCTGATTTAAGTTCTTATGATTTACTTTTGGAAACGGGCTGCGTAAGATTACGTCCTGTTATCCTTACAACTGTTACAACTGTACTTGGGATTTTACCAACAGCCTATGGAATTGGAGGAGCGGATCCATTTTTAATGCCGATGGCTCTTGCGATTGGTTGGGGGCTTGCCTTTGCAACCTTTTTGACTTTGATTATAGTTCCGGTTTTATACAAAGTCGTTATGGATATTCAAACATGGCTTAGTCAAAAGTTTTCTCGTAAAGGAAGAATGTTAGCCACAGAGGCACAGAGCCACTGAGGATTAATGAGCATTTGAGATTGAATATTAAATAGTAAAAATAATTTACGACTTGAGGTTTGGAGACAACTAGTGTATTGTAAATAAAACTCTGGGTCTCTGTGCCTCTGTGGCAAAAAAAGGAAAGGAAATGAGTTTAAATTGTGGTATCGTAGGACTTCCGAATGTGGGAAAGTCCACTATTTTTAATGCGCTTACAAAAGCTGGAGCGCAAATGGCAAATTATCCGTTCTGTACAATTGAACCTAACAAGGGAATTGTGGAAGTACCGGACAAAAGACTAAATCGTCTTGCGGAAATTTATAAACCTAAAAAAATCATTCCGACTGTGATGGAGTTTGTAGACATTGCAGGACTAGTGAAAGGGGCAAGTACGGGAGAAGGACTTGGAAATAAATTTCTATCTCATATCAGGGAAGTGGATGCGATTTGTCATGTGGTGCGAGCGTTTGAAGATGCAAATATTACACATGTGCACGGTAAAGTGGATCCAGTAGAAGATGTAAGCATTGTAAATTATGAGTTAATTTTATCTGACTTAGAAAGTTTAGAAAAACAATTTCCAAAATTACAAAAGCTAGGAAAAACAAATAAAGAAGCCGCAGAATCCTCTTTGGTGATGGAAAAAATCATGGGAATACTCAGAGAAGGAAAATGTGCAAGACTTCTAGAATTAAACGCGGACGAAACTAAAATTGCACAAAAGTTTAACCTGATTACTTTAAAGCCTGTTATGTATTGTGCGAATATTTTAGATTCTGACGTGGGTAACAAGAGTAATGCGCTACTTGATAAGATATACGCAATGGCAAAAGAAGAAAATGCAGAAGTAGTAGTGTTATGCGGCAAAATTGAAGAAGAAATTTCCGGTCTTGCCCCAGAAGAACAAGTGGAATTTTTAAAAGATATAGGCGAAACGGAAAGTGGACTCAATCGAATGATTCGCTCTGCTTACAAACTTCTAAACCTTGTTACTTTTTTGACAGCCGGCGAACAAGAAGTGAGAGCTTGGACAACATTAGTCGGAAGCACTGCACCTAAAGCGGCTGCTGTGATTCACTCTGATTTTGAAAAAGGATTTATTCGAGCTGAGGTGATGGCTTTTGATGATGTCGATAGACTTGGCTCACCAGTAAAAGTAAAAGAAGAGGGAAAATTAAGACTAGAAGGGAAAGATTATATCGTTCAAGATGGAGATGTGATTTACTTTAGAATCAATGCTTAATTGATTCATCTATTCACATACTCCACATTCACAAACTCCCCATTGAGGATAATCTTAGTTATACTCCCGTAGTCAATTTTTAGGCGAAAGGAGTTTTCTAAGGCTAGACCTAAACTGTGAGCGAGGAGTGCGTGGATCACGCCGCCGTGGGTAATGAGTATTGTGTCTTCTTTTTTTGAAATCATTTCTTTCCAAAAAGACTTTACTCTTGTATAAAGTTCAAAGTAAGATTCGCCACCTGGAACTTTATTATTTACAAAGTCTTCATGCCATAGATCAAAAGACTCTTTACCAATATTCTTCCATGTTTTTAATTCCCAATCTCCAAAGTTTAATTCCATTAGTCGTGGTTCCATTTTTATTTCTCTAACTCGGATTTTTCCTGCAAGAGACTTACAGCGAGTAAGCGGACTTGTGTAGCAAATGAAATGTTCTGTATTTGGAAGTTTCTCTAAAATACTTTGTGTTTCTTGAACGAAGCTATCTGCGAGGCTAACATCGGATTGCCCATAACAAGTATTGGATGGGACATCGACTTTAGTATGGCGAATTAAATAAATTTCCATTGTAACATTAGAAATATTGAGATATAAAATATAACTTCACTGGTTTGTTGTGCTGCTCCGAGGCAATCGCCTGTATACCCACCGATATGTTTTTTAAAGTAATAGGAAAGATACAAGCGTGTTAGAAAAAGGGGAATTATAACTAATAAAATCAAGGCTTTTTTGAATAAAAGTAAAGGAAGTAAACCAAAAACTCCAGCCACGAGTAAGGATGGTAGAGGAAGGGCTGTCGAAAGTGGTTTTGCTTTTCCTTCTTCTTTTACATAAATCATTGAATAGAGTAGGCTAATCGATATATACCGACTAATTGCATGACCCGCTACAATCACAATTGGAATTACCATTGGTTTCATTTCTGACAAAAGGGAAAATTTAAGGATTAAAAGGAGGATAATACCGATTGCACCGAATGCTCCAATCCTTGAATCTTTCATAATTTCAAGAATTTTTTCCTTGGTATAACCCCCGCCAAATCCATCACAAGTATCTGCAAATCCATCTTCATGAAAAGCTCCTGTAATAAGTATGGAGGCGATCATCGAAAGTAATACAGAAACATTAGTCGAAAAGATCATAGTCGAAAACATGAACACAGTAGCGCTTAACGCACCAACTAAAATTCCGACTAGGGGAAAATAACGAGAAGAAGAATTTAATTTTTCCTGAGAATATTCTAATTCAGGAACAGGGAGACGTGTAAAAAACATAAGTGCTGTAAAGAATAATTCTAATTCTCTTCTCATAATCTATCTCGTACTCCTGCCTCTTCAAATGTAGACATATCATTTAAAAAACGTACTGCTGCTGATACAATCGGATAGGCAAGTGCAACACCCGTTCCCTCTCCTAATCGCATTCCTAGGTTTAATATCGGTTTGCCGCCTAGGTGTGCTAAAACCATTTCATGTGCTTTTTCTCCTGAGAGGTGACAATAAATACAATAATTTGTTACTTCTTTATAAAAACTTTTCGCAAATAAGAGGGCTGTCGTTACAATAAATCCATCAATTAGAATTACCATTTTATTTTCCGCAGCCTGTAAAATTCCACCTATAATCATTGCGATTTCAAAACCACCATAGTTTTGTAGAATGGAAATTGTATCATTACAAGTATGCAAACTACTTGCTCGTTTTAGAATTTCTTTTTTATTCGCCAATTGTTCGTCATTAGCCCCTGTTCCTCTTCCTACACAATTCTCCACAGGAACATTCAAGAGTTTACTAATTAGCATAGAGGATACTGCTGTGTTGCCGATACCCATTTCTCCAAAGCCAATGCAGTTACATCCATGTTCAAAAAGTTGGTCTACTATTTTTGCTCCGTGTTCGATAGCAAGTAGACATTCTTCTTTCGTCATTGCTGGCTCTTTTAGAAAACTTTTGGTTCCATACCCAACTTTTGCGTGCGTTAGTCCCTCTAGACCTTCAAAGTCATAATTTACACCAGCATCTACCACGTGCAAATTGAGATTATTTTCATCACAAAACACATTGATTGCAGCTCCTCCTCTGATAAAATTCATCACCATTTGGTAAGTGACTTCTTGCGGATAAGGGCTAACACCTTCTTTTGTGATTCCATGGTCTGCGGCAAAAACAACGACAGTTGGTTTCTTTAACCTGGGACTGGTTGTTTCTTGGATTAATCCAATTTGTATTGCAATTTCTTCGAGTTTTCCAAGTGATCCGGGTGGTTTTGTTTTGGTGTCAATTTCAACTTTCAGCTCTGAAAGTAAACTTTGGTCAGGTTTTGTAATTGTAAAATTTTTTAGCAAACTAGTTTCCTAAAGTGTATTTGGAAAATCATAAAACAAAAATGTTCTATTTGTCAACTCTCTCTTTGAGTCCCTGTTTACCACCAGTATAAAATCCATAGAGTATACACTCACATTCTTCCCACATTGCATCAGGGTCTGTGACATTTTTTGTATTGAGTGGAGAACAATCATAAGTTCCTGCGTAGTCAACCTTGTCATTTAGAAGTGCAATTTCGGTTAGAATTTGTTTTTCTTTTGTAGAAGGTAAAGATTGATTTTCCGTCATTACTGATTTCAGCATTCCACGGAATAATTTTTGTTTGCCGTTAAAGAGTGAATTATTTCTACAACTACTCTCTTTTGTAATTTTGACTTTTTTCATAGCGATATAACTTGCTCTGTCTCTTTGTCTTATATAAAAGAATTCCTGTATATCACTTCCACAAATAGAATCGTTTCTTAGTTTTAAAGGAGAGTAGTGCCATACAAAATCAAATTTCCAAATTTCTCCTTTCTTGGGTGAATTTACTTTCTCACATGGATTTGGCTCAAGGTAAAGTAAAATGGCAGTTGCAAGAATTGTAAACATATAACCTCTTGTAGTGAACTGTAAGTAAAAAGAATATCTGCCACAGAGGCACAAAGACACAGAGTTTTTTGAGTTGTGCTTGTTTTATTCATATGCGTCATGCTAAAGAGAGTTAATACAAAATTAAATTTCAATTTTTATGCTGGAATAACAAACGATAGCCCTAAATCAACAAAAACAGCGTATTGAGTGCAATTGAATTTCTTAAAATCTCTCTGTGTCTTTGTGCCTCTGTGGCAAACCACTCTGATTAGTTTCCTTTTTTTCATTATTGTTTTGCCTTAATCTAATGGTCTAGTAGTTTTGCCTTTACGATGAAGTTTATTTCGCAAATAATATTTTTATTAGGCACCACATTTCTTTTTTTTTGCAGTTGTAAACCATTGGATTTTCAGCACAGGAAATTTTTGAAAGGGGAGTATAACTTAATTCGTCTAGAAAATATTTCTGATCCAGTTCCAGAATCCTGTGATTTATATCCTTTAAAAGTAAAAATTCCATCAGCTATAGCGCATACTCCTGAATGGAGAAATTATACACATTTCGCCTATTGTATTTCATTTGATATAAATTTAGAACAAGAAGTAGACTGGGGACTTTTTTTGGGTTTTATTGATAATGAACATCGAATTTACCTAAATGGGAAATTAATTTCATCTACTGAAGATGAGGAAAAACGCGGTAATACGCTATTTTATGAAACTCCTGTGATTTTACATATTGCTAAAATGGGTCTTAAAGAACAAAATACTTTAATCGTAAAAGCAAAAAAGTTTAATCCTGATTCTGTGGATGGGGGTGGAATTTATGCAGGAATTATCAAGTTAGATGATTACCAAAAAATTGTTACAGAAAATCAGATTTCTAAATCCTATGGACTAGGAAAAAATGTTTTATTTCTATCCACTTCCCTCCTGTTTTTTATTTTATATTTATCTAGAACGGATAATCGAGAGTATCTTTGGTTTGGTATTTTTTTGGTAACAATTTCTATTTATGAATTTTGTAGATTGGAATTAAAAAAAGATTTAGGTTTAGATCTGATCACCTTAAAATACATTGAATACCTCGTTCTCAGTTTTGTATTGCCCATATTTTCTTTTTTCTTATTTGCAATTCTTTACAAAGACAAATTTCATTTCATTCCAATCAGCATTCTATGCGGTGGGATTATTTTCTTTTTTGCTTTTTTGTTTGCTGGAAACATTTTTAACGTGGAGAGTATAAATATAAAGTATCATGTTCCATTTTTAATTTTAACTAGCATAATTTTATTTATTGCAAGCCTGAGAGAATTTTACAAAAAAAATACTCGCGCGAGACTTGTATTCATTACTTGTTTTATTCCATTTTCCCTAACGTTCTTTGATCTTCTAAATAAAAAATTTCAATTCCTTCCGGCATTTGCAAACATTCAAATCAGCGGAGATTCTATTTTGATTTTAGTTAGTTCCATGACATTTTATGCGTCTTACAGCTATTATTCGATACAGAAGAAATTAGACAATACGATGCAAAAGGAAGAAATTCTAAGAAAAACTTTTCAATTGTATGTCCCACCCAGAGATATAGAAAAAATATTGAGTAAGTTTAATGCGAAGGAAGAACTTTTGAATTTGGGAGAATTAGAAGAAAAGACGATTCTATTTTGTGACATCCGAAATTTTACCGATCTATCAGAAAAACTAAATCCAAATCAAACTGTAGATTTTCTAAACTCTTACTTTAAAACATTCAATCGAATCATTATTGAAAATGGCGGGGTAATTGATAAACTGATTGGGGATTGTATTATGGCTAGATTTGATGAGGACAAGGAATTTGATGCTGTTAAATGTGCCTTGGAAATGATTCATGCTCTTGTTCCCTACAATCGTGCAAGAAGACGGACAGAGGAAGGGCAGGTTTCCCATGGAATAGGTATTTCTTCTGGGAATGTTATTGTTGGAAATATTGGCTCTATAAGCAAAATGGATTATACTGTAATTGGAGATACTGTTAATATTGCGTCTCGTTTAGAAAGTTTAACTAAGTTTTATCATGTTTCCATTTTAGTAACAGAAAAAATTCAGTCGAAGCTTGAGGGAAGTGTACTGTTTCGGGAAATTGACACTATTCAGATCAAAGGAAAAAAAGCTGTCACTAGAATCTTTGAGCCTTTAGCAATTATTTCTTAGTTTTTCTCAATAAAGTATTTGATTAAAATACATCCAAAGTTTTTAAAGAGTATTATGAAAGAGCGTAATCCTAGAGTCCTAGTTGTAGATGATGATAAATACTTATTAGAAGTTTTTAAAATTTCCCTTGAAGTTTTAGATTTTGAAATTGATGCAATTTCTGATTCAGGAAAAGCACTTAGTCTTGTTTCAGAGCAAGATTATGATTTGGTATTTCTCGATCTCAAAATGCAACCTGTGGATGGAATGCAGATTTTAAAAGAGATCAAAAAGTTAAAACCCCAAACAACTGTTGTAATTATTTCGGGAAATAGTGGATTAGATGATGCACTAAAAGCGGTTGATTTAGGTGCCTACCATATTCTACAAAAACCAGTCCAGATCAAAGAACTTCAATTCTTTGCAAAAAAAGCTTGGGAATACCACGCGATTAAGTCGGAACTTCGAGAACTCAAAGAAGCTGCTTTTTCAAACAAAAAAGGAAGTTACATCACACAAAATTCCACCCTTTTAAATAGCATTGATACTGCTTTAAAAATGGCTGAAAGCAATATTAATATATTCATTCTAGGAGAAAGTGGAACAGGCAAAAAATTGGTTGCTGAGCTAATTCACCAAAAAAGCCCTCGTGCCAATAAACCTTTTGTAGTGGTTAATTGTAATGTGCCGGAGAATTTACTCGAACAAGAATTATTTGGTCTAAAATCAGATTCGCAGGGCAGTGAACCAATCATAGGCAAATTAGAAGAAGCCTCTGGTGGAACTTTGGTGTTAGATGAAATTGCCGAGTTATCACATTCGATTCAGTCTAAACTTTTATCTGTTTTGCAATCTAAAGATAGTAAAGATGACATTCGTTTTATTTCAACTACCAATATAAATATTGAAGAAACTTTGAAAGAAAGACTTTTTAGAGAAGATTTATTTTATCGGTTAAATGAAGTCACTATAAAAATAAGTCCTCTTAGAGAAAGACCGGAAGACATTGAACTTTTATTCAGTCATTTTATTTCTCAATTTCAAAAAGGGAGAGAAATGAGATTATCCGCAGATGCATTTCATTTACTCAAACTTTACAGATGGCCTGGAAATGTTCTCGAATTTAAAAATGTAATCCACCAAGCATCTTTACTCACTAAGTCAGATGTGATTGAACCAATCCACCTTCCAGATGAAATTCAGTTTAGGAATCGTAAGGATGATAAAGATTTGATTACCTTAGAAGAGGTAGAGCTAATCCATATCAAAAAAGTTTTGAATAGAACAACTGACTATAAGGTGGCTGCAAAAATTTTAGGTATTGATGCTGCAACCCTTTGGCGCAAGAGAAAGAAATATAAAATTTAATTTTCTGACTGCATATCAGTATCTGAGTTAGCAAGGATTGAGTGACTACTTCCTCCACTTCCGCTAGAACCACCGCCGCTGCTAACTCCACTTCCACCACCACTGCTTCTACTTCCGCTGCTAGATGATCTGCTTCCACTAGAACGGCTACTACTGGAAGATCTATTGCTTGTTTTGGAACTTGATTTTGTGCAGCTAGAATAACAACTAGATTTGTATATTTCGCATCCCAAAAAACTAGAACTAGCATAAGAAGATGATCCAATCATTGCGACCAAACAAAGATTCTGTTTGTCATTGCACGAATTTTTGCAAGATGTTGTTGATTCCAAATTTGTACAGTTACTGATTTGGAAAATGATAAATAAACTAAAAATTAAACCCAACTTGAATTTCATGAAATTCTCCCTAAATAATAAGTTAGCTAAATTGTTTTTCGGTTTTTGATTTAGAAAAAGTGTTCCAAAGAAAATTTCTTAATCATGGAAATCCCAAAAATCATTTTAATCATGGTATATTTTAATTGTAGTAAATAAAATGGAGTTTGTATATAGGTAATATAGGAACAGACAGGAATTACCTATGAGAAGTCTTATTGCCTGAGTTAGTTCACCTATTAGAGAAAATAGAATTAGGGAAATTACTTATGAAATTTTTACTTCAACAAGAAAAGCGTTTTTACTTTTTTGCATTTTATGTTTTTTTTATGACCTTTTGGGTTATGGAAGAAATACTTACTTTTTATCTTAATACAAGTTGGATACGAAGTTCTCAAATGTATTTTACAGTTATGGAAACTTTGGTTGGTTCATTTTCTATATTTGGAATTTATTTTTTATTCAAAGAGTTAAAGGATAATAAATTAAATATAGATTCTGCTAAGGAAGTAATAGAAAGTTTAAAGACGAAAAACCAGAAATTAAACGACATTAACTTGAGTTTTTGGAATTCGATTCAAGATCAATTTAAGTCCTGGAATTTAACTGAGGCAGAAAAAGAAATTGCGATTTTACTTTTGAGAGGACTTTCTAACCAACAAATTGCAGCTATTCGTGGAAAAAGTCTAAAAACAATTGAGAACCAAGCATTTTCGATTTATCAAAAATCAGGAACTACAGGCAAATTAGAATTTATCGCTTACTTTATTTCACCGTTGTTGCCAGAAGAAGATTAGAATTCAGCTAAGTTCGATTGTTTTCTTTTTGACCCTGAGACAGGTTTATAGAAGATAGAAGAATTGTAACTACTGAAAAGAATATCTGCCACAGAGGCACAAAGACACAGAGAAATTTCAAGAGATTCAATTGTACATAATATCGCCTGTTTTTGCTACTAAAACTTTTTATTTGCTATTAAGGCACCAAACATTGAATTCAAATTTTGAATCAACTCTATTTAGCATGAGGCATATGAATAAAACTAGCACAGTCCCAAAAATCTCTGCGTCTTTGTGCCTCTGTGGCAAATCGCACTTAGTAATTACGAAGAATTAGTTTTTAAATTTAAAGAGGTGCATATCAAAGAGTCAACAAACAAAGCAATTTTTAATCCTGAGGCACTTGAATTTCATGCTTCTTGTGCAGAAGGGTTACATGAGTTTTTAGAACAAGAAGTAAAAGACTTAGGTCTTAAATTGACTTCAGCAAATCGAGGTGGAGTTTTTTTTAAAGGCAAAAAAGAATCTGTCCAAAAATTTTTACTTACCACTCGGTTTTCTTCCAGAGTCTCATTTAGTATTTCTCAACTGAGAGTAGAGGATGCAGAGGACTTGTATGACCAAGCTGTTAGGCTTCCATGGGAAGAAATTATAGCCAAAGGTCTTAGTTTTAAAATTGATTCCAACACAAAAGATAGCCTGAAAGATTCACGTTATGCGCTATACAAATTAAAAGATGCTATAAAAGATAGACTCAGAGATAAACGAGAAGAAGAATTAGAAATAGATAGAGACGAACCCGATTTAGTTTTCCATCTTCGTTCTAATCGAGACTTTGTAAATCTAGAACTTTCTCTTACATCTCATCCGTTTAACAAACGTGGTTATAGATTGGAATTTTTAGATGCTCCGATTCGGGAAAATATGGCACAAGCATTGATTCATTTTTCTGGTTGGAATAAAACTGATGTGATGATTGACCCAATGTGTGGTTCTGGAACGATTCTCATTGAAGCCGCACTTCTTTTGAAAAGAAAATACATCAATGAAACTTTACTGAATCAATCTGCAGTTTATAGGATGTTGTATGATGTTTATGTTAGCCCCATAAAAGATATTCCTAGCGACGAACAACGATTATTCGGTTATGATATAAACCCAAAGGCAATTCAGATTGCTAAGGATAATGCAAGAAGAGCTGGAGTAGATAAATTAATTCATTTTGAAAAGGCAGATGTACTAAATCTGACAAATTCTAAAAATTGGAAAACCGGACATATAGTAATGAACCCTCCTTACGGAGAAAGACTTGGAACCAAAGAAGATTTAAAAATTTTATACGGTAAAATTTCTGCAAGATTTAAACAAGAATTTCCAGGTTTTAGATTCACGTTAGTTAGTGGCGACAAATCACTGTTAGGCTTTTTTAAATTAAAAGAGGATCGCGGAATGAATGTGGCAATAGCAAAGATGAAGGGAAAATTTGTATCCTATGAATTAAAATGAAAAAGACTACAGAGTTACTTAAAATTTTTTTTGAAAGTACGGGGAATGAAGCTGATAGCTTAATATATTTAAAAAGTTTTCAAACACTTGATCCAGAAAAATTTGCTCTCATTTATATAAATACAGAAGTTGTATTAGATTCCTTTTCTACTTTTTTTTATGATTTAAAAATTCTATATGGATTGGGGTTATACCCGGTTATCCTCGTAAGCAGTGATTCAATTTCGTATATAAGTCTTTTTTTTAAGGGTATTTTTACTGACTCAAAGGAAAAAAGAACAGATGAACCAGAATGTGAAATACTTCAATTTTCTTCTGATGTCAGTATTGGCATTAAATCGTCTATAAATCAAAAGAAAATTCCATTTGTGATTTTAGAATCTGAGGAAAATTTATATCAAATGGTTGCGGATATTTCAAGTAAACTTCACACAACTAAATTTATATTTTTAAATCAAAGTGGACCACTTAGAAATAAAAGTAATAAGGAAAGAATTTCAATCATAAATATCCGAAGCGACTACCAAAAACTATTAGAAGAAAATATCCTTACTATAGAAGATAAAATATTCTTACAAAATCTAAAAACTATGTTAGAAAACCAAGTCTCTCATACTATGAATATAGCTATTACATCACCTGTTACTTTACTCAAAGAATTATTTACAGTAGGTGGAAGTGGAACGTTTATTAAACTGGGAAGTGAAATCCAATATATCCAAGGAATAGAAAATGTGGATAAGAGGAAGTTGGCGGAACTTTTAGAATCTGCATTTCGTAAAAAAATTAATCCCGAATTTTTGGATTCTAAAATTGATTCTATTTTTCTGGAAACAAATTATAGAGGTGCAGCTCTCTTAAAAATGAATGAATATGGAGCACTTCTTTCTAAATTTGCAGTGGATGAGATTGCAAGGGGAGAAGGAATTGGCAGAGATATTTGGAATGAAATGAAAAAAAAACATCGAACCATATTTTGGCGTGCCAAACCCGAAAATCAAATTCACAAGTGGTATACAAAAGAATGTCAGGGAATGGACAAAGGTAAGGATTGGAATATCTATTGGATTAATTTAGAAGTGGAAGATATTCCTAAGGTTTGTAAATTTTTGCGTACACAGGCGCAGGATTTTATTTCATGAATGTATTCTTCTATGATGGGAATTGTAATTTTTGTTCTAACACAGCTAAGAGGTTACAGAGTATTTGTCTTTCTAAGGACATTGAGTTTATTTCTTTTAGAACAATTCCTAAAGAAAAGTTGAAAGACATTCATCCAACTCTTAGTGAGGAAGTGCTTGCGGCTAACGTTCAATTTATCTATAAAGGTCTTCGTTATCCTGGTTTTTTTGCTATTCGAAAGCTTTCGGTTTATTTGAAATTTTATCGCTATTTCTTTTGGGTTTTATATCTGCCTCTTGTTCCAATTATTGGTATAATAGTTATGAATTACTTAAAATCAAGGACTAGACATGAACTTAAAAGAGGAAATTAAATTAGCTTTGCAACAAACTGTTACTTTGCCTGAACTTAAATCAATTTTAATTTGTTATAAAGAGAATGGTGGAAGTAAAGAGGACGCTCATCTGAATTTGTATGAGCTGTTACAAGAAGCGTCAACCGAAATGGAAGACTCTTATCTGCGAGCACTCCTTGATTTCACAATTGATTATTCCGGCAAAAATCTTTCTATTTGGGATTAGATTCAAATTCCATTAATCCTTCATAAAAAAGCATTCTTGCATCTAATGCGTCTTTATTTCCTTTTATTACTTGTTCTTTTTTTTCTGAGTCTACACAAATTGAATCGATCAAACGAAATAGTTTTGCACTATGAGACTCGTCTGCCTCTAAGTTTACCTGAAAAAAATGCGCTTCTGGAAGTTTTTCTCTTAGTTTTAAATCTTGATAGGACTTATACATAGCTCCATATTCTAGTTTAAGCAAATATTCGTTAGCCGGACCAAGTGCTCCAAGTGCAGAGTAAAAATTGGAATTAGTAATTTCTTTCATTATTGTAAGATACTTTTTTGTGTGGGGTAGGATTTTTAATTCACTTTCAGAGATTCCAATTCTTGATAAAAATTGAGTTAATATTTGGATATGAGATAAAGCAGGATTACCCTCTCCAAGTTCTTCCCAGATATTCTGAACCAAAACTATTTTTGCATTTATGTCTGTAGTAAGTGTAGTTGCCCATAAAAACCAATTTACAAATGCTATGGAAACAAAATACTCTTGGCTAAGCCAAAGACTAAGATCTCGTTTAGATAGATGATCTTTTCTTGTCAATAACCATTGGTTTTTTAAAATTGGATGATTTTCAACTTCTATTTTTAAATTCTGAATTAAGTTCAAGTATTTATTCCTCTATTATATTTTCGTTTATGTATGTAGTCCATTTTCCTGCCCAGTCAAAATATTCAAGTGGATGAAAATTTTTTTTGTAATCATAAAATGATGATTTTCTATAGGCGTAACCAGGATATAAAAATTGAAGTCCACGTTTTATAGAGTATTCTATTTCTAAAAGTAGTGTATAAATTCCCAAACTTCGTTTAGAATAATCGGGATGAAACATTGCGTAAACACTGGACGAAGCGATCCCACCTATATCCAAAAAACTTACAGCTACTAATTTTTCCTCGTCATAAACACAAATTTCTTTTAATTCGCAAGGGGTATTTGCTGGACTTTCGGATGATATAAATGTATAAATAGAATTTGGTTTATTGGAAGTGAAACGTTCTGCATGAATAGAAAATAACTTTTCTTTTTCTAGATCAATATTACAATCGCGGATAATTACTGTTAGGTCTTTGTTTTTTTTTAATATTTTTTTTTGGCTTTTGGAAGGTTTAAATTCAGTTAATTTTACTCGGAGCGGTAATACTTGTGTATACTCCAAATCTAAAACTCCAATATTGTATCGAAAGAAATAGGTGCCGAAGTGCCTGAAACCTGCTTCCCATAAAACATCCATAGAATTAGGACTTACTTTTTCAAAATGATATTCATCGTGAATCATGGATGATATTATTTATTTATCGCTTTTTTTATCGTATTTAGTAGTATTCTATTTTCTTTTTCTGTTCCAATTGTAATGCGTAAAAAATCTTTACAAAAGTTATCGCTAAAGTATCGAATATACACTTCTTCTAATTTGAGATAATGAAAAATTTCTTCTGCAGAAAAACCAACTGGAGGTTTTACAAATAAAAAGTTTGTATTACTTTCTAATACTTTGAAATCTAAATCTCTTAGATTCTTTGCTAAACTATTTCTTGAGGCAATAATTTGTTTAATTACTTTTTGGAAGTATTTCTGATCTTTTAGTGCAGCTACTGCAATTTCCTGTTCTATCATTCCTAAGTTGTATGAGTCTTTTATTTTCATCAACTGAGAAATATTTTGGGGTTGGCTTACAAGGTAACCTACACGAAGACCGGCGAGTCCATATGACTTAGAAAAAGTTCTAGATACAACTAGGTTATCCATATTTTTTACTTCATCGACTAAGCTTGAACCTTTTGGCGCAAAATCTATGTATGCCTCATCACATAATGTTATTCCATGAAAGTTTTGAATAAGATCAATGATATTAGATTTTGATTCCAATATCCCTGTTGGTGCATTTGGATTTGCAAATGTTAGTAGTTTTATTTTTGAGGAGTGAAATGATTTTTTCATTTTTTCAAAGTCAAAATGAAAATCACTTTTGAGTTCTACTTTCTGAATTCTAGCGTCATTTAACTGAAGACTGGTTAGAACTGGATAAAGAGAGTAGGTAGGATAAGGCATCATTACTATGTCCTTATTTCCTAAAGTTGCTCTAAATAAAATAGCCAAACCTTCATCCGATCCATTTGTTACCATCACATGAGATTCAGGTACTTTGTGAAGTTTTGCTATTTCCTGAATTACGGATTTTGAAATCGGGTTTGAATATCTCCTGAGTAAACCTTTATTCAAAATAGTTTGTACTACTTTTTTAATCTGCGGGCTTGGAGGATAGGGATTCTCATTTGTATTGAGCTTCACAATTTTTTTAGTAACGGGCGGTTGTTCACCCGGAACATAGGGAGCTAGGTCATAGAGGGAAGGTTGAAAGTATTTTTTCAAAGTCGGTTAAGTGCATCAATAAAAGATAAAGCCGATGCCTCGATTATATCAGTGGAACTTCCTTTTCCTACAACTCTTTTCCCATTTAGATTGAGTGTCACCGAAGCTTCGGCTAATGCGTCTTTGCCTTCAGTTACAGGGGATATTAAAAGTTTGGCAAGCTCAGGTTCAAGTTTGGTAGCTTTTTCAATCGCTTTAAATACGGCGTCAACAGGACCGTCTCCTGTAGCGGATTCTTCCATGATTACGTCATCTACTCTTAGTTTAATAGTCGCAGTTGGAACAGTTTTTGAACCAGTCGAAATATGGAAATATTCCAAAACATAGCGGCTAATTCCTGTTTTACGATGTTGATCTGTGAATAAGGAAATTATATCTTCGTCGAAAATTTCTTTCTTTTTATCTGCAATTTCCAAAAATTTTGTGTAGGCTAATTCTAATTCGTCTGTTTTAGGTTCAAAACCCAAACGAATAATTCTATCTCTAAATCCAGCTCTGCCTGAGTGTCTACCTAGTACCATACGATTTGAATCAAGTCCTATTGACTGCGGAGTCATAATTTCGTATGTTTCTCGATTTTTGATAACACCATCTTGATGAATTCCTGACTCGTGGGCAAACGCATTTGCACCTACAATTGCTTTATTGGGTTGAACTGTCATTCCTGTGATATTTTTCACTAAGTAAGAAGCTTTTGCAATTTGTGTTGTATCAATACGAGTTGCAATTCCATAAAATTCTTTACGAGTGCGAAGTGCCATTACTACTTCTTCCATGGCAGTATTTCCTGCACGTTCTCCAATTCCATTGATCGTACATTCTACCTGTCTAGCTCCATTTACAATTGCAGAGAGAGAATTCGCAGTAGCAAGACCCAAATCGTTGTGACAATGCGCAGAAAAAATGATCTTATCCGCACCGCGAACATAAGTCGTTAGAAATTTGAATAATTCGCCATATTTTTCAGGTACAGTATAACCGACAGTATCCGGAACATTGATGGTAGTTGCACCTGCTTCAATCACGGCTTCACAAATTTCGCGTAGGAATTCCCAATCAGAACGGGTTCCATCTTCCGGGGAAAATTCCACATCGTCTACGAAGTCTCGAGCTATTTTTACAGCTTCTATCGCCATTTGTAAAACTTCAGAAGGAGTCTTGCCAAGTTTATGTTTCATGTGAATTGGCGACGATGCGATAAAAGTATGAATTCGTTTTCGTTTTGCTGGCTTAATGGCGTTAGCCGCCGCTTCTATATCAACTCGTAGAGATCTTGCAAGACCTGTGATAATTGGTCCTTCTATTTCTCTGGCAATCCTTTCAACTGCTTTAAATTGGACAGGGGAGGAAACAGGAAAACCTGCCTCGATTACATCCACATTCATTTTTGCTAGATGACGAGCTATTTCTAGTTTTTCATCCTCACTCATGGCAGCACCAGGGCACTGTTCTCCATCTCGAAGTGTTGTATCAAATATTCGAACATAGTCTTCTTCAGTCATGTATATCCTCTTAAAGTAGGACTTTTCAAAAAAGGTTCACTGTAAATAAAAAATTATTCGCGAAACTCTAGTTTTTTTAAAACAGCATCGCGACCACCAGGAAATCTAATGTATGTGAGGCAACTACATGTTTCCCATGAGCCTGAATCTGTTGTCGACCAACAAAGTGCAGTTCCTCTATTTTGAATAGTACCTTTGCATTCTTTTGTCTTTAGTTTTTTATCATCCGATTCATTGTATTTACAAGTATAGGATTTTGATTCATCCAATTGTAGAGTGACTACTCCTGAGTCGTCAGTTCCATTTTTTTCTTGGATATGAGCATCCATAAAAACGGATAGAATTTCAAAAGCCCCTGTAAGACTTGCCGCATCTGTGCAAGTGGTTATCATAGAAGATTCATATCCGTGTTCGATTGCCTTTTGAGACGCTTTACCAGCTACTTCCAGATAGAAGTATTCTTTTACTGAACTTAACGTTGGATCTTTTCCTTCTCGAACTAATTCGGGTGGACCACCCCATCCTTGAATTTGTTTTGGAATATTCGTAGTATTTTTTTTTCGAGTTGCTTTGGCTTTTAAATCACAATCTACATTTGCAATTTGTGCTAATAAAATAAAAATAATTAGATTTTGAATGACTTTAGTTTTCATAACTTTCCTCTTTGTTTGAATTTAAGAAGAGTCAACCAAATGTCAAGGAGTAAGAATTTCAAAGATTACCACGGATGAACACAGATGTACACGGATAAAAGATTAAGACTTAGTAAAACTATCAGTGTTTATCTGTGTTCATCCGTGGTAAATTTTTTTATGACAAGGCTTCTTTTACGATTGCTTCTTGTTCCTTCATGTGTACTTTTACGTGACCTGCTGCTGGACTTGGAGATTTTTTTCTTCCATAGTAGTGAAGTTTTTTGTCACCTAGTATATGCTCAAAGAAATCTCTTACAAAAAACCATGCACCTTGGTTGTGCGGCTCTTCTTGAACCCAACAAAATTCAGTTGCCTTGCTGTATTGTTTAACAACTTCTTTAATCGCAGATTCAGGGAATGGGTAAATTTGCTCGAGTCGAACTAACGCAACATGGGTTAATTTTTGTTTGTCTCTCGCATCGAGTAAGTCGTAATAAATCTTTCCACTACAGAATAGAATTTTCTTAACTCCATCTGGTTTAACATCCGGTTTGTCAGTCATTACTTCTTTAAATGCACCGGTGGTTAAATCATCTATACTTGAAACTGCCGCGGGTAATCGAAGTAAACTCTTTGGAGTCATGATGATAAGCGGCTTACGGTAATTACGCAACATTTGTCTTCTGAGTAAATGGAAGTATTGTGCAGGAGTTGTACAGTTTGCGATTTGGATATTGTTTCCCGCACAGAGTTGTAACATACGCTCTAGTCTTCCACTTGAATGTTCTGGTCCTTGTCCTTCATATCCATGAGGGAGTAATACCACTAAGCCGCTCATACGTTGCCATTTGATTTCAGAGCTAGAAATAAATTGGTCAAAAATCACTTGAGCAGTATTGGCAAAGTCCCCAAACTGTGCTTCCCAAATCACAAGTGCCGCTGGGTTTGCAAGAGAGTAACCGTATTCAAAGCCTAACACTGAGTATTCAGAAAGAGACGCATTGATTACTTCAAACTCTGCTTGGTCTTTTGAAATATGGGCTAAAGGCGAATACTGTGCACCTGTGTTTATATCCACCAAGAGCGCATGTCTATGTGTAAATGTTCCTCGCTGCGAATCTTGTCCCGATAGTCGAACTTTAAATCCACTTTCTAAAATAGAACCAAACGAAAGTAATTCTGCACAACCCCAATCAACTGGAATTTCTCCTTCACCCATTTTCTTACGAGTCTCTAGGAGTTTTACAAGTTTTGGATTTGCTGTAAATCCTTCTGGAATAGTAGTCATAGCTTTTACTATATTAGAAATCTGACTTTTCAGTAACTTAGTTGCAGGCTCTGAATCAAGTGGCTCTTTAGAAAGATTAGACCAAACACCTTGCATGGTATCTACTTGGATTTTGATGTCTTTGTTTTTTGTTTCATTGAAAGAATCTTCTAGGCTTTTTCCTACTTCTTCTTTGATGGCTTCTAGTTCCTCTTTTTTAACTACACCTTCTTTGAGAAGTGCTTGTTCGTAAAGAAGGGCAGTAGGTGGATGACTTTTAATTACATTGTACATATAAGGTTGTGTGAATGCAGGCTCATCCATTTCATTGTGACCAAGTCTTCTGTAACAAATTAAATCTATGATCACATCTTTGTGAAATTTCTGTCTGTATTCATGAGCCAATTTTACAACACGATGTGCCGCTTCAGGATCATCCCCGTTCACATGGAAAATTGGAATTTGAAACCCTTTTGCTAAGTCTGTCGCGTATAGTGTTGAGCGAGATTCACTTGGTAAAGTGGTAAATCCAATTTGGTTATTGATTACTATATGAAATGTTCCGCCCGTCGTATAACCTTCTAAGTTCATTAGGTTTAAAGTTTCAGCTACAACCCCTTGTCCCACAAACGCCGCATCTCCGTGAATTAAGATTGGCATATACTTCTCGCGGGTAACGTCTTTGTTGAGAGTTTGTCTCGCACGCACACTACCGGTTACTACTGGGTTAACCGCTTCCAAGTGACTTGGGTTAAATGCAAGAGAAAGTTTTACTTCTTTTCCAGATTCTGTTTTTATATTATTCGAATAACCTAGATGGTATTTAACGTCCGCATAACTTTCTGACTCAGAGCCAATTTTTTCCTCAAACTCAGCAAAAATTAAACTCGCTGGTTTTTGAATTGTGTTCACTAGTACATTTAAACGCCCACGGTGTGCCATTCCAATAATTAACGCTTCCATGTTGTAACGACCTGCTTCTTCCACAACTAGGTCGAGCATTGGAATCATAGTTTCTCCCCCTTCCAGAGAAAAACGCTTTTTACCGACAAACTTCTTCGCTAAAAATTGTTCAAAGTAATCTGCTTTGTAAAGTTTTTTAAAAAGTCTGAGTTTTTGATTTTTTTCTAGTGGGTAAGAATTGGCAGTGGATTCCATTTTATTTTGAATCCATTCTCTTTCTTCATCGTTTACAATATAGTATTGCTCAGAGCCAATGCTTCCACAATAGGTTTTTTCATACCAATCAATTACATTTTTCAGTTTGGTTTTTCCGAGAGCTGGTATACCTGAATCAACAACATTTTCCAAATCTTCTTGTTTTAGATTTGCTAATTTTTGATCGATGAACTTGCGGTTAGGTTTGAGTATCCCCAGTGGATCTAAGTTAGCCGCTAGATGTCCTTGTCTTCGGTAAGCATTTAACAAGTTCATCAGCCCCATTTCTTGGAAATTGGCTGCACTTGTGTCTTTTAAAAAACTAGAAGATTCAGCGTGACCATTTTTCCCATTGGTTCTTTGTCCGAAACTTACACCGTTATCAAGTTCACGAAAAAAATCTTGCCAATCCTTTTCTACACTCGTTGGATTTGCTTTGTAATTTGCATACATCTCTTCGAGTAATTCAGTGTTATCCGCGTATAATGCCATTGTTCCTAAGTTTACCATTTCTCTCTCCTCTTNNTCTTTAACTATGAATTGACCATTTATCAACTGCCATTGCCGCTTCTCTTACCACTTCGGAAAGAGTAGGGTGAGCATGACAAGTTCTTGCTAAATCTTCTGCCGAGGCACCAAATTCAAATGCCACAGCCGCTTCTACAATCATATCAGAGGCACGAGGTCCGATGATATAAAGTCCAAGTAGTTTGTCTGTTTTTTTGTCAGCGAGAACTTTTACTTGTCCATCTGATTCTGCCATTGCCTTTGATCTACCGTTTGGTTTGAACATAGCTTTTCCAACTTTGTATTCAATGCCTTTTTCTTGTAATTCCTCTTCCCCAAGTCCAACCCAAGCAACTTCAGGCCAGGTATAAACGATCCAAGGAATAGCAGAATAATTTACATGACCAGATTGACCTGCAATCATTTCTGCAATGGCAATTCCTTCATCTTCTGCTTTATGAGCAAGCATTGGTCCGTCAATTACGTCTCCTATCGCATATATATTTGGAATGGAAGTTTGGTAATTGTGAGGGTTTACTTCTATTCTGCCTCTAGGAGTAAATTTGATTCCGAGTTCTTTTGCTCCGAGGTTGTCGGCATACGGTCGTCTACCCACAGCAAGAAGAACTACGTCTCCGTCGATTTGCATTGCTTTGCCTTGTGGGTCTTGGATGTTTACAATTACTTTGTCTTTTTTCTTTTCTGTTCCAGTAACTTTGTGCTCGAATAAAAAGTTAATACCTTGTCCTTCTAAAAGTCTTTGTGCGTACGAAGACATTTGTTTGTCAGCAGTTCCAAAAAGGCGAGATTGTAATTCTACAACTGTTACCTTTGCACCAAGTCTTGACCAAACTGAACCAAGTTCGAGTCCAATTACACCAGCTCCTATAATGATTAAATGGTTTGGAACTTTTGGAAGATTGATTGCGTGGTCAGAGGTTACTACTTGTTTGCCGTCAATTTCAAATCCTGGGATTTCGATAGGAGTAGAGCCTGTTGCTAGGATGATATGTTTGGAAGTAATTTTTTCTGTTCCAGATTCGGAGGAAATTTCGATTTCAGTGTTAGAAATTAATTTTCCATGTCCGAGAAAACGTTCGATTTTGTTTTTTTTCATCAAATAGTCGACACCTTCTGTGACATCTTTTACTACTTTGTCTTTTCGTTCTAAAAGTTTTTTTAGATCTAGTTTGACTTCCCCTACATTGATTCCATGTTCGGCTAATTTGTGCTTGGCTTTGTGGTATTCTTCAGAAGAATCCAAAAGTGCTTTGGATGGAATACATCCTACGTTTAGGCATGTTCCACCTAACGTTTTTCGTTTTTCAATGATGGCTGTTTTCAAACCAAGTTGGGCAGCACGAATGGCGGCTACATAACCACCTGGTCCAGCTCCAATTACTGTTACGTCAAATTCTTTACTCATTTTATTACCTTTTGTGATTGAACTCTCAAGCGATTCAAACTTAAACTTCTATCAATAGTCTTGTCGGATCTTCGATTAACTCTTTAATTTTTACTAGGAATAACACAGCTTCCTTTCCATCAATGATTCTATGGTCGTAAGATAAAGCTACATACATCATTGGTCTAATTACGATTTGATCATTTACTACAACTGGACGTTTTACTATATTATGAAGTCCTAATATTCCAACTTGAGGATAATTCAAAATTGGCGTAGACATCATAGAGCCATAGGTTCCACCGTTGGAAATAGAAAAAGTCCCACCTTGCATTTCTTCTAGAGAAATTTTTCCATCTTTCACACGACCTGCAAGTCTTACAATTTCAGATTCGATTCCTGCAAAATTTAATTGGTCTGCGTCTCTTACCACAGGAACTACTAGACCTTTAGGTCCACCAACTGCAATTCCTATATCATAGTAATTTTTATAAACAATATCAGTTTCTCGGATTTCTGCGTTAACCGCAGGGTAAGCTTTTAGTGCGGCTACTGTTGCTTTTGTGAAGAAACTCATAAAGCCTAGTCCGACATTGTGTTGTTCTTTGAATTTGTCTTTGTATTGGGATCTAAGATTCATTACACCTGACATATCAATTTCGTTAAATGTAGTTAAAATCGCCGCAGTGTGTTGAGCGGTTACTAGTCTGTCTGCCACAGCACGACGTAAACGAGACATTGGAACAACAGTTTCTCTTTCGCCAGGATTACGAGGAGTAACCTTTGGAGCGGATATGGGTGAACTAGAAGTAGCCGCTGGTTTGTTTTCTAAGTGAGCGATAACGTCTCCTTTAGTGACTTGTCCGTGTTTGCCGCTTCCTGCAATAGAGCCTGCGTCTAAATTGTTTTCGGCAGTCATTTTTCTGACGGATGGCGGAAGAGTTTCATTTTTAGGAGAATCTGCTTTTAAAGGAACTGTTTTAGTTTCCACTGCCGGTTGTGTGACAGGGGTTGGTGAACTTACAGTTGCTGTTGCACCTTCTTCGATGAGTCCAATGACTTCTCTAACAGAGACTGTTTCGCCCGCTTTTTTCTTTTGTTCTTTTAGAACCCCACCGGCTGGTGCTCTAACTTCCATGGTGACTTTGTCAGTTTCTAATTCTGCGAGAATTTCATCTGCTTTTACAGCTTCTCCAGGTTTTTTTGTCCAGTTAAGTAATGTTGCTTCCGTGATTGATTCGCCCATTTCAGGGACTTTGATTTCAACAGCCATAGTACATCCTAATAAATTATAACTTTAAATAGTATAAGGTTTAGGTTTCGATTTTTCGTAAATAAAAAAATTCGTAAACGCAGTTTTTGATAACTATTCTAATAATTTTATTACCTAAACTCAAAATGGTCTACAAGAGCGTTGATATAATGAGAGTTTTTAGCTAAATCTTTGGAGATCGTTTCGAATTCGGTTGCTGTGTTAACAAGTTCAGAAATTTCATGAGCAAGTTTTTCCGAATTTGTAGATATTGCGGATAAGCTATGTTTTTGTTCTGAAATGGTAAGCAAAATGGACTTAGAATTTTGATGAATATTTGCCATACCATCTTCAAGGGATTTAGCTCGTATTAATTCATC
The DNA here is from genome assembly GCA_002333425.1 of Leptospiraceae bacterium UBA2033. Lineage (GTDB taxonomy): Bacteria > Spirochaetota > Leptospiria > Leptospirales > Leptospiraceae > UBA2033. The sequence continues at coordinate 25,032 of DDBL01000203.1, forward strand.
AGAAGTTAGTTTAAAAATTTCACGACTAAATCTGTTAATGTCATCTATATGAAAATGTATTTCCTCTAATGATTTAGTAATTGTTTCAACTGAATCTGATCCAGCTTGTGCTGCTTTATTGCTACCACTTATTAGAGTTTTAATCTCTCCAACGCTACCGGTAGTTTGTTCTGATAACTTTGATATTTCGCGAGCTACGATTGCAAAACCGCGTCCATGCTCTCCAGCCCTAGCTGCTTCTATAGATGCATTCAGTGCGAGCAAATTTGTCTTATCCGCTATATCAGTTATCATACCAATGATGTCTTGGATTCTAGAAGAAAAATTAGTAATATTTTGCATTGAGCTTACGGTGTGTTCCACTTTAGAGTTTGTTTCTTCTAGTTTTATTCTTGCGAGAGATGCAAAGTTTTCTAAATTTTGTATTTTTAATTGCTGCGATTGCATAAAGTCTAAAAGATTTGTTAGAAAATGATTTACTTGCTCAACTTTTCCAGAAAAAACTTCGACTATTTCGGAAGTTTTTTCAATAGAAGTAAAAATTTCTTCTAGTGCAGCACTTTCTTCTTCTTTTGCTGCAGCACTTTCTTGTAACAGATGAGTAATAAATTCATTTCCAGTTTTTATTTTTTGTGAATAAGATGCGGCTAATCCAAATTGTTCTTTAATCAAAATGAAGTTTCCCCAAAGACTAATGATTGCATTTTTGAGTGAATTTCGAGTCTGCCTAAAATTTTTGGAGAATTTATTATTTTCCAGTGTTTGATAACTAAAACTTCCTAATGCAAGTGATGTAATTTGAGATTCCATATTTTGCGTATCTTTTTCAATAACTTTAAATTTCCGAATAGTTATATATCCAAAACTTAGAAATAAGAATAGGGTAGAAATGCTAAAAAAAAGAGAGATATTTATTTTTTCTGCAATAGGGGATGAAATGGAATTTAACTGACTTAAAGAGTTATAAAGTAAAATAGTATTCATAGATTGTATTACAGATAAAAATCCAATTAGGAAAAATAAAACTTTAATGAAATTTAATTGTTTTAAGTATTTAGTAAACGAAAATGTTGATACACCGCGATTTAGTTTGTCATACAAAACTTCTGCTTCTTTGATTCGTTCACGACTTGGCTTTTTTCTGACTGACATGTAGCCATTGATTTTACCATTTTCTCGTATTGGTGTTACTGTTGCTTCTACCCAGTAGTAATCACCATTTTTCCTTCGATTTTTTACATAACCATTCCAAGGTAATCCTTTTTCGATAGTGTCCCACAAGTCTTTAAACGCAGCTTTTGGCATGTCAGGATGTCGTATAAGATTATGAGGTTTTCCGATTAACTCTTCTTCTGAGTATCCAGAAATACTGATAAAGTCAGGGCTTACGAATGTAATTTTTCCTTTTAAGTTTGTTTTAGTAATGATAATGGAATCTTCTGGAAATAAATATTCCTTGTTTGTAATGAAGGATGATTTTGTAATCATAATGACCCGCCCACTGTATTGAGATAAAGGCTGTTGCTATTAGCCTCACAATGTTAGCTAACATATAATAAATTTTAGATTTAGTGTATATCTATTTTCGATATTTTAAAAATGCTAAATGCTGTAGGGATTATTTAGAGGGGTGAGGTTTTATGAAGGTCAGCAAACTGGCTTCGGTAAGAATCGAACTTACGACACAAGGATTTTCAGTCCTCTGCTCTACCAACTGAGCTACAAAGCCATTGCTTATGCCAGAATATTTATAAGGTCATAAGCGTCAAATATATTTAAAGAGAATTGTGTGTTCCATCACAAAAGGGAGGATTTTTTGTATGTTTGCAACCGCAGAAGTATACAGTTTCCGTTTGTGCGATTTGGCACATTACTGGTTTCATACCTGTTTGATTTCTTGCATGTGCTCCGTCGCAAAATGGTTGTTTTGCGGAGTGACCACATATGCACCAAGCTTTTTTTTCTCCCTCTTTTACATCGACTGCGTAGGGACCTTTTTGTGGAATGATAGGTTCTGCCATTTACTAACTCCTTGAAATATACTCAGATTAGATTGGT
>DDBL01000001.1 GCA_002333425.1 Leptospiraceae bacterium UBA2033
GCTTCCGAAAAAAGTTTAGTTCCAAAAGCAGAATTTACAATTACTCCTGGCTCTGAGCAAGTGCGTTATACGATAGAGCGTGACGGATTTATTGATGTCTTTAACAAAATCGGCGCAAAAGTATTTGCAAACGCTTGCGGTCCTTGTATTGGTCAATGGGCGAGAGCAGGGGCAGAAAAGGCTGAAAAAAATACTATTGTGCATTCGTTTAACCGTAACTTCGCAAAACGTGCAGACGGAAATCCAAATACGTATGCGTTTGTTGGTTCTCCGGAACTAGTTACAGCTCTTGCGATTGCGGGAGATTTGACATTTAATCCTTTAACGGATTCTTTGAAAAACGAAAAAGGAGAAATGGTTAAACTAAATCCTCCTTATGGCGATGAACTTCCAGCTAAAGGCTTTGATGTAAAAGATGCAGGATACCAAGAACCGGTTGCGGATGGCTCTGGTGTGCAAGTTGCTGTTAGCCCTACATCGGATCGTTTGCAGTTACTCGATAGTTTCCCCGCTTGGGAAGGAACTGACTTAAAAGGTCTCAAACTTTTAATTAAGGCTAAAGGCAAATGCACAACAGATCATATCTCTATGGCAGGACCTTGGCTTAAATATCGTGGGCACTTAGATAATATTTCTAACAACATGTTAATCGGTGCTGTGAATTTCTTTAACGAAAAAACTGACAATGTTAAAAATCAATTAACTGGCAGTTACGATGCAGTTCCAAAAGTGCAAAGAGCTTACAAAGCTGCAAATGTTGGTTCGATTGTAGTAGGGGATGAGAATTACGGCGAAGGATCTTCTCGTGAACACGCCGCTATGGAGCCACGTTTTCTCGGAGTGCGTGCGATTTTAGTAAAATCATTTGCTCGTATCCACGAAACCAACTTAAAGAAACAAGGTATGCTTGCTCTTACCTTTGCGAATAAGGATGATTATGCGAAGATTCTAGAAGATGATTCGATTGATATCGTTGGACTTACTTCTTTTAAAGAAGGAGTTCCTCTTACTTTAGTTCTAAATCACAAAGATGGAACAAAAGAAGAAATCAAAGTTAATCACACCTACAACGCAAGCCAAATTGAATGGTTTAAGGCAGGAAGTGCGCTTAATATCATTAAGGCACAACAGAAAGGGTAGTTTATGTTACCCGTAGAGACGTTGCGCGCAACGTCTCTACGGTCTTTGTCTAATACTCGTGCACCTCACCAGTGCGCATAATCCCCATAAACTCACCCTCGTCAACAGTAGGCTCTTGGGTGTAGTGGTAGAGATAACATTTCTTTTTGATAGTAGGATCTATTTTTCTAATTTCATCAATGTGAGAATGAACGCCGCTACGTGGTCCGGTTTCGCAGTCGTGATAGATGATGTCTGCTGATTCATAAAATGGTTTCATGATTGGTGGCATGATATAGAGAGTATCCGTTGGAAAATAAATCTTTTTTTCTGCACTTTCAAACATTAGTCCGAATGATGGCATGTAAGAAGTCCCACCAACAACGTGAGTGGACTCGACTGTGTAGAATATCCAACTTTTGTCTCCGTCGTTGATTTGGTATTCAAGGCTTTTTGACATTACGATTTGATTGAAAAAAGTTTCTAGGGAAACATTTTTTACACCTTGTAGTGTGTCTAATCCTGGTTTTGCGGCGTTCCATAAATCATCTAAAACTTCTCTGTGCCCCCAAAGATCTGGTTTACAATCAGCCGGAATTTTATCTCTTTTGAACAAACGATCCGTAATTGGATCTAGCTGTCTAGGTTTACCATCGTCTTCTTGTCTACGTTTTTTATCCACGGAAAGCCAATCTGTTTTTTTGGAATTCCAGAATGGATTAAATACAGTAGATAGTGCAATTCCTTCTATGCCGCCAATGTGATCGGCATGTGGGTGCGAACAATAGTATCCGTCAATATCGCCCATTTTGAGACCAACATTAGCAAGAGAATGGCGTATATCGCTTCCAAAGTCAATTACGAATCTATAGACATCCGGTTTTACTTTTCCTTGTGTTTGAAATTCTAAAAGGAAATTACTTTGGTATCTTGGGAAATAAGCTCGAGTAGCATTGGTTTTAATAATATTACGAATCTCACTAATAGCTAATGGACTATTTGAATTGCGCGCTTGTTTGACTGCTTCTGAAATCAAAGATTCAACTTTAGCAGTTTCCACAACGTCTTTATAAGTGCCTGTGGCAAAGGCAGAATTAACACCTAGGGCTGTGACTTTCATAGAGGGCTCCTTTGCAAATTTCAACTTCTACTAAAAATTTACCACTACTTTTATTTAAAATCTAAAAAACTCATACGTAAAGCCAGAATCTTTCATATGGACTTTACTTTCCAAAAGATTGTAAGACACAAGTGTGAAGTAGGGTTTGAGTGTTTTTAAATAAAATTCTTTTGTTCTCGAATTGGCGTAAGGATCAATGAAGTTCAATTCTTTTTTCATATAATCATAATCTACTTTGGTTGGAACGGAAAAATAAATATACTTACAAAGTTTGGATAATTTTACAAAGCTAGATGAAACATCTTTATCGGAAATATATTGAAATATAGAATTACAAATTCCAAGGTCGAAAGGTTTAGAGTTTCTAGATTGAGGAAAATTTTCAATCGTAGTTTGTAAAATTTTGTGTTTAACTTTCTTTAACCATTTTTGTTTAGAAAGATTGTCAAAGGCTTCTTTTGATGGATCGATTGCAAGGATTTGTTTGGGTTTAAATACTTTTACAAATTCCCTAAGCAAAATTCCTTTTCCAAATCCAAAATCAGCTATGGAGTTAACGTCCATTTCTCCTAAATCTAAAATACTTTTTGTGTAAAGCGCATGTTCTTTTGCATTGTGAATTCCATCAATGATCGAGCCATCTTCTTCTGCATACATTTTATCCCAGTAGTTTTGGTTGAATTGACTCAAGATTTTACCTTACACTTTGCACAAGTTCCGGTATAACAAGAAGTATCCTCTGTTAGGTTTGATTTTTTTTTGAATAACAACTTGTATAAAATCTCCCAAATAGGTTGGGTAAATTTTACTAATGCGATAAATACAATACTGTAAACTAAATAATTTTGAATTTCAATGCTCACTGAATTAACTCCTTTAATTTTTTGCTAAATGGGAAAGTAAGAAATACAACTAAAACTTCAAGCCCACCAAAACAAATCGCAAGTAGAGAAAACGAATAAGCAGGCGAAAAGCTAAGATTGAATTGCCGCTCTAGAAGTGTGGAAACAATTGGTCCAAGCATAAATCCAATGGAACCAACACCAGTAAATCCAGCCATCACACTTGCGTTCATTCCTTTGGGAGACATTTGCGAGGCAAGCATCATAGAAGGAACAAACATTACTCCTGCCCCTGCACCACAAAGAAAAAGAAGAGCGAATAATGCATATTTGTCGGTAGTTCCTCCCGCAAGTCCAAGAGAAATTCCATACAATAAAGAACCAATCATCATGAGTAAAAAAGGACCTGTTTTTTTTGCAAGTCTTGCGAATGGATAAGAAAATAAACTCATCGGAATTAATACGAGCGAGAGGTAAAGACCGACTTCCCCAGGGTTGAATTTTAAATCTTCTCGCAAATGTAAATTAAAACTAGTTACAAAAAAACCAACCGTAAACCGGTCGATGAAGTTGTAGAGATAGGGAATTAGGATGAATTTATTTTTTTGAAATGCATCTGCCCATTTTTTAAAAGTAATTCTTTCATGGTAAATATGTTCGTAGTCATGAAGTAAAAAAAAGGAAACAAGTCCTATTGCAATCATAATCGAACCGGCTACATAAAATGGGAGTAGGGGGTTTTTGCGACCAAGGATTCCCATCGGAGACCCAATTCCAACACCCAGACTTAAAAACATTCCGGCAAGTCCCATTAGGATTCCTTTTCGATAAAAATGTACGTTCGAAAAGTCGTTTTCCCTGTCGGCAATAAGAGAAAGTAAAAGTCCAATTACAAAAATATGACAAACACCTTCTACGAATCGTATTGCTTGGAGCAAATATAGGTTATCCGCTTGTGCAAGTAGAAAAAAACTAATCCCATCTAACACAGCGAAGACGGAAATAAAATATTTTCTATTTTTAAATTTATCAGAAAGAAATCCAGCCACAGGAGAAAATAAAAATGAGCCTAACATCGCGTAACTCATAAAAAGAGATACCATTAAGTTATCCCCACCGAGTCTGTCTTTTATAATGTCTTTGAATACAGGTACGATCATCGTGACCGGAAGCATTGTAAAAAAAATAAGTGCCAAAGTTAATTTGGGAATTTGATTTGCGTTAATCAACTGATAATCCTTCAAGGTAAATATATAGAATATATTATTCTATGGGGTTCGGGGCAATTAGCCCCGAGTTGCCGACAGGCTCCCTGTCTCAACTTTCGAGTGTAAGATACTCGAAAGTTGAGTTATTTTTAAAATTTCTTTTAAAATAGACTGACATTTATAACTTTGTAAAATCAATTAGAATCGTCAGCAAAAAATTTTATGAACCTAGAAGAAATAAGGGAATGTATTACAGGTGCGGAGCAGGGAGAGAAATATCCTCTTGCAAAATTGATTTCTGAAATTGAAAAAAAAGATTCTTTCTTATTTAGAAAAACTCTTTTTCAAGAACTTACACAAAACCACGATCTGCGAAAAAATTCTATTACAATCGGTATCACTGGAACTCCAGGCGCTGGAAAATCTTCTCTTATTGGAGAACTGTGCCTAGATTTCTTAAAAAAACAGCGAAGAAAAAAAATGGCAATTGTTGCTATTGATCCTTCAAGCAAACTAAGTGGTGGTTCTATCTTGGGGGATCGAACTCGTGTGCCTATTCCTGCACGAGAAAATAGAATTTTTTTTCGTTCGCAAGCAAGCCAACTTGAACTCGGAGGAGTTAATCCGCATACATATCACGTGATTCGTTTGCTTCGTTACTTTTTTGATTATATCATGATTGAAACAGTTGGAATTGGACAGAATGAAACTGAGGTTTCACGTCTTGCAGATTATTCTTTTCTCATTTTACAGCCGTTAGCCGGTGATGGGATTCAATTTATGAAAAGTGGAATTATGGAAGTGCCTGACGCATTTATCATCAATAAATGTGATGAAAAGGAACTGGCAACATCTAGTTTTCACATGCTCATTAGTTCACTCGAATTTTTGAAAGACACAATTCATGGTCACAATATACCAAAAATATTTCAGACTAGTGCTCTTAAAAAAATCGGCATTGATTCTCTCATGGAGTTTATCATGAGTATCCACCAACAAAAACCAAAAGATCACGAAATCAAAGAACAAATCGAGAAAGCGGCTAAGGCGGAATATGGGAATTTTGGTCTTCGTGTTCTAGATGAATTTTCGAGTTCTAAATCGGACTTTTTTTCTAGGCAGTATGAATTAGTAGAAGAAGAGTTTAATTTCCAAATAAAAACTAAAATTCTAGAATGACATTGAAAAGGTTGTTCTAGAATATATTTAAATATTAAAATCCCAAGGAGCCTTTATGAAAAAAATATCTCTATCGCATAACGTAACTTTATTCCTGTTTGCATTTACTTTAACTTTCTCTTCTTGTAAAAAACAAGAAACGTCAGACCCCACAGAACCAACTCTCGGACCCGTAGAACGAGCACATATGGACGACTTGAGTATTCAATCTATGAAGTTTGGTAATGGCAAACAAGTTGAATATAAAGTCCTTTTGGATAAAGCAGAAATAGTTACCATTTTATTTCTTTTAAAAAAGGGTGAGGAAATTCCAGCCCATTTTCATAAAGTGAATAAAGCTATTTATATATACGATGGAAAAGCAGAAGTGTTTGCTCAAAATAAAATGAATCCAGTAGTAAAAGGGGATTCTCTTTATATACCACAAAATAGTGTCACATCTGTTAAAAATACTAACGATGAAATTACGAAAGTGTTTTTCTTTTTTCCAATTGGATTTTTTAAAACTCTTGCATTTAATATTCCAGAAGGCACTAGTCAAGATAGTACTGGTGAAAAAAATCAATTATTAAAAGAAGAAAATGTTCCATGGGAAAATTGGGACGGAAAAATTCCAGTTGGAGGAAAAGTAACTCCACTCGCATGGAAAACAATTATAGACAATGACTCAATGGTCATGGGGATAACAAAGATTGACCCCAATAACGATGTAGACAGCCATTTTCACAAACCAACTCAGATTGTAATTTTCTCTGATGGAGAAGGTAAAACTCATATCCAAAAAGGCGAATACAAAGAAATCAAAAAGGATCATTACATTTATCCGCCAACTTATAGTGTTCATCACTCTATCAATACAAGTAAAACGGAGCCTTTGATGGAAGTATATTTTTTCCCAACCGGTCCTTTTTCTACTAT
>DDBL01000151.1:0-4144 GCA_002333425.1 Leptospiraceae bacterium UBA2033
GCTTCGGAAATTCCACCTTGTTCTCCTTCGATGACTTTCCTGAGTCGCGGCACAATATGAGTAACCGCATGTTCTCTAATATTCTAAAATTTGCTTGTTTTGCTTTTTTAAAATCGCTCTCTCGTGTGAGCCATGTGAGTGTAGGCATTTGTATTATTCCTTCATAATTTGGACAATCTTTGGATCTAGGCAGGATTTTAAAAACAAATTCATTTCTTGTTGATTTCCCAATTCGTAAAAGGCAAGCCTTTGTGAAAAATATAGTCCCTGATTTAAAAATAGAAGACTGGACTAAATAGAATTATCTATTCGTAATTTTACAACATGTGTATGATGGACGTTATGTTTTAAAAGAAAATAAATGAATGTGCGCATACTCATTCCGCCAAACATTCCTTTTAAAAGATCTAATTCTTCTTCTGTGCGTTTGGAAATTTGTTTATTTAATTTATGAGCGGATTTTTCTATTAGCCTCAGTAACATTTCCTTTTTTTTCGGATTGGGAGATTTTGTTCTTTCGTATCTTCCATAGTTTGTGATTCCGTGGCGGTTTGTGGGATCGAGTGCTTCGATTGTGGGTTGTTTGGATTTTGGTTTTCCAAAAATTTTTAAAATAAAACTAGGAAGTCCAACCCAAACTCCAAAAGTAAAGTTTGTACTGATTACATGTTTCATATTTCGTCTCACACTCCAACCATCAGGTATCGCACGACACCCAAAAATATCATCCGGTAAAGAACGATAAAAATCAGCAATGGCTTGGTGAACGTCTAGAACTTGTTTATAAAGTTCTTCTTTTGTTTTACATTCGTATATAGTTGGTAGGGTTTGCACAATGTTTATACTTTCAATAAATCATTTACCTGCAACTTGTTTTTTTGATTGAAAATAGAAGGATAATCATAACCAATCAAATCATGCTACAAATTTTATGGAATCAACTTGCTTATCAAGGAGTTCTGTTTGTTTCAAATATTACAGAACACAAACATATCGTTCTTGTGAATACACTTTCTTTATTTATTCCTGTGTTTACTTTGTTTAACTTACTTACTCTCATCTCTTTCGGAATTCCACCTATTTTTTTATACGGTTCAATTATCTATATGTTTCTATTGCCAATTTCGATTGTATTAAATTCAAATGGAAAATTATTAACCGCAAGACTTTATCTCTTTCTTCTATCACTTGCCTATATATTCTTAATATCTTTACTACAAGGAAATCAAACAAGGGGACATTTGTTTTTTTTAGCTGAAGCGTTAGTTGTATACTTCGTATTTCCTTCCTACCAAAGAAAATTAGTTCATATTTTAGTTGGAATTCTTTTAATTTTATTTTCAGGTTTTTCTTTTTATCACGACCATTTAGTTCCACTCTTAATACTACCACCGGAAAAAATAAAAATTGCAGGTTTAATTACAGATATTGCATTTGCAATTATCCTAATTGGATTTTCTTATTATATTCACAATACATTCCAAAAAACAGAACTCTATGTTCAATTGGAACACGAAAAATCAGAAAAACTTTTACAAAATATTTTACCTCTCTCTATAATCAAAAAACTAAGAGATAATCCTGATACAATTGCGGAGCGATTTGAAAACTGTACTGTTTTATTTTCCGACATTGTAGGATTTACCCAAATGTCTAAATCTATGCCTGCCGTGGCTGTTGTGTCTTTGTTAAATGAAATTTTTTCTAAGTTTGATGATTTAGCAGAAAAACACAATTTGGAAAAAATTAAAACGATAGGCGACGCATACATGGTAGTTGGCGGTTTGCCAGAACCAAATGAAAAACATGCAGAGAACGTTGCCCAATTTGCTTTAGAGATGTTAGACGTTATCCGCGAGTATAGACAAAAAAGTAATATCCCACTCGAACTTAGAATTGGTATTAATTCCGGTGCGGCGGTGGCAGGCGTGATTGGGAAAAAGAAATTCATCTATGATCTTTGGGGTGATAGTGTAAATACTGCCTCTCGAATGGAATCGCATGGACTTCCAGGTCAGATCCAAGTTTCCGAATCTACCTACACTCTNNGGTCTAGTTCAAAGTTACCTATTAACCGCGAAGGCTGTTTAAAAGATTACCACCGATCGCTATCGCTAACACCGAGAGCACCGATAACAAAACGATATTACTTTGATTCAGTATATTCTTTTTCGTTTCATAACGTGTGTCATTTAATATTCTAACTCCATAACCAAAATAAAAACTATCGTATCTGTTATCGTTCTTTTATCGGTGTCCATCGGTGGTAATCAGTTTTTCCAAAATTTTGCCGGAATCATCGGTTCTAAAAGTTGTCCGAGATAGGAGCGATTTATTTTGTCGGAAATTCCGAATTTAGTCGCTGGGTTTGGTGGACTGTGAAATGTTCCAAATAGAATATCCATTAAAGGAGATAGATTCGCATAATTACATTTACCTCTTAGTTCGAGTTCATGATGCCAGTGGTGTAAATGAGGAGAACCTAAAAGAATTTCTAAAAATCCTAAACGTAGATTCACATTGCTATGAATGAATAACGCCCATAATCCTCTAAAAGTAAGAAATCCTACAATTAAATTCAAATCGAATCCGAGAAGAATAGCGGGTAATGTCTCTAACCCTCTCGTATAAATATTATCCAAAGGATGTTCACGAAAGGCAGCAATATAGTCAACTATTTCAGCCGTATGATGCACTTTATGAAATCTCCAAAGGAAATCGAACTTGTGCTGAAGTCTATGCCCCCAGTAGATAAATAAATCACTTAAAAGGATAACTTCAATTATCCGTAACCAAAAAGGTTGTTGTGTTATAAAAATTTGGAATTGTTTAAGCCAATTAAAATTGATTTGTTCAAAAAGAATTCCCAAAGTATAAACTGTTAGAGAATTCCAAATAATTACCTGTCCTAGATAAAAAAATAAATCAGTCAACCACTCTTTACGAAAAATTTTAGTTTCAATACATTTGAAACTTAATTCAAGTGGAATCAATACAACCGATATTCCAAGTAGATAGAGGCAAATGTAGAGTAATTGCTCCAAGGATTATTCGAGACTTCCTGGATCAGGGGCTTTAGAAGAAGGCATAACTGGATATTTTTTCTTTTTCTTAGTTTTAGATTCTTCTTTCTCGATCGGCTCTTCTTTTACTTGTTGTATTTCCTTTGTGGGGTTACTCTGTGTTTGCTCTTGGATCTTATTAGTTTCTTTGTTTGGATCTGGTTTTTCTTTTTTGGGTAGTGGTGGTCCCATACTTTTACTGGATGGATAGATGATTAACTCTTCCTTTTTTTCCTCTTTCTCTTTTTTATTCTTTGAATTACTTTGAGACAAAAGAATACTTCCCGTCATCGCAGAAAATGCGAGTAATAAGGATAAAATTTTAAAAAATGGTTTTTGAAAAATAGAATTCTGGGCTGGCATAACAACCTCACTGTTGAAATTTTCTTTAACTTGGATTATTCTTATTAATCTTTGTTTTCTTAGATTTTCAAGCTTTAATTTGGTAAAAATCCTTAGTTTTTAGAATGACTTTTTGCATGAGCACGAAAAACGTTGTAACAAATTGTCAAAATTGTTTTTATTAACATGCTATTACTTTTAAAGAAAATACTTTTCCTATTTTACCTCTGCTCTTTATCTATCCTAGTTTTTCCTATAACTTCACAAAACACAAATCTTGAAAAGGTTTCTCTCCAGTTAAAATGGCATCATCAGTTTCAATTTGCAGGTTATTATGTAGCAAAGTACAAAGGATATTACAAAGACGAAGGCTTAGATGTTGAACTAATAGAAGGTGGTCCCCAAGCCACATATGAGGATATTCTATCTGGAAAAGTGAATTTCGGAGTTGGTGATTCTAAAATTTTACTCGCACGCATGGAAAACAGACCAATTGTAGCGTTAGCCGCCATATTCCAACATACTCCAGATGGTATTATTACTAGAACCGATAGTCGAATAACTGTTCCAATCCAACTAATTAGCAAAAAAATTATGTTAGGAGAATCGAAAATTCCACCTGCTATCCAAGCAATCTTTCTAAAAGAAGGAATTCCACTTTCTTCTCTCACTACCATTCCAAATGACCATGATATTGATTCATTTCTTAATAGAAAAGTAGACGCACTTTTGGGTTATGT
>DDBL01000151.1:4199-5640 GCA_002333425.1 Leptospiraceae bacterium UBA2033
AAAAAGTAATCGAATCACAAAAAACTTCTTACTCTATGAAGGTAAAACATTAGACAGTTTGATTTTATCAAACGTAATTCCAATTGGTCACATCAATCCCGACAGATTACAAAGAACTGCTAAGTTATTTCAAAACTTGGGTCTCTTTAAAGGAGAATATTCTCTTAACGGTTTTGTATTTGAAACAGAACAAAAAGTAGATGTACGTTGGAAAAGATACGTAGTGATTGGCTCATTAACCATTCTTCCCATCATATTTATTTCAACTTTTCTAATCATCATTTTAAGAAAATTGGTAAGAGCAAGAACAAATGAACTTCTAGAAAACAAAAAAACATTAGAGTCTCTAAATTTTGAACTAGAAAAATCAGAAAAAAAATATAAAGATTTAATTGAAAATTCTAAGGATATTATTTTTTCACTCGATGCAGACGGGCGGATAATTACGATTAATCGTGCTGTCACTGAAATATTAAAATACAAAGTAAAGGATTTAATTGGGAAAAAATTAGGTGAATTGGTATATAGCTCTGGCTCAGTAAGCCAAAGAGAACTATTTCTTGAAATTTTTAAATATACAATTCAGGAAGTAATTGAAAAGAAAGAAATTTTCACTTTCAACACAGATTTCACTACAAAAATTGGAGAGCCGATTGAAATTAGTGTTACCCTTCAATATGTTCAATTAGATTCTGATTTCATTATTATTGGTACNNTCCGAATGTGTCTACGTGAAATGTTATTAAATGCAATCGAACACGGTAATCTAAATATAAATTTTGATGAAAAAACACAACAACAGGAAAATGGCGATTATCTCCAATTCCTAATTGCAAGACAAAAAAATCCCCTGTATACAAATAAATTTGTAACAATAGAATATAAAATTAATCCAACCCAAATTAGTTTTAGAATTACTGATGAAGGAGAAGGATTTGATCACAAAAAAATGATGCGTAAAGAAACAAATGATAAAAGTCTTGAAAATCTTGGTCATGGACGAGGATTGATAATGACAAGAGATTTCTTTGATAAAATTGAATACAATGAAAAAGGAAATTCTGTGTATTTAGTAAAATACTTTAAAAAGTAGAGTTAACCTTTTTGTTACTCGTTTGCCCGAAAGATAAATAAGCGCAGCCTAAGAAAATAAATCTTCTAAANNGGGAAGAAAATACTACTTCCACACTTCTGATTCCTGAATTTCTTTACGATGATTTCCTTTCTAAAACGAAAAAGTTTAAGGGAAATACCGCTCTTTATCTGCAAAGCCTGCTTCGGCGGTTTCGCTCTATTACCCACTCCGGTCTTATTCCCGAAGCTGAGAAATTGAAAACCTCCTACCAAGAACGGAATCTTGGTCTGAAGAAGGTTAGCTTTATTCCGAAAAATCGGGATTGGTTGGAGCTTGGTGAACTTGCTCTCGTATTCGGGAAATCTC
>DDBL01000081.1 GCA_002333425.1 Leptospiraceae bacterium UBA2033
GGCAAATACAAAGAAATCTTTATCTACAATACCTGCGACCACGCAGAGTGTTATAAAGAAGTAGAGTCCCAAGGGATTTCTTATACTGCCGGTGTACCACCAGTAGCCGCTGCAATGCTTGTAGCACAAGGTATTTGGAATCCACAAACTATGGTGAACGTAGAAGAACTCGATCCAGATCCACTACTTGCTCTATTGGATAAGATCGGTTTGCCGACAGTTGTATTGGACAGAACACCAGTATGAATTGAAATTACGTAAAAGATATGCCACAGAGGCACTGAGTCACAGAGGTTAATAATTTTTTAGACGTTTCCGCAATATTATGCGGATACTCTTAAAGTTTATATAATATCTTAAAAAGAAATTAATACAATCTCTGTGTCTTTGTGCCTCTGTGGCAACGTTTTTATTTTTTCGCAGTTCCTAAACTATTACTTTGAATATTCAAAACAATAAATTTTTTCAGTGGAGTGAACTGATTGGTGGTTTTTCCGCTCTTTTAGTTGCTCTCCCTTCTGCGATTGCTTACGGACTAATTATATTTGCCGGTCTTGGTCCTTCTTACACAAAACAAGCTGCTGTTGGCGGAATTATCGGTACAATTGTAGTAAGTATTTTTGCTTCGATGTTTGGCAAAACTCCTGGAATGATTTCTGCGCCTAGTGCACCAGTTGGTGCCGTACTTTCTGCCTATGTGATGGAATTAGTTCATAGAAAAAATATCTCTTTAGAATACATTCCTATTTTTGTAACGTTAACCGCTCTATTAGCTGGCATATTACAATTGATAACTGGTCGTGCTGGAGGAGGGAAGTTAGTAAAATACATTCCTTATCCTGTAGTTACAGGTTATCTTGGAAGTGTAGGAATTTTAATTATGTTAGGTCAGTTTCCTAAACTATTAGGATTTTCTAATGCACGCCAAATTTTTTCAGGCATACACTCGTTATCCTATTCCAATTTTGTTCATCTGTTGATAGGTACTGCTACTGTTTTAGCGATGGTACTTGCCATCCGAATTTCTAAAAAAGTTCCTCCTGCAGTATTTGCGCTTGCTATAGGGGTAATTACCTTTTTTGCGCTGGGTTCTTTTGAAGAGGGTTTGTTTGCTTTAAAAAATAATCCATTTGTAATAGGCAAAATAGCAGTAACCCCATTTGAATTTTTAAATAGTATGACAAGAACTTGGAAACATATTGCAGGATTTGATATTGATCTTACTCTAAATCTAATTGTTCCTGTGGTTACTCTTGCTTTTGTGTTATCAATTGACACTTTAAAAACGTGTATTGTTCACGATACAATTATGCAGACCAGACATGATTCGAATCGAGAACTTATGGGGCAGGGAATTGCAAATGTTGTTTCGGCTTTGGTTGGTGGTATTCCCGGCTCAGGCACACTCGGTCCAACTCTTGTGAACTTAAATAGTGGCGGTAGAACAAAGTTATCCGGTGCGTTTGTTGGAGTTTTAGCAATGCTTTTACTTTTTTTTGTTCCTGAAATTCTATCTTGGATTCCAGTTGCAGCTCTTGCCGGAGTGCTTATCGTACTTGGGTTTAGAATGTTAGATTGGAATAGNNATTTCTGCCCTAACCTATGATTTAGTGACTGCTGCTGGAACTGGAATTGGAATGGCAATACTACTCTATATCAGAGAACAGACTAGAACATCTGTGATTCATCGAAAGTTTACAGGGGAGCAAAAATTCTCAAAGAAAAGAAGACTACCTTCGGAAATTGAAATCCTAGAGAGTAGAGGTAAATCTACATTAGTCTTAGAATTGCAAGGACAATTATTCTTTGGAACTACAGACCAGCTATTTACTGTCCTTGAACCTTATATTAAAACAAACAAATATATTATTTTAGATATGAGGAGAATTTTGTCTGTAGATTTTACTGCTTCTCATATGCTTTCTCAAATTCATTCTCGTATTGCGGATAATCATGGTTTTCTTTTCTTTAGCTCCGTTCCTATGGATTTATCTTCTGGAAAAAACATTAGAGAGTATTTGTTTAATTTGGGACTTTCCGAATGTTCTAGTTTGCGTTATTTTAATGATCTTGAATCTGCAATTGAATTTGTAGAAGATGAAATCCTAGCAGAAGTATTAAAAGAAGCACGAGTTTCTCCAAATGAGATGCAGCTTTCCGAATTTGAGTTTTTCAAAGGTGTAGAAAAACCAATGATGAAAAAGTTGGAAAAATACTTTCACAAAAAAAATATTCCAAGTGGAAATTACATTTTTAAAAAAGGGGATATCGGAGATGAAATTTATTTCATTCGAAAAGGAGATGTAAAAATTCTAATTCCTCTTCCAAATAACCAAGAGTTACTCATCACTATTTTTTCACAGGGAGACTTCTTCGGAGACTTAGCATTTTTAGATTCCGATTGTAGATCTGCAAATGCTATTGCCTCAGGTGAGGTTTCGTTCTATTATCTTTCCAAAAAACAATTTCAAAAAATAGTTCAAAAATACCCCGAACTTGGAAGCCTTTTCTATGAAAGATTAGCAACAGCTATTTCCGCACGATTGCGGCTAACAGACATTGAACTCATCGCCTCTCGGCAGACTTAGGATGCAATTTCGGATTTTGAGTTACGAATTTTGAATGATTGTGGGTGGGTATTTTGACTTTGCTCATTACCCTCAGCACCAATGATGGGATTAATTTCGTTTACCCGTAATAAATTAATATATTGCTAGAAACGCAGTAGTAAATGAAAAAATAACAGCAAATGTTTCTACAATTGCTTTATAGTCTTGATAGGTATTCAGATATCATAATACTTGCACCAACAACTATGAAGTATATTCCACAAGTTATAATAACTATCATACTGACAATAAATGTAATGCTCATAGCAACCCTCCTTTGATATTTTAATACATATATAACAATTTGTAAAGATAAAATTAATCCAATGTATTCGCGTGAAGGCGAAGTCATGCTTTTACTATAACTTCGCCTTCACGCATTCTTTTACAATTCAATTAATCTTTTCCTAACTTTATCTTTTAAATCGCTTTCCACTACGCCAATGTGATTTAATATTTCTTCATTCGTATATCGAATCACTTCAATTCCATAAGCATTCAAGACCTTCGTTCTATGCTCGTCATATTCTCTTGCTCCCTCGGCTAAGTGCGATTCTCCGTCGATTTCGATGACTAGTTTTAGTTTGTGGCAATAGAAGTCTGCAATGTACTCGTCAATAGGCTTTTGCCTTAAAAATCTTAATCCATTCAATTTATCCTTTGCTAATAGTTCATACCAAATCTTCTTTTCTGCAAGTGTCATGTTTCTTCTTAATTTGCGGGCTTTTTCTTTTGAGTTCTTGTTAAATGGTAGCATTTTTAATCCCCTGTTTCCCCTTTACGAAAGGGGACGTTGCTTTAAGGTTTATCTTTTTTGTGTAGCTAATCCCCTGTTTCCCCTTTACGAAAGGGGACATTGCTTTAAGGTTTATCTTTTTCTATTTCGTTAACCTGTATTCCTAAAAATTCTCTCTATTCCGAAACCCCCTTTCGCAAAGGGGGACTAAGGGGGATTTTTACCCCTACAAAGCCTACTCCTCATTACCCTCAGCACCCATCCTATACTTTATGTCATAGTTGATAATATAGTCCAACTCTTCTTCCGTAAATCCATAATGCTTCGCAAGCACTCGGTCAATTTCGTCGATGATGGGTTTGGAAAGCTTTGGATAAATTTCTTCATAAATAACTTTACCAGTATTTTTATATACAGTTTCTCTCCTAAATAAATTCTTTTTGTATGACTCTGAAATTTCTTTACCTAATTTGATTAATTTATTTTGAATTTCAGAATCTTTTGCTGGCATTTCAAATGGATATTCTTCAATATTTAATTTACCACAATGGTATCCATCATGGAGTGTATGCCAGTTGATGTAAAAAATATTACTATTAAATAATGCTATTATGCTTCTCATAGATTCTTCTGATGAAACAAAATACTCTTTGTAATCATCTGATTTTTTTTCTCCGTCTTTTTCATTCCAAAAATAGGGAACAAAGTCTGTAGATTTAATGAAGTAGGAGGCTATTCGATGACAATAAATCACATTTCCTTTTTTTGTTAAGTTAGTATTTAAACGTTTTTGCTTGTATATCTTTTGTAGAATATCTATATGTTTTGAGTCAGAAATTTTTGGTATGTGTCCTACGAATGTTAATTCTTTAGGAATTTTTGCGTATTTTAGGCTCGAAAAAACAATATCTCTACACTCATCATACCATCTATAGAATTTTGTAGAAAATATTTCATTTTCCATTTTGGAAGATTTAGTTGTTAAAAAAATAGTTCCTTTCATATGATTAATACCGGTAAATAATTTAGCTGGTCGGTCATCATAGTTACTATAATAAACAGTGTATTTTTGAGATAATAAATTTTGAATATGTGACATTCTTTTCGTACAAACTATAGAGTTTTGTACAATTAAACCCATTCTTCCGCTTTGATTCAATAAATTTGCACATAATTCTGTAACATAAACATACAAATTCCCGCATTCCAATGTCTCATAACCGCGTAGCGTATACTCACTCTTAACCTTTGAATACTCCACATAAGGTGGATTACCCACAATTACATCAAAACCACCCTTAGAGATAATACCATAGAACTCGACGACCCAGTGGAAGGGTTTATGGGAAGTTTGCCATGCTTCCAAATCTTTTTTCTTGAAAGTGTTGATTCCGTAGAGTTTGGCTAGATAGAGATTTAGTTTGTCGTTTAAGTCTTTGGAGTCTTGGCGGATTTTATCTTTTAAAGTGAGGATGGGTTCTTTGGGTGAATCAGAAGTATCCGCTTGGTACTGAATGAATTTGTGATGAAGAACTTCTAAATCACCAGCGTGTTTTTTGATGATGTCAATTTCACTGGCGTAGAAGGCTAAACCGTGATTATCCCCTGATTCAAATGCTTTTTCTACTTCGGACATTTTAGAGAAACCGACAAGAGTATTTCCTGATAGAATATTGAAGTCGATATCGGGTAAGGGTTCGATTCCTAAGTTCGGCAAATCGTCGTTTCTCTCTACACAGGAAATGAGCTTTAGAAATAGTCGGAGTTTACAAATCTCGACTGCTTCTTCCATGATGTCCGAACCATAGAGATTGTTTAAAATGATAGTTTTGTAGATTTGGTATTTTACATTATGAAAAGAATCAATCTTAGTCGGACTTTCCATGTTTTGCAGGCTTAATAATGCGGAATGCATTTTTTCCATACTGAGAATACAAGCTTCGTACATATCTTCCAGTATATTGAGAGAGGCTAATAGAAATGCACCGGAGCCACAAGTTGGATCTAGAATTGCGATAGAGCGAAGTGCGTCGTAAAAGCTTTTAACAAAATCCAAAGTCCCATTTTCGATTGCATGTAGGATAAAGTCAATGATATTCAGGTTGTAAGTGATTAAGTCATTTGTGTCCATCGCAGGGACAGGTCGCGACCTGTCCTTACCGTCAAAACCCAGACCTTTTTCGAGTTGGGCTTTTATCTCAAAGTAACGTTGCCTTCTAGCAACAACTTCTCTCCATGTTTCGGTTGGTAGCGCATACTCTTCGTCAGCCGTTTTGTTCCAATCTGTTCTTTTAAATACGCCTTATCTCTGTTACCCAGTAGTTCCTTGTGCTGAATGAAGTAAATGAATAGAATCCGGTTTATAATGACTGACGCATACCATTTCTTATCCTCATCTGACTTAATTCCTGTGATTTTCTTTATCAGTGCCTCAATTAGTTTTTCAAATTTTTTATAAAAGTCTTTGGTAACATCTTTTCGTTTGAAAATATCCTCGAAAGAGTTTAGATCATTTACTTTAAAATTGAGAAGTTTTTTGATTGCAATTGGCTTCGGAGTTTCACGCAGTTTTGTTTTTGAAAATTTGAATTTCTTTAGTTTACGTCCATCCTCAATTACTGATTTGGCAAAAATCCAATCTTCAAAGTCTTCGGAAATTCCAAGCGTACAATACTTTCCAAGGGAAACTGACTTCGTATAGGTTGTGACATAATAATAGCTTTACCTTTACTCAGTTTTATTCTACTTTGTAAAAATGAGTGATTTTAAAGAAAATCTCGAGAAATATTTCAAAGACTTTTTCAAGTTAGTTTCTACTGATAACGGGGAATGGACGGTAAAAGGTTTTATTGATATTTATAAAAATATTTATACAATTAGCGTTGATACAAAAGTAGTTTCAAAAGTTTTAGAGTTAATGATTTTTCCTATCATCGTAAAATTTTCAAAAGAAAATAATTATGAAATGGTGCTAAGTTCTCATCAGAATCATTATCCAGATATAACATTCATAGATAGAAAAACAAAAAAGAAAATCGCGTTAGATTTAAAAACAACATACAAAATTAGTTCGACAAAAGTAAATGGAATGACTCTCGGAGCATTTACAGGATACTTTCGAAATAGAGATTCTAATAAAAATATTACCTTTCCTTATTCTCAGTATGAGAAGCATTTTATTTTGGGTGTTATCTATTCTAAAACTGATAGTTATAATTCTGAACAAGAAATTAATAAGCTTGGATATGAATTAGGTTCTGCGCAAAGAAAATTTTTAGAGAAGTATATAGCAGATAATTCCTTAGAAAACTTAGACATATTAGTTCATTCTTTAAAAATTACGAATGAAGCAAAAGTTGAGAGTATTAAAAAAATAATCGATTCATGTTTAATTGATGAAAAAGAAAAATATACTTTGAATGATTTGGAATCTATCGTTTCAGTTGTAAGAGATTTCGAATTTTTTGTTCAAGAGAAATGGAAAATCGCAATCGATAGACCGGGTAGCGGTAACACAAAAAATATTGGCTCTACAACTGATATAAAAGAATTAAAAGAAGGCACTGCCGTTTTCACCAAAACAAAAAATGGTGAAAAAGTTTTTAGTGATTTCTGGATGTACTACATGACACAAGATATGGCGAAGTCCGTTGATTTAGATAAGCCACCATATCATAATCTTAAAACATATTTCGAATATAAAGGTATTAAGCAATGAGCAATTTATTTTTACCAAAAGAAATTACTTCGGTTGGCGTGCCTCCTGTAAAATGCCAAGGAATAAAAACTAAATTGATCAAATTTATTTCTCAAAGTATTTCTTGGAATGGAAAAGGTAAATGGGTCGAACCGTTTCTCGGTTCCGGCGTTGTTTTATTTAATATTTGTCCGAAGCGAGCGTTAGTCTCTGATACAAATAAGCATATCATTCAAATCTATTTAGAAATTCAAAGTAATAAAATTACGCCTTCAATTGTACGCGATTTCTTAGAGGATAATAGTAATAAGCTACTAAAAGATGGACAAGAATACTATAATTTTATACGAACTAGATTTAATGAAACAGGAAGTGCTCTAGACTTAATCTTTTTAAACCGTTCTTGCTTCAATGGTATAATGAGATTTAATAGCAAAGGAAAATACAATGTCCCTTTCGGTCATAAGCCTGAAAGATTTAGAAAAGCTTATATAACAAAAATAGTAAATCAAGTAAAATGGGTAAGTGATATTATCCGCTCTAGAGATTGGCAATTTAAAGTGGCTGATTGGAGAGAAACTCTTTCTTTTGCAGAAGAAAATGATTTTGTTTATCTTGATCCACCTTACATAGGAAGACATACAGATTATTTTAATAATTGGACAGAAAAAGACGCTATTGAACTTTCGGAATATTCTAGAAAGTTACAATGCGGTTACGCGCTTTCTATGTGGCTTGAAAATAAATATAGAAAAAACGATCATATTGAAAACCATTGGAATAATTTAGAAATAAAAAGTTTTGCACATTTCTATCATGTCGGCTCGAAAGAATCTCTGCGCAATGAAATGCAAGAAGGACTCGCTATAAAACCAAGCTTTACTTCAAACGAATTTGAGGTTGGACAACTAAGAAAAAAAGAAATTAAGTCGACAGAAAGCTTATTCGAATTAGTTACTTGAGAATACCAATGGTTTACCGGCGATTGTAATCTTGCCATATTTTTCTCGAATCGTAGTTCGCATACGAAGAAGCATAACTGCATTTAGGATATTTTTAACGAGAGTCTTGCTCTTTGTATATTTCTCTTCTTTTTCAATTTCAGATAGAGGAGTTCCCGCAAATAATTTTTTAGAAAATTCTTCCATGTCAGAAAAGGATTTTGGCGTTAAACCTGCATTGGTCAATTTAGTTTCGGTCGTACATAGTCGAACTAGATTTTCTAAATCACTGATTCGATTGTTATAAGGAGTAGCGGTTAATAGCAACACTTTGGCACGTTCCCCGTGTGGATGAAGGCTATTTAGATTATGATAGAGTTTAGATTCCTTATTCCTAGCTCTATGAGCTTCATCTAAAACGATTAAATCTATTTTCTTTGTAAATATTTCTTTTACTTCTGAATTTTCTAACTGAGAAAATTTCCCCTGTGAGTATAATGTTAGTAATCCACCATCTACAATTCCAAAGTATTTCTTTAATGTCTCTCTCCATTGTTCAAGCACTGTATTTGGCGGAGTGATGACTAAAACTCGTTTGTTATTTTTGATGTAGCGTTTGATGACTTCGCCAGCAGTAAACGTTTTTCCAAGACCAACTGAATCGGAAATAATCGCGCCATCGAGTTTTTCCAGTTTGTTCATTACATTCTCAGCACCAATTCTTTGAAACTCCACAAGCTGATCGTTTACTTGTAAATCTTCATCGCTTAGAATTCCAAGAAAATACTTTACGATATACAAAAGCATTTGCAGTGGAGTAAGAAACACTTCTGCATCTACTATAGCAGTTTGATTCTCTTTGGCTTTTCGGATAGATTCTTCCACGACTTGCAAAAGCGTAGAATCTAGCGGAATAGTTTCATTATCCCAGAGTTGCATAAACCATTCTTTGTATTTTTCAAAGAAGATTGGATCATGCTGCACCATGTTCAACTCACGGTTATTCGAAAGACCGTTTAAAGTAAAATTGGAAGAACCAACGATTGTAAAAGTACGTGCAAATCCGCCATGATTCACTTTTGCAATATAAGCCTTTGCATGAAAAAAATCGTTTAGAAATAAGCGGATACTCATTGTTTTACTCTTTAGAAGATTTACCAAACCTTCTGCAGAACTAAGAGTTGTTTCTTCTAAGGAGTTTTCAAAATCTTGGATAATGGATTGAATTAATTTAGCTTTTTCGTTTTCATCGGATAATGCATTATCTAAAACATCGCGCGTGATTTTATCAGTCTTGGGACTAATAATCATTCGAATTAAATCGGATGACTTGTCTATGACTTTTGGATTCGTGAACAAACTAGGATGAATTGCACCAAAGCCGGATAAGTAAAAATAACCCGTAGCAATATAAATTTCTTGAATGTAAGGAAACACAGCCTGATTTAGAAAATTTGATAATCTCTTCTCATCAGATTGATTGTCTAACAAAATCGGTGGTAAATCATTGCTCATAATTATATCCTACTCCAACGAAAGGACAGAATAGAGAGTATTTTTCACTAATATTATTGTCAAGGAAAAGCTATAAAGAACTTGTATTTTTATCAGGAAACGAGAATACGGAAAGATGTATTCAGGAAACAAACCTTTTCTCCTTTTAGTATTGGTTTCAATTTGAGTAAGTTTACGTTTCACTTTGTGTAGCTAATCCCCTGTTTCCCCTTTACGAACATAACGTTACCCACATCTGTTAAAAAGATTACCACCGATGGACACCGATCGCTTCGCTAACACCGATATGCTTCGATTGAAAGCGAGTTGCTAGGTTCGTGTGCATGGACGAGATAAATATTTAGAGTATTTGAGTCATTAAACCGACGAATTTCGTACAATGACAGGAATAAAACTAACCATAAGGCATATCGGTGTTAATCGGTGTCCATCGGTGGTGAAAATTCTGATACTTGTGTGTAAGGTTATGTTTCGCAAAGGGGGGATTACACTTCCTTCGTGTTTGCGATACACTTAGATTACCTCTAAACTTACCTCCAAAGATAGGTGCAAAGATAGGTAAAAAAATTTATAGGCATGTTTGCACCTAAGTTTACCCCCAACTTTGCTCCTATACTAAGTGTATCGCCAGTATATACAAAGTGTGTAAAATCACTCTTTCTTCTCGAGCGGATTATCACTGCTAACCCCTGCTGGTTTTAGAATTTTTACTTTGTTCAAACCTTTGTCTGCTTCGAGACCCACTCCGCGGATGGTGGTTCCTTTCATTAGAATTGTGACCGGTTTATCGGTGTTTAACTGTTCACTTTCTAAATCGTATGTTAGTTCTTCTGCTTTTAGGTGTTTGCTATCGTCTGTGATTAAATCAATATTTCCGCTTAGGACTAATTTTTTTTCTTTTTGGTCGATTTCGCCTCTGTCGCTTTTTAGTCTGGAGTTAACTTTTCCTTTGTCGTATTGATCGAAGTCTAGACCATAAAAAATAGACTTATTGGTGTTTGCATAAACAAATGCTTCCTTTGCTTTCAAAATCCAGATAAGTTCTCCTTTTTCGTTGAATGCATCTCTTTTAAAATTTCTAAGACTTACAGTAGAGCCAGATTCTCTTTCGTTTTCTATTCGTAGGCTATTTTCTTTTTTACATCCAACATTAAAAATAAGGATAAGCGAGAATAGGATTAGATATTTATTATTCATAGAATTAATTTCACGAAACTAGTAACTAATGTAAACAAATTAAATCAAAAAACACTTTCCCTTTTTTAGATAGATAGTAGTTTGAGAAAAGGAATCAATTATGCTTTATTTGGAAACAATTTACTTTTATATGGCACTTGTCGGGACAATTTTTTTTGTCATTAAATTTGCCCTTTCTCTTTTTGGTCATGATGGGGATTTGTCTGAATTAGATGCGATGGATCCAGATAATCTGGATTTTAAATTTTTATCGTTGCAGACACTGTCCATTTTTTCAGCCTCTCTTGGTTGGATGGGACTTTTACTTTTTAAACAAACTCAATTTGGGGTATATATTAGTTTTGCGCTAGCTCTAGTTTTTGGTTTTGTTTGTGCTTTTTTTGAAATTTGGATTTTTACCAAAGTAAAAGGACTTTCTCAAATCAATACATTAGATTTAGCTAATGCAATAGGAAAAGTTGGAAAAGTGTATCTTACCATTCCTGCATATGGGGAAGGGGAAATTCAAGTGAGCTTTCAAGGAAGTATGAAAAACCTAAAAGCAGTTTCTAGTTCAGGAGAAAAAATTCCTGCTTTTACAGAAATAAAAGTTTCTTCTGTTAGAGATGGAATTTTAGTAGTAGAAAGATTGTGAAAAGATTTGCGATAGAGAAAGGAGCTAAGGTATGGGAGAAATTTTAGGAGTATTTTCAATTCCGATTTTAATCGGAGCATCAGTGTCTTATTTTTTAGTGAAGCGTTATAGACGTTGTCCCTCAAATAAGATTCTTGTTATATATGGGCGTGTAGGAAAAGACAAAAGTGCAATTTGTATTCATGGTGGTGGAACTTTTGTTTGGCCTCTCATTCAAGATTCTCAATTTTTGAGTCTTGAGCCAATGACGATTGAGATTAATCTAACTGGTGCTCTTTCCAAACAGAATATTCGTATCAATACTCCGAGCACTTTTACAGTGGGAATTTCCACTGATCCAAGCCTAATGGGAAATGCTGCCGAGCGGCTACTCAGTTTATCCGATGCACAAATTAAAACACAGGCTGAGGATATTATCCTAGGTCAACTTCGTCTTGTGATTGCAACTCTTGATATTGAAGAAATTAATCAGAACAGAGAAAAATTCCTAGCTCAGATAAATGAAAACGTAACCACAGAGTTGAACAAACTCGGTCTTACCCTCATCAACGTAAATATCAAAGACTTAACAGATGAGTCTGGTTATATTGAAGCAATCGGTAAAAAAGCTGCTGCAGAGGCAATTAACCAAGCAAAGATTGAAGTATCTAACCAAGAAAAATTTGGTGCAACAGGACAAGCAAAAGCTACAAGAGAGAGAGATGTAGAAGTAGCCAAAGAAACAGCCGAGTCTCTCAAGGGACAAAAGGAAGCCGACATTGACCAGATGATTCGAGTGGCAGAGTTAGATGCGTTAGGCGCTTCCAAACAAGCTGAGGCAATTCGTAACAAAGAAATCAATATTTCGATTCAACAAGCAGAAGCAGAGAAGGGGAAAAAGGAAGCAGAAGCGAATAAACGTATTAGCGTTTCCGACTTTGAATTCAAAGCTGTGGAAGGAGAAAAAGTCGCAGACCAGAAAAAACGGATTGCAGTTGCGGAAAACAATGCGTTAGCCGTTGATGGAGAGAACAAGTCAAAAGCAAAAGTCGCAGAGTCTAACGCAGAGCTTGCTAAACGTGAATCGGAAGCACTCAGAATCGGAGAAGTGGCAAAAGCAAATGCGGCTACAGAAATTTCTAAAGCTGAAAAAGAAGCCGAAGTTGCCAAATTAGAAAAAACTCAACTAGCCCAACAAGAAGTGGAGAAGAAGAGAATTGAAGTAGAGGCAGAGGCGGAGGCAGAAAGAATTCGTCGTATTGCAAAAGGGGAAGCGGATGCTACTTTATTTAAGTTCAAAGCAGAAGCGGAAGGGTTACAGTCCTTACTCGAAGCAAAAGCAGAGGGTTATAAAAGAGTTATCTCCGCGTCTAACGGTGATGCAGGACTTGCCGCAACTCTTTTAGTCATTGAAAAAATGGAAGCGATAGTTGGTAAACAAGTAGAAGCAATTTCCAATCTCAAGATTGACAAGATTACAGTTTGGGATTCAGGAAATGGAGGAGCGGGTAACGGGAGTTCTACCGCAAATTTCTTAAAAGGATTCATCGGCGCACTTCCACCTCTTCAAGAACTGGCGAAACAAGCCGGAATTGAACTTCCTGAATATTTGGGTAAACTAAGCGATATTGATAAGAAAGACAAGCCTAAAGGATCAACAAAAGAGTAGAGGCGAGGAGTATTAAATGAGTGTTAATTTAGATGTAATATCAAAAAAAGAACTTGAATCAATTATCGAAAGAACGATTGAACGGAAGCTCATGCAGATTCTAGGTGACCCTGATCATGGTTTAGTTTTGAAAAAAACTTTGCAAAAGCGATTAGAATCGCAATTAAAAAAAGTTTCGCAAGGTGAGATAGGAAAGCCGCTTAGGGTAATTGGTAAAACTTCTAAGAGGTAATTTTGATTTTTAAAATTCATTTTTTAGAAGAGGCTAATAAAGATTTAACGAATCTGAATAAAAATGATTCTAGAATTATTCTTAAAAAAATTAACTGGCTAGCCCTTAATGTAAAAACTGCTAAGCATTTATCGTTATCGGCTAATCTTGCAGGGTTATATAAATTAAGAGTAGGCGATTTTAGAGTTATCTATCAGATATTAGATAAAGAATCTATTCTTTTAATTCATGCAGTTGGTCATAGGAAAGATATTTATGATATGTAAAGGTTACTTACTTTGAAGATTGGTTATTTTGGTACACCAGAACATTCAGCTAGGTTATTAGATGCCCTTTTAAAAGAAGGGCATGAGATTGTATTTGTAGCGACAAATCTAGATAAGCCGGTTGGTCGTAATAAAACATTGTCACCTTCTCCGGTGAAAGCGTTAGCTATGGAGCATAACGTTCCTGTTTTACAATTTGCGAGCATTCGAAATGAAGATGCGATTCGCCAGATCAATTCTTTTTCTGCTGAGATATATATTGTGTTTGCGTATGGTTATATTATCCCGAGAGAAATTTTTTCTTATCCACCTTTAGGGACAATCAATTTACATGGAAGTCTCCTTCCCGAATACAGAGGAGCATCTCCCGTTCAGTCAGCGATTTTGGATGGAAAGTCTGTTACTGGTGCGACCATTCAGTATATTACCGAAGAGTTGGATGCAGGTGATATAGTAAGCCAAGTGCAAGTTCTCATTTCTAGAGAAGATTCCTTTGGATCTCTTTTGGAAAAAATTACCCAAGTGGGACTGGGCGATGTGCTTAGGATTCTTAGGGAATCAAATGGAAAACGTTTTGTGGCAACTTTGCAAGATCACACAAAAGCAACTCACTGTAAAAAAATCAAACCGGAAGACAGGAAGTTAGATTTTTCGCAGCCAGCAGAAGTTTTATTTAATAAGATTCGTGCCTTTAATCCAGGCTACATTTGTTATACGATGTTTCGGGAGAAAAGACTCAATTTGTATTCCACAAAAGTTTATGCAGGTGAGTTGGAAATTACTCCAAAGGGGAGTGGAGTTTTACATCTTTTGGATAAAAAAACAATCGGTGTCGAATGTGGAGATTCTAAAATTTTAATTCTTGAATCCCTTCAGCCAGAAAATAAGAAGGTAATGTCTTCTTTGGATTTTATAAATGGCTCAAAGCCTCAGACGGGAGAGATTTTCCTTTGAAAGAATTTTTAAATAAGTTAAAAGTTGTACCGGCTCTCGGTTATATTTTATTTATTACTACAGGTCTTATCGTATTTTTTATTGCCGCCTTTTTGGTTGTGTTACTTAGAACTAAAAGTTCAGCCAGTATTACCATGCCAGATTTACTTGGTCAGCAATATACAGAAGTCCACAACGAGCTAATGCGCCTTCGCCTAAAAGTGCGAATCGAAAATAAACGTTATCCCGAGAAAAACGATGGAGAAATTCTATACCAATCTATCTCTGCTGGGAAAGCAGTGGAAGCTGGTTCAAAATTATACCTTACTGTAAATACTGGTGTTGATCGTGTCAAAATGCCTGACCTAAAAGGTCAGACTTTAAACAACGCCAAAGCGGCTCTAGATAAAGTTCTATCTGGAGAGACCTATGTTACTCTTTCGATTGGTGGTATCACTTATATTCCAGTTTCTGCGGGGCAATCTCCCGATACAGTAGTAGGGCAGATTCCAGAAGCAGATAAAGTAATTACAACTCGTGAAAAAATATATCTTTTGGTTACAGAGCCAGACACTAAGGATAAGTCATCTAGGGTAGAGGAATACAAAGGTATACCTTTTCCACTAGTAGCCAAAATCCTAAATACAAAAAAAATAAAATACAAAGTCTCAGAAATCATTCCAACAAAAGACAAAAGAGAGAATGGTTTTATTGAATCTTATTTAGTAACCCAAGAAGGATTGTATAGTTTTAAAGTATACTATTTTGAAACCGAAAATAAGGTTCAAAGTGGTTATGAAAAAATTTCCTATAAGGTAGATAATACAAAACCTTACAAACTACAGGTTCAAAAACTAGACGATGAATCTATAACGCAAAATTTATTCGAAGACATTTCATTTCAAAAAGACGAAGAGTTGAAGTTTGTTTTTTATCGTGAGGGAGACGTGCGTGTTTCTCTTATTGGAATGGATGGAGATAATGAAAAATCTTTCAAATTCAGGAGTGAGTTATGATGAAAATTTCCGCCTCAATATTGGCTACACCTTTAAGTTCTCTTGCGACTATCGTTCCCAAATTTAAGTCCAAGGCGATAGACTACATTCACATGGATGTAATGGATGGCAATTTTGTGCCTCAGATAAGTTTTGGCGAGGCATTGACCGAAGAAGTGGGAAAACTAACCGATATTCCATTGGATGTTCATTTGATGGTTAAAAATCCAGAATTTCATGTTCAAAAATACTATAAAATGAAGCCTGAATTTATTACGTTTCACCGAGAAGCCACTAATTTCCCGATTCGTCTAGCGGAAGAAATTCGTAAGAATGGAAGCAAAGTAGGGATTGCCTTAAACCCGGCAACACCTGTGGAAATGATTGAGGATTGTCTTCCCTATATCGACTTAATTCTTATCATGACTGTCGAGCCTGGATTTTATGGACAAAGTTTTGTGAAAAGTGGACTTGAAAAAATCAATCGTGCAAAAGAGTTGATTGGTTCTTATCCAATTCAGCTCGAAGTGGATGGGGGAGTCAATTCAGAGAATATTAAACGTCTCTCAGAAATTGGCGTAAATATTTGTGTTGCTGGGTCTGCAGTTTTTAAGTCAGGAAAGCCAAATGAAAGCGCTTTACAGCTTAAAAACTTGACAAAAACCTAGTATTTTTTTTTGTTACTTTATGAAGGAATTCATATCCTTTTTACTGACTTAGTTAGTCAGTGTTACGGAATGATAGAAAGGAAATAAAATTGGTAAAACTTAGATTACAAAGAACTGGAACAAAGAACGAACCACATTATAGAATTGTAGCTGCTGATAGCAGATTTCCAAGAGATGGGAGATTTATTGATATAGTTGGACAATACCATCCTATTAATAAAACTAACCAAGTAGTTATCAACGATGAAAAAACTATTAACTGGTTAAAAAAAGGTGCACAACCTACCAATACAGTTAGGGATTTGTTTAAGAAATCAGGTGTTTGGAGCAAATTCAAAGCTAAATAATTATGCACTCAGAAGCATTACTTAGATACATCGTTTCCTTTTTAGTGGATAAACCAGAAGCAGTAAATGTTCGAGAAGTTGAAGCAGAGGGTGAGACAATTTTAGAATTGATCGTTGCCCCTGAAGATATTGGCAAAGTAATCGGTCGCAATGGTCGAATTGCTAAATCTTTACGAACTTTAATTGCCGCTTCCAGTGCCAAAGAAGGGAAAAATTACAGTTTAGAAATCATTGATTGATGATTTTATTTCTATCGGAAAGATCACTTCTACTTTTGGACTGAAAGGTTTCCTAAAAGTCGCAAGTAGCGGTGATATTCTTTCTTCCCTAAAAGCAAATTCTCTTATTTATTTATCCATCAAAGAAGAATTAAAGCCTTTTAAATTACGTGCTTTGCGTAAAGACAAGAATATCTACATAGTTTCACTAGAAGGTTATAATTCAATAGAAGAGTCCCAATCTCTAGTTGGTCAAATTTTTTTCTATCCCAAGAAAGATACCCAAAGTCTACTTGAGACAGATGAATACTTTATACACCAGTTGATAGGATTATCTCCCTATTATCAAGAACAGACGTACTCTGATTTTAAAGTCGCGGAAGTGTTAGAGAATCCGGTTCATCCGATTTTACTTTTTTCAAATAGTGTCACCGAAATTCTTGTTCCCTATATCAATCGTTTTGTTGGAAAAGTAGACTTGGAGCATAAACGAATTGAGATTCTAAATTGGGCGGAGTGGCTTCTTGCAGATTAACTTTATTACTCTTTTCCCGAATAAAATCCTTTCGTACTTCTCTGAAGGTCTTCCTAAAAAGGCGATAGATAAAGGTGTTTTTCAAATAAACATTGTCAATTTACGTGATTTTTCAAGTGATAAGTTTGGGCGCGTGGATGATACAGTTTATGGTGGTGGTCCCGGAATGCTTCTCAAGGTGGAACCCATCCATAAGGCTCTAATTTCGCTTGGAGATAAGAAGGGAACGGTTTGTATGATGAGTCCAAGTGGAATTCCATACTCCCAAAAAATGGCTACTGATTTCGCCACACAAAAGAGCAATTTAACTTTTATATCGGGTTATTATGAAGGAATTGATCATAGAGTAACTGAACATTTAGTTGACGTAGAACTGAGCATTGGAAACTATGTTCTTTCATCGGGAGATTTGCCATCACTTTGTGTTTCCGATTCAGTGATTCGGCTTCTACCTGGGTTTATGGGAGATTCTTACGGAAGTCTAGTGGATGAATCTCATAATAGGGAAGGGCAGCTAGAGTATCCTCAGTATACCAAGCCCCAGAACTACAACGAATGGTTGGTTCCTGATGTATTGATCAGCGGAAACCATTCAGAAATAAGTAAATGGAAAGAAAAAAACAGAAAACAAACGAATCGTTAACTAAAGGAATTGAATATGAACCACGAAATTGCAAAATTATTTGAATCAGATACGAACAGAAGAAAAATTAATTTTTCTGTTGGAGACACTGTAAAAGTGCATTATAAAATCGTTGAAGGTGAAGGCGAGAAAGCAAAAGAAAGAATACAAATCTACGAAGGTGTTGTGATTTCTATTGTTAACAAAATGAATGATAAATCTTTCAACGTTAGAAGAGTATCTTATGATATTGGAGTGGAGAGAATTTTCCCACTTTATTCTCCAAAAATCTCTAAGATTGAGCTCGTTCGTAAAGGTCATGTTCGTAGAGCAAAACTTTACTTCTTACGTGAAAAATCTGGTAAAACAGCTCGTATCAAAGAGTTACGTGGTGGACAAGCAATTGTGCAAGCAGAGCGTAAAAAAGAAAAAGAATCAGCTCAAGCTCAAAAAGACGCAGCAACTGCAGCACAAGTTACCGCAGCAGCATAGAACTTTTTTCACAAGTTACATCCGAATATTTATTCCAACCTGAAGAACTAGGCTTTAGTGATAGTCTTCAGGTTTGTGGAGTTGATGAAGCTGGTAGGGGACCATTAGCTGGACCCCTTTCTGTAGCACTAGTCTCCTTTCCAAAGCCGGTTTTAGAAAAAATTTTGCTTGGACAGGTTTTGACTGGTTTAAACGATTCTAAAAAACTATCAGAAAGAAAAAGAGAGTCCTTGTATGGAGAGATTCTTCAATCTGCAAATCTAGTTGTACATCAATTTGTCAGTAATAAATTCATTGATAAATTTGGAATTTCCTCTTCCATTTTTAATGCAATCAGGAAGTTGATTCTAAAATCGCACACTTCCAATTTATATCTTCTCATTGATGGAAACTATAATTTCAAACAATACCAATTACAAACATTATTTAACTTCTCCTATAGATCTATAGTAAAAGGGGATTCTAAGGTCGCCTCCATTGCGGCAGCATCTATCATTGCAAAAGTGAAAAGAGATAGATACATGAATTCTGTTGCCAGCAAATATCCAGATTATGATTTCGATAAACATAAGGGATACGGAACAGCAATGCATGTCAAAAAAATTAAAGAACATGGTTTTTCTCCTATCCATAGAGTTTCTTTTCAGTTAAAGGATGGGGCTCATGGGCTTTAAAGTTCCGTCCGTTAGTGTTTCCAATCCAGTTATTCGGGTTTTACAAGAGCGACTGAATTTTTCCATCGATGATTTACTCAGATCCAATTCCCATTTATGTGCCAAAGTTTTAGAACGTACAAAGGGTAACAATGAATATCTCTTAAATTTTTCAGGGAAACAAATCAAACTTTTCTCGGAAGCTAAGTTATTGATCGGTGAAGAATTAAAACTAAAAGTAGAGAAACAGGGACATCAAATTCTTTTAGAAATTGTAAATCGTAGAATTCCTAGTCAGCAAAACTCAACTGATTTAGAAATTAACAAAATTTGGAGTAAAACGAATTTTGCTCCCATGAATACAATTTCAAAGATGTTGGCAGTCAATCAAAGCGAAATATCACCTCAAAAGATTTATCAATTCTTGGATGTTTTTT
This sequence comes from Leptospiraceae bacterium UBA2033, assembly GCA_002333425.1. GTDB lineage: Bacteria > Spirochaetota > Leptospiria > Leptospirales > Leptospiraceae > UBA2033. The sequence continues at coordinate 19,376 of DDBL01000081.1, forward strand.
TTCCAGGAATTGAATGGAAAGAGAATGTCGCCGAATTTTCTTGGAAGTTTGAGGATGGAGAGGCAAATGGATTCTTGGGAAGGCAAAAGGACTCTATGGGATTTTACTTTCATTTTGAATCAAAAAAATTAGGTGCTGTAGATAGTTATTTAAGTTGGCAGAAAGATGATTTATCGGATATCCTATTTCATTTTGTTTTTGATAAACTTTCTACATATCTGCTTGCCAACGAAAACTTCCTTGAACTAAAAAAAATGCTTTCATCTAATTCAATCTTTCCTAAAGATATTATATTTCATTATTCTACTATTAAACAAGAACAAGGGGATTGGGTTGTCTAAATGAAAGCGGTTGCTTTAATGTTTTTACCAGATAAAAACTCAGCCCCAGTTGTGGTTGCGAGTGGGGCAGGCTTTTTAGGAAACAAAATTGAAGAAATTGCAAAAGCCAATCAAGTTCCTATCGTAAAAGATGAATTTCTTGCGTCTACTTTATTACAGGTTCCTATTGGGCAAGAAATTCCAGAGCCACTTTACAAAGCGGTCGCTGTGGTTTTCGCCTTTTTGTATAAATTAGAAAATGAATTGAAATAGAGAAGCATTTTAGATATTGTAAATAAGGGAGATTTTTTTTTATAAATGAAAGTCGTTAAAACATCTGACTTAAAGGTTGGCTCAAAATACACCAAACCCTTATACTTAGATAAAGATAGCATATTTATAAATGCAAATACTCCTATCTTAGAAGCTGATATAATTCGTCTAAACAAATTCGGATTCAAAGAAGTTCTAACTTTAGGTGAGTTGGTGGATGAGACTAGTTCTAATGAACTCATTCTTGACCAGAATGCATTTCCTACCACAGACCATGATTTTAAAATTCTACAACTAAAGAATACCTATATTTCGATTCAAAAAAATATCCCAAGCTTTGAAGTTATCTTTAAAGAAAGTTTCATTGTGATGCAAGCATTGTTCAGAAAGATATCAGAGGACAAAGCGTTCGATATTAATCCCGTGAGAGATATTGCTGATAAATTGGTAGATCATGTAAAAGCAAACAATCACTTATGTTTTTGTCTAATCAATCATGCGGCTAGTGGCTATTATCTGTATAACCAAGTAGTATATGCAACTTTGTTTGCTTTGTTAATTGGAAGTTTGTTAGAGTATTCACGACCTAAGATGATTGAACTTGCAATTTCTAGTTTATTAGCTGATATTGGAATGGCGAAAATTCCTTCCATTATTTCCGAGAAAAATTCTACTTTAACGGAAGAAGAATTTAAAGTGATCAAAAAACATCCACTTTTTGGTTATCAGATACTTACTAAAGTTTTAAAATTGAAAAATACTTTGGGTACAATTGCCTTACAACATCACGAAAATTTTGATGGAACTGGTTATCCACAAAGAATTCAGAAAAAGGAAATTGATGAGTTCGCGAGAGTTTTTACAATTGCAGATAATTTTGCAGCTCACATTTTAGAACGACCTTGGCGGAAATCATTGCTTCCCTATGAAGCAATGAAGAACATGATTAGCCTAAATACAAATAAATATGACTTAGGATTTATTCGCTTATTTTTGAACAAAATTGCAATGTATCCAATTGGATCTTGGGTTGAATTGTCAGACTCCTCAAAGGCAGTTGTAATTGATTCGAACGCAAACAAACCTCTCAGACCTTCTTTGATGATAGTAATTAACTCAAATGGAATGAGGTTAAAAGAGGGAAACTTTGTAAATTTATCAGAGGAAGATAAAATTTATATTACCAAAGCAATTCCATCCGAAAGTTAAGATATGAACTTTTTTTCCCTTGCAGAATCTGAAATTTGGTATATATGGCCTGAGACAAATGCATACACAGTGTTACAAGTCTTTATATTTATATTATTATTCGTATTAGTTATTTTAGTTGCTCGCCTTATTTTTATTAGAAGAAAAACAACCGATTCAAGTTGGACACATATTCTAAATTACGCATATAATAAAAAGTTATCTGCGAAAGAAATTAATGTTTTAGAACATTTCTTTAATTCACTTGATTTATCTGTAAGTGATAAAGCAAAATTACTTTCCGATAAAAAGTCGTTTCAAAATTATCTATATTCCTATTTAAAAAAATACCATTCTGATTCGGTAGAGTCTTATGTTAAAATTCTTGATAAATTATTTCCCATGGACAATAATCTTGAAATAAAATCTCTGTTAGATATTCACGTGGGAGAAGTTTGTGCTATCGAGTTTGAGGGTCTTTATTTTCTTGCAAGGGTAATCAATAAGACTCAGTCAGAAGTTTTATTGTCCATCAATGATAATGCGATGAAAAGAGACAAAGAGGGATCTAGTGTCAGTCTATACTTTTACCGAAATAATTTGGGTGGTTTTTTGATTCCAGGACTTGCAAAGAAAATAAGTACAAATGGGATGTTATTTCGCCAAGAGGGAGATATTGAGACAAAAGGAGAAGAACATCTTGTTGCTGAAATAAAAAAGGATGTTGAAATTTTCCCATGGGGAATTTCCTTACAAGAATCGAATGTAACTCCAAATGATGACAATGAAATCCCTGATTTGCAAGAAGACCCCACTGATGTAATTAATACTAGTGAAGAAAATACAGTAAATGATGCACAAAGCTCACCTACCAATTCAGAAGTAACAGTTAGTTTAAAAGCTACTATGATAAAACTTTCTGACAGGGCAATTCTACTAAGTATAAAAGATCCATACTTTAATGATGCAGTGCTCAAAAAAGTTGATATCTGGGAATTGGCTTTAAATTTTACTCCTGATATGACTCCTATTCTTTTAAAAGGGAAGTTAATGAGATCGAATTATTTTACTGATTCCTTCCTTTTCAAATTTGTTTCTCCTTCTGAGTTAGATCTAAAAATAATCTTTGAAGAAATCAAAAAACATTCACCAGTCAGGGGCTTTATTTCTTAAAAAAATAATTCTAAAAATATTCATTAGAAAAAAAAACTTATTCAACCGATAAATTAGTAGATAATCCTAAGTCTATAAGAGTTAGGATGAATCTAGATAATACTATTCGGGGCAGAGAAGGAGAAGAGATAGCTTGTCAATACCTAGAAAGTGAAGGGCATGATTTGCTTTTCAGAAATTTTAGGAATCGTCTTGGTGAAATTGACATTATATCAATCAAGAAAGATTCAATTTTTTTTATCGAAGTTAAAAACTGGAATAAAAATTTAATTAGTCCTCTTGAAATTTTTACAAAGAAAAAAATTTTTGTAATGAGAAGTTTAGCTGATTGTTTTTTCTTTAAGAACCCCAAGTATAGTAATAAATTTTTTGTGTCTTTTGGCTTGATTGAAGTAAGTAAAGAGAAAGTGCAATTTCACAGAGATTTATTTTAAGTTTGTTTTTAAAGTTTTCATGGATGAAAACTAAATTTGTTACAGGGAAGTAACTATGAATAAGATGATACATTCTACAGGGACTCTTTTAGACCCCTCTGACTTTGGACCTGATCCTATTATACTCCGTAAGAGAGGCATATCTAGGAATCTGCAAAATAAATATGATCTATATAAACGAAAAATCGAAGACCCAGGGTACATGGAGTTTGCAATTAATAAAATTGCTGTAGAATTGACCCATTTTCTTTCAAAGTAAAATAATCAAATGAATAAAACGTTACAATCTTTCTATTCTAAACAAATTAAAATACTTGCTTTTGATGTTGATGGCACTTTGTTTTCTTCGGAAGCTATTATACTTGATACATATGTTGAATCTATTCAAAAATTTAGCATAAATTCAGGTAAAAAAGTAATAGTTCCTACGAAAGAGAAGATATTAGAACAAGTTGGACTTCCCGTAAAACAGATTTTTCAGAATTTACTCCCAGAGTTATCCGAAAGCGAAAGAGATTCCATTTCGGATAATGTATTAAGGCTGCTATGTGAAAAAATCTTTGAAAAGAAAGGTATGCTTTATAAGGGTGTGGCTGAAACAATTCGAGAACTACACAGCCGAGATTATTTACTATGTATTGCTTCTAATGGGCGAGCAGCCTATATAAATGCCATTTTAGAAGCATACAATTTAAAAGAATATTTTCAGGAATTGATAGTAATTGATTATGTAAGTATTCGTTCTAAGGGAGATATTTTAAAGGGTTATCTTTCCAATTTCCAAAAAACAGGATTGAGTGCACTTATGATTGGGGATAGAAAGTCAGATTTGGATGCTGCTTTGGAGGCGGAAAGTCCATTTGCATTTTGTGAATACGGTCATGCTGAGCCAAATGAAATAAATTTATATTCAATCAAGTTACAATCTATTTCTGATTTACTGGCTATTTTTTGAATTGCCTCACTAATCTAATTAAATAGAGCTAATAAAATCTTGGATTTCATTTTGTTGCTAAGATACCACAATGTTGTTAATTTGATACAAAGATAGTTTCATTCAACCATCTTTTAGCTCTTAAAATGGCTTAAAACGCCCTTTTTCTCTATTATTTCTAGGTACAGCGATTGCATAGTAAGAAGTAAGTAAGGAACAAGAGAGATGGACGGCAAAATTTACAGAAAAACATTAAAAAGCCAAATAAATATCAGCGGGATCGGATTACATTCCGGTAACAAAGTTAGTTTAAGACTAATTCCTGCCGAGGCTCATACAGGTCTTATTTTCATCTGCAACATTAAAAATAAAAAATCAATTATTCCAGTTAGTTTAAATCACGTAGTTGATACAAGCAATGCAGTTACTTTGGGGGATGGATTTAGAATTGTTCAAACAGTTGAACATTTAATGGCAGCATTGTTCACCAGAGGAATTACCGATTTAATTATGGAAATTGATTCTAGCGAAATTCCTATTATGGATGGATCTTCACGTCCATTTTTAGAAGCAATTGATTCTATTGGGACTGTATCTTTTTTAGAAGAAGTTGAACCTTTTAGAGTTACAAATCCAGTATGGGTGGTTGATGGCGATAAATATATAGTGATCCTACCTTCCGATTCCTTAAAAGTTACTTATAATATTCATTTTAATCATCCATTACTTAGAGGACAAAGTCTTACTATTGATTTAGATGAAAATGTTTTATCGAATGAAATTCTACCAGCTAGAACATTTGGATTTTTACGCGATGTAGAAGCATTACAGTCTAGAGGTTTGGCACTTGGTGGGTCTTTGGATAATGCAATCGTTCTTTCTGATGAAGGTTATCTAAATGAAAGTTTGCGTTTTGAAAACGAATGTATTCGTCATAAGGTTTTAGATTTGATTGGAGATCTCTCTATAATTGGTAGACCGATTATAGGACATATTCTTGCTTCTAAAGCTGGTCACGCTCTAGATATTTCTATGGGCAAGCTAATTATGAGTCGCATTACAGGAGATGAAGTTTCTAAATTCAAAAGCAAACGTATGCATGATTTTAAAATTCCAAGAATTTCTGCCTTTGCCAAAAAAGCATAACCGAGTTAGTGGTAACTACTCAGTGTGGTTTTTTATAATTTGTTAGAAGTTTTTTTCAGAAAATCAAAATATATTAAATAAGAATGGAAAAAATCTTCCCGATTGGTATGATTTACAAAATCTACCATGCCAACGAATCGAACTACAATATATAGAGGTATTCCGGCTTCATTCGGAAAATTCTATGGCAAAGCTTTAAAAATTATTTCTAGTAATCACATTATTTTGCAGACTTTCATAAAGGAAGCAGACATAAAAGTAGAAGTAACAAAATTTTTAAAGGCTCTTGGTAGAACAAAAAAAGAACTAGAAGCGATAATCAGTAAAAAGTCTATGAACCAAGATATAAAAGATATTCTGGTCTCTCAGATTTGTATGCTCGATGACCCTTTACTTCTAGATGGTGTGATAAAAAAAATTCAAGAAAATCATGAAAATGCAGCATTAGCTTTATTTAATACGATTGATCAGATATCAAATAAGTTTACCAGCTTAAATGATGACTACTTTAGTGAAAGAGCTGTTGATATTAGAGATATTGGGCGGCGAATAGAAGATAACCTCTTAGGTAGAAAAAGCGATTACAATATATTATCCGCTATAAAAGAAGAAGTAATTATTGTAGCTCATGAACTTACTCCTTCTCAAATGATTCATATAGATAAAAAGATGGTCAAAGGAATTGCCACAGAAATGGGCGGAAAAACTGGGCATATGGCGATTCTTGCTAAGAACTATTCTATTCCTACGGTTGTAGGCTTAAATAAAATTACGTCTGAGATAGTTGATAATGAATTTATTTTAATAGATGCTGATGAAGGAGTTGTAATTCGTAATCCAGTAATTAACCAAATTAAATATTACGGATCTAGCTCTCCGATTAAAGCCATTCAAGAGGAAGAAGTTTCTTCTTTTACCAGAGATGGTCATCATATTTCTATTAAAGTTAATCTAGATTCAGAAAATGATTGTGAATTAATTCTCAAAGCAAATGCAGATGGTGTAGGTTTATATCGTAGTGAAACCATCTTAATTGAAGAAGCAGATAAAATTCATGATGAAGAAGCACAGTTTCATATCTATAAAAAAATTGCTGCGGATATGAAGGGTTTGCCTGTCACAATAAGAACTTTTGATTTGGGTGGTGATAAATTTGATACAAGGCATAAGGAAGATAATCCATTTCTAGGTAACCGAGGAATTCGGTATTCTTTAAAAAATCCTACATGGTTTAAGAAGCAGCTAAGAGCTATTTTGCGTGCATCGGTATTTGGAAATATTTCAATTATGATTCCGATGGTTAGTACAGTTTCTGAAGTTATTAAAACCAAAAAATTAATCGAAGAATGTAAAAGTGACCTAAGAAAGAAAAGAATTCAGTATGCAGATGTAAATATTGGTATTATGGTTGAGACACCGGCTTGTGCTTTAGCACTTGATCAGTTTGCCAAGGAGTGTGATTTTTTTTCTATTGGAACAAATGATCTTTTACAATATACGATGGCTGTTGATCGTAATAATCATTATATTTCCGACTTGTACAATCCGTATAATCTTTCTTTTTTAAGAATACTGAGTATGATTATAGAGACATCACAAAAATATAAAATTCCTCTTGGTATATGCGGCGAATTGGCATCCGATACAAATTTTACAATTTTACTGATTGGTCTTGGTTTAAAAGAGTTATCTGTTTCCTTGCCATTAGTAAAGAAAATAAGAAAAATTATTTCTCGCATGGATATTTTACAAGCAGAAGTGTTAGCCAAAAAAATAATGAAATTATCCGAAGAAGAAAAATATGTTGAGATAGATTCGTTTCTATTCAATAAACATATTAATTAATTAAATGGATGTTACGCGAAAAAGAAAATTTATGAAAATCAAAGTTAAATTGAAATATTAGAAAAAACTAATGAATGAATAAATTCAATAGCCTGCGGTAGCAAGCCAGCCGCTAGGCACAAATATCATTTGAATGTTTAGCTCACCTTGTGTAAGGTGAGTAAATTAAGGAATAAGTTTTGATAGCAGGATTAAAAGGTAAGATTGAAAGATTAGATGTAAGTTTTGTTGAACTTGATGTGAATGGAGTTATTTACGAAATTTTTATTTCTTTTAAAACCTATGAAGGTTTAAAGAGCAGCAAAGATAAACAAGTGAATCTTTGTGTGTATCATTTAATAAATGATAGAACTCAAAAACTGTTTGGTTTTTTGAATATACGAGATCGAGAACTTTTCAAATTAATTCGCGGTTTACACGGTATTGGCGAGATGACTGCTTTAAAGATTCTTTCTTTTATGAGTGCTGATGAGTTGTATAAAGCTGTGGTAAATGGTGATAATTCTCAACTAGAAAAAATTCCAAAGGTCAAAGGAAAAACTTCTGAAAAGATAATTTTTGAAGTTAAGCAGAATTTAAAAAAATTTGAAGCATTTTTAAATGATACGAATGTAAATTATTTGCCCACAAAGGAAGATAAAAAAGATTTATCTGTTCTTGCATTAATCCAACTAGGTTTTGATGAAAAAACTGCCATCAAAGAAGTTTCAAAAGTAATGACTGCCAAGAATATAGATGATACAGCAGAAATTGTTCGAGAAGTACTAAAACTAACTTAGTCAAGTTTTTACTTTTTCTGGATTTTGTTTACATAGAAAGTAAAAGCTTTTTCTGTTTTGTTATTACTAAAGTCGATTGCTTTTATGGAAATAGTATTATCGCCCGATAAAAATTTCAAATTACCTATATAGTAATTATTTTCAAAAAATAGATCATTAAACGTTAAGCCACTTTCGTTTTTCCAGATCCCATTGGATAAACTGAGTTCATCAAAATTGCTTTCTTTGTAAACTTTGTTGTTAACCATAAACTGAATGTATTTTATACCTCTTCGTTGTCCTTTCCTTTCTCCAGCATCTGCAATATCTACAGTGATTGGAAAATTGTTGGATGAATTAAAAGAGTCCCCATCATTAATATAAGTTTTATTTTTTCCAATAGTCAGAATCAAACTTCCGATTGTTGGTGGTCTTGTATCTTTTACTTTGGGTAGAATTGTTAATGGATTAATAATTTTGCGACCTTGGTTGGTTGCAATTACAAAGTGTAAATGAGAACCACTCGAATGTCCTGTATTTCCAGTTTTTCCAATAAAATCTCCTTTTTTAATATTATGTTTTTCCAGTATTTCAGAAGACCTCCCATCTTTTAAGTGGTAATAAGCAGATAGAATATCATTTGCGTGTAAAATCCAGACATTGTTTCCACTACCACTTTCATTTTCAAAAGGGTTATCTGATTTGTAATGGCTATAGATAATTGTCCCGTTTTCTATTGCAGAAACTTTTTCGTTGTCAGAGGAAACATCTACTCCATTGTGGAAATGATCACCTCTTGATTCTCCAAATAGAGAGGATAATTTAGTTTCGATACTATCTCCCCCAACAGGCCAGATAAATCCATCGGGCAGTTTGGTGTTTTCCTCACCGAAAATAAAAAATAGGGGGATGATGATGGAGAAGAGTAAAGGGATTTTTTTCATAAAAATGCTCTGATTTTATTTTTTGTAAATGACTATAAGAACAAAAAAATTATTGTACCAATTCTGACCAGTATGAAACTATCTCAAGAAGAAATATTTGTTTTGATTCAGTCTTGCGCAAGCGGGAATCAAGAATCGTTAAAAAAATTCTTTGAAGAATTTTCAGAGGACATCTATAATTTTCCAATTCGCGTTTTTCATTTAGAAGAAGATGATGCTAGCGAATTTTTCATTTATGCTTACGAGAGACTCAAGTCCGGTAAACGATTCCAGACGTTTGTTGGAAAGTCAGGATTTAAAACCTGGCTTTACACAGTTCTTCGGAACATGCTCATTGATTGGAAACGAAATAAAAGAGAATTAAAAATTGTTTCCAGCGTAAAAGTAAACTCTGATGGAGTAGAATACGATTCCATCGAAAATGAACCTGACCTAAAATCAGACCAACAAAAAGAAGCAGATTCTATCTCTCGCCGGTTTAGGGAGACACTTTCGGAAATTAAAATGGAAAGCCGAATTATATTTAAGTTAGCTTATATTTACTATTTGAATTTAGAAGCAGATGAAATTGATTATCTGTTAGAAAAAACCGGTCTTTCAAAAGAGGAATTACAAAAAGAAATTATTTCGATTCGAGATACACTTAGCGAAAAGGAAATCCAAATTTTACAAAGTGAAGATAAAATCGCCTCAATTTATATGAATATCTTAGAGTTAAAACAGCAGCAGGAAAAAGAAAAACCAATAGTTTTTAATGATAATCTACCCAATTACGACAAAGTTCAATTATCTATCCAAAAGAAATACGAACAAAGACGCAAATTAATCGAAAAAAAGAACAAAGGAAATTTTATCACAAGAACTCCTTACCGTGTAATCGCCCAACTTTTACGAATTCCCGAAGGGGGAGTCAGTATATCTTTACAAAGAGTAATCGAAAAAATTCAAAAAAAAATTGTTAATTATGAAATATAATAGTTCTTTTATCAGTCTCTAATTCCAAGAGGTCAGCTATGAATCCTAAGAATGAAGCCCAGAATATTCCAAACCAGGACAATTTATTAGAACTTTTCCTAAATGAAGATGAGAAGGTATATGACCTTGCGGCAGACGATGATTTTTCTTTTGCCCAGCTTTGCCAAATCGAAGAATCCCTTCATTCTGCAATTCGATATGGCAATGAAAACTACCTAGAATCGCTTACCTATAACGATTCGCCTATATTAGAATCTTTGGATATAGCGAAAGCTAACAAACTTATTTCAGAATCTAAAAATGTTTCTCTTCCTATTTACCTTAAAAATTATATGGAATCTGATTTTACAACCAAAAAAGAGGAAGATAAACTCGTAATTCGTTTTGGAAAAGCAGGCATTAAACTTTTAGGTTCTTTTTTCAATGGTTCCTTAATCACACCTTTAGAATCTACTATCCCAGCAGTTAGAAATTCGATTAATACAACTCCTCAAAGCATAAGTATGTTAGAAAAAACTGAACAAGGAAGCCTTGTTTACCAAGTGATCCAAGAAAATGAAAATGAAGCTTATTTGAGTGTAAAGTTTGATGCATCCTTTGTTGCACTTTATAACCAAGTCAATCTCAGAAAAGACAATCGTTTTATTTATTCTAGCAATATTAATTCAGAAGGACTCGTATCTTTTTCTGGATTAAAAGAAGGAATTTACAATATCGAATTTACGGGGAAGAATATTTCAAAAAGATTTGACTTATCTCTTTTTGCAGATAAACTGTAATGGATGATTGATCTACTAATTGACCGAGTTGGAAATGTAAATATATTTAATTTTCTAAATTCGGGTCAATTTCATTCTGAATCTCATATCCAATCTTCCATTGATAGCGATTTAATTTCCGAGTATGTAAAGGAAATTGAAAATCTTGCTAAACTTTCTAATAATTTTTTATCAAACCATGAATCTACCTTTCGCGTAAAACCGGATGTCTTAAAAGAATTAAAAATTCTAGGTGAGACATTCTACGAACAATTTTTCCCAAGTTCGATTTCTGAAAATTTACGAACCACATCTGAAAAATACCTTCATTTTAATATTGATAGTAGCTTGGCTGAAATTCCTTGGGAGTTACTTTATGATGGAGATTGTTTTCTATCAGATAGATTTTTGATTGGGCGAACCATCAAAGGTTCTAAGACATTTTTACAAGAAGAAAATACACAAAAATTGAAGATGCTAATTATTGCAGATCCGACAGAAGATTTGGAATGGGCACAAAGAGAAGGGGAGACTCTTTTTCAGGTTTTAAGAGAAAAAGTTCCTTCTTCCATCTTGGAGATTGAGTTCATTGCTGGTGCGCAAATTACAAAATTAAAATTACTTTCGATGATTCGCGGAAAAAATATTATTCATTATGCAGGGCATTTGTATTTTTCTCACGATCCCATGGAAAATGGTTGGTTACTTTCCGGAGACAAAATTCTAAAAGCCAGGGAAATTAAAAATAGTGCCTTTTCTACAAATTTAGTATTTAGTAATTCTTGCAATTCTTCTAGAAGTGCAAGAATAAAGAATTCGAATAACATCATGAATGATTTTGCCAGCTCTTTTTTGATGTCAGGAATTATGAGTTTTATCGGAACCAAATGGGAAGTTGCGGATAATGAGAGAACCCTCGATTTTACGATTCGATTTTATCTTTCTCTTTTTAGCGATAAGAGTTTGGGTGAATCACTTCATATAGCAAGAGAATACGCTCGAAAAAATTATGATCCACTTGATGTGATTTGGGCAAACTATTCTCTCTATGGGCATCCAGATAGAATTATTTTAAACAAAAACAATAATCAAAGAAATAAAATCATAGATCCTTTTATGATTCGAAAATCTTATCCAACTCCTATCGCATTTTCTTATGCGAATTTTGTTGCAAAGGAAAGAGAAAGTTCTAGTGAAAATAAAATGACAGCTTTTGTAGAAAGTTTTGAAGAGTTTTCTAAATTGATTGGAGTTATTGTATTAAGTGACCATAAATTTAAAGCTCTCAATCAATCCTATGAGAGGATAAATGATCTTAGCCTCGCAAGTTGGTGGGATTTGATATTTAAGTCCATGTTAGATTTTAAAAAATTGCAGATTACTATGGTTGTAGAGTCTTTCCTGGTTGTATTATTCTCAAATAAAGATTTGATTTATAAAATTATCAACTGGGTAGAAAAATTTCGAGCTGGTAATTTGGACTCGGAAAGTTTGGAAGGATATTTAATTACCTCTCAATACTACTATGAAAATTTGTTAGTAGAATTAAATGAGTTTGAAAAATGTTATATTTTCTATATCTCTATGGATTCAGATAAACATCATTTATTTTATGGATACAATAAAAAAGAAACAGAAATGGATCCATCTCAATTTGGATTTTTTATTCATCGACTAGACGAATTTAGAGGGAAAGTTGTGCTTTTAAATAAGAATAAAAAATCTATTCTCCCTTTGCTTGGCGTGAATGCTATTCAGAAAGGCACTGTAAAAGACCGAGATGTTTCTTTAGAGTTTGTGAATCTTCAGACCAATCAACTACTTTCCATCTTAGCATGAGTCTTTGCCAAACTAACCAATCCTCTTGTGGAGCTTGTTGTGGGCTGTTTAATCTAGATTATCCGCACCAAAAACTAAGAATTATTCTAAATGATAGAACGGAATTTTTTTTAAAGAATGTAGACTATAAAAAAAAAGAAACTGTTATCTCTTTTCGAGAAGAGTTTGAAAAAAAAGAAAGTGTTTTTCCAAAGAAAGATACGACTATTTACAATTGTCCTTTTTTGGGATACATTGACTCCGAGAAAAAAAGAATTGGATGTATGATTCATCCAATCAAAACAGGTGATCCTAAAAGTCAAAATTTTTCTTTTTACGGTGCGTCTATTTGTCAATCGTATGATTGTAAGAATAAAGAACGAGAAAATGTAGATGATTGGGAAAAACTTTTTGATTTGATTGGATTAAATGAATACCAATACTCAATGTTAGCCGCAGACCATATTTTTGTTAGTCGTTTGGAGGAGTTCTTTTTAGAATGTGGAATATCTAAAAAAGCAATCTTTCAAGAGTATGAAGTTTTAGTTCAAAAAATTCTTAAATGGAAACTAGAAAATTGTAGTCCACATAAAACTTCCTTTGAAATTGATATGGAGACTAACGTAAATACTTCTAAATTACAAAAATTAATAGAATACCTAAACCTAAAACCCAGTGATGGGTTGTACATGGAACTTACAGAAATTGCCCTGAAGTTTACTACCGATAGGCACTGAGATCCCTCATAACAGATTTGCTAGGTTGAAATTTATACCGAACGCCAAAGTAAATACTTTTGTCATTTGGTATATTTCATCTTGTGGCAAATCTGTCTTATCCTACTTTTGTTTCTTCAAAAACTCCAAGAATCGCGGAAAAATGTCCTTATCCACATTTTTTCCCATCAGGGTATCTTGGTGTCCATAACCTTTTGCGATAAAGAGTTCATTTTTGTTATCTGGTTTTAATTTCTTTAGAGTTTCAAATGTGACTATATTAGAATCATTGAATACTCTGTTTTTATCTCCCGTCATAAATAGAATTGGAGTATTCATATCATTCGCGTAATCTAAATAGTTATTGGGGAGTTCTTCGTATCGTTTGTTTTCGATTTGGTATTTTACGGCTGATCCTTTACTCACCATTCTACGAATATGCCTGTGGTAGTTCATGGAAGTTGCTCCGAACAAATCTCCCACTCGGTCGTGTGTAGTAGCGGCTAATTGGGAGTGTTCGTAACAAGCGGGAAACCCAGTTCCCCACATCATACTAAGCATGTGACAGGCTGGATTATTGCATTCTCCATGAAATACACTTACAATTTTTGAGAGAACTTTTCCGAGGGCTGGACCCGGATTGTAATAAGAACGTGGGTTAACATTGGGAAACCGCAAGATGTATTCAATCGCAAACGGGGCTACTGCTAATTTCATTTTAGACCAAGTAGCAACTCGTGGGTTTAGAGAAACGCTATTGGAAATTACACTTGCAATCCCGTCGATTTTTTTAGCAAATAAACTCATCATAAAGGTAATAGAACCCACACAATGTACGATTGCATGAATTCTTTTTTTAGGACCTATATGTTTTCTAATTTCTGCAATTGCTGCGGGTAAGTCGTATAAGGCGACGTCGTCTAGGTTAAACCTATGTGGAAATAGATTATAACTATGACGCATACTTCCTCTCCAATCAAGAGACCATACATCTCCGTATCCATTCGCATGAAGGTAATTCACTAAGTTATTGTGCTCCGGCATAATGTACATATCCGTTGAAGTAGTCAGACCATGAGAAAGTATTATTACATCGTCACTTTCCTTCTTTTTAAAGCGCATGAGGCTAATACCAAGTTTGTCCCCGGTTGAAATTGGGTGATAGGTAATTTCGCCTTCTTTGACTCCTGATAAAGTAAACATAGGAATTTCTCTTTGGTTCCAGATTTCTGGCTCTGCGCTTTTTAGTTTAGTGGCGTAAACATCCCAGAGATTTCCTAGAAATAACTTCCCAAAACTCATAACAGCATTTTCTCTTTCGCTAAAAGTTTTTCCATTTGATTTGATTGTAGTCATTTGTTTGGCGAAGTCTTTGATATAAATTTCTAAAATTCCAGTAGCCACGAGTTTTGCAGTCTTTTCTGCTTTTTCTTCGACATGACCTTCATAGATGCGAGTGTAGAGTGTAGTGGTATCCTTCCATACATCTAAACCTGCATCGTCCTTTACTACTTTGTGTCCGCTCATCGTTAGCAGTTTACCGTTATTATCCTTAAAAAACAATCGGTAGAACATATTTTTTGTGTTTTTAATTGGAGCATCTACGTCTACAAAACAATTGAACACACCTTTTTCTACATTGAATTTACCACCCCATTTAGGGCATTCTACATAGCCTTCTGCCATTCCAGTTTGTTTTGGGTCATTCACAAAAAAATCTACGTCCGAGATAATAATCGTTAGGTGAAACATAAAGTAATTATCTTCTTTTTTTCCTGAATCAAAACCTTCTTTATAATCTAAAGGTTTGTCGGAAAATGTTACATAGCCTTTCATTTCTTCTGTGAATTGTAAGTTGACTGGATTGTTAGTAACTGGCATTTGATTTCCTTAATTGTGTGTAGACTTTTGTTTACGCGGTATTTTCAGCGCTAGATAAAACTTTGTCAATTAAATTATCTATTAGCCACTTGTAACTTACCGTAAAACAATTTTTACTCAGGAACAATATATTTCTTGACCCCTAATGAAAACTTAGTAGAAGTGTTGCTACTTATGAACCAAATTGGTGGATTTAGAATTGCAGAGCAGATATATGAAAGTGTAAACTCTAGAATTTTTAGAGGCACAAGGATCTCCGACAATATCCCAGTCATTATAAAAAAAATTTCCCACGATTATCCAAGCCCGGATGAAATTAAACAATTCAAACAGGAATACGAAGTTCTCTCCAAACTAGATTTTGATGGAGTTGTTAAAGCTTATGGATTAGAACGGGATGGAAATTCTGTAGTTTTAATTTTGGAAGATAGAGGTTCAGAATCTCTGCGTAAATTAGTTTCTAGAACGACGTTTAATTTAGTCGAATTTTTAGAAATTGCAATTCAATGTTCTTATATTTTGGGACAGATTCATGCCGCAAGAATCATTCATAAAGATATAAATCCATCTAATATTACGTTTAACGTTTCTGATAAAAAAGTTCAGATCATAGATTTTGGGATTGCTACTTATTTGAATAAAGAAAATCCAAGTCTACAAAATCCAACTTCTTTAGAGGGGACTCTTCCTTACATCTCACCAGAACAGACAGGACGGATGAATCGATCATTGGATTATCGAACTGATTATTATTCGCTTGGTGTAAGTTTTTACGAAATATTATCCAACCAAATGCCTTTTCATTCAGAAGATCCACTTGAGTTCATTCACTCTATTATTACGCAAGAGCCTAAATTAGTTTCTGAAATAAACACAGAAGTTCCAATACAACTAGCGGCTATTATCAATAAGCTGCTATCTAAAAATGCGGAAGACAGATACCAGAGTTCTGTTGGATTGATGAAAGACTTAGAAGAGTGTTTAGTTCAATTTAAAAATATTTCTAAAATTGAAACTTTTCCGTTGGGTAGGTATGATATAAGTCAGGAATTTTATATTCCTCAAAAGTTGTACGGCAGAGAAAAAGAAGTCAGTTGGTTACTAACTCATTTTGAAGAATATATGGAGAGTTTTCGTGGTAAATCTATTTCTATAGACAGGAAAATTCCGATTATCCTCGTGAGTGGTTATTCTGGAATCGGCAAATCAGTATTAGTCCAAGAACTATTTAAGGTAATTACTAAAAGACGTGGTTACTATATAGCTGGAAAATTTGATCAATTACAAAAAAATATTCCCTATTTCGCTATTCTAAAAGCATTTCAAGAATTAGTTAGGCAACTGTTAAGTGAGCCAGAAGATGATTTAAAAAATTGGAAAAATAAAATTATTTCAGAATTAGGAAATAATGGAGCTGTTATCACAGATGTAATTTCTGAATTGGAATTAATTATTGGGAAACAAATAATGTTACCCGAACTTGGTCCAAGTGAAACACAAAATCGTTTTTTCGATACGTTTCAGAGGTTTATCAATGTATTTGCTAGACCAGAGCATCCGCTTGTTCTATTTTTGGATGACTTACAATGGGCAGATTCAGCGTCTTTAAAACTGATCGAAACACTCACTCAGGTAAAAAAAACATGTGTGTTTATCATTGTCGCCTATCGTGATAATGAGGTAAATGACTCTCATCCGCTAAAACTTACACTCAAAGAAATTACGGAAAATTTCAAAGACAAAGAATCGGATTTTCTTCCAATAATTCCCGAAATAAAATTAGTGCCTTTGACAAACGAAAACACAGAGGCTTTACTTGCTGATACTCTAAGAATAGAAAAATCGAATATTAGTGAGTTAGCGACCCTAATTCATACTAAGACTGGTGGAAATCCTTTTTTCACAAATGAATTTTTAAAATCTCTCTACAGTGATGAGTATATAACTTTTGACCCAGAGTATAATTCTAAAAATGGTTACAATCCATGGAAATGGGATTTAGAAAAAATTAAAAGCCTAAATATATCGGATAACGTTGTTGAATTGATGACTGCAAAGATTCAAAAACTTTCTGCCCAAGTTCAGTATTTTCTTAGGATTGCTTCTTGTTTTGGGAATCGGTTTTCTCTCGAAGGACTTGCGTTAATTGCACAGGAAGAAAAAAACGATATTCTAAAAAAAATATTCGAAGCAATTCAAACAGGACTAATTTTACCTTCAAATGAAAACTATAAATTCTTAGAGTTAGATATTAAATATGAAGGCGTAGCAGAATTCAAATTTGTCCATGATCGTATCCAACAAGCGGCTTACGCACTTATACCTTTAGAAGAAAAGTCCAAAGTTCATTGGGAGATAGGAAATTTTTTATTAAAAAAAGCGACCACACAAACTCTAGAAGAAAATCTGTTTGATATTGTAAATCATATAAATCTCGGAATTATACATTCACCAAAAGAAGATAAAGTTAAATTTGCGAATCTAAATCTAAG